>NZ_SMKI01000548.1 GCF_004348415.1 Streptomyces hainanensis
GGGTGTCCGTGGGTGGGGCTTGTTCGAGGATGACGTGGGCGTTGGTGCCGCTGATGCCGAAGGAGGAGACGGCCGCCCGGCGTGGCCGGTCGCCCTCGGGCCATTCCTGGGCCTCGGTGAGGAGTTGGACGGCTCCCACGGACCAGTCGACGTGGGGGGAGGGTTCGTCGACGTGCAGCGTCTTGGGCAGCTGCCCGTGTCGCATGGCCATGACCATCTTGATGACGCCGGCCGCTCCGGCGGCGGCTTGGGTGTGGGCGATGTTGGACTTGACCGAGCCCAGCCACAACGGTTGGTCCTCGGGCCTGTCCTGTCCGTAGGTCGCCAGCAGCGCCTGGGCTTCGATGGGGTCGCCGAGGGTGGTGCCGGTTCCGTGCGCCTCCACGACGTCGACATCGGAGGAGGACAGGCCGGCGTTGGCCAGGGCCTGGCGGATCACCCGCTGCTGCGAGGGTCCGTTCGGCGCGGTCAGTCCGTTGCTGGCCCCGTCCTGGTTGACGGCCGAGCCACGCATCACCGCCAGGACCGGGTGGCCGTTGCGGCGGGCGTCCGACAACCGCTCCAACAACAGCAGACCCACCCCCTCGGCGGGACCGAAGCCGTTGGCGGCGGCCGCGAACGGCTTGCACCTGCCGTCGGCGGCGAGCCCGCGCTGCCGGCTGAACTCCACGAACGCCTTGGGACTCGACAGGACCGACACCCCACCCGCGACCGCGAGGGTGCACTCGCCCTGCCGGAGTGCCTGCGCCGCCAGGTGGAGGGCCACGAGGGACGAGGAGCACGCCGTGTCCACCGTCACCGCCGGCCCCTCAAGACCGAACGTGTAAGCCAACCGACCGGAGATCACGCTGACGGCGCTGCCGGTCACCGCGTAGCCCTCCAGCACATGGGGGACCTCGGGCATGCCGGTGACGTAGTCGGGGGCCACGGCCCCGACATAGACGCCGGTGGGGGCACCGCGCAGGGACAGTGGGTCGATGCCGGTGCGTTCGAACAGCTCCCAGGAGGTTTCGAGGAGGAGGCGCTGTTGGGGGTCCATGGCGAGTGCCTCGCGTGGGGAGATCCCGAAGAGCTCGGCGTCGAAGTCGGGGGCGTCGGCGAGGAATCCGCCGTGCCGGGTGTAGGACTTGCCCAGGCTGTCCGGATCCGGGTCGTACAGCCCCTCCACGTCCCAGCCGCGATCGGTCGGAAACTCGGAGACCGCGTCCCGGCCCTCGACGACCAACTCCCACAGGTCCTCAGGCGAAGCGACCCCACCCGGGTACCGACACGCCACCCCCACGATCGCGACCGGATCCTCGCCCGCCACCACGGACGCCGGAGCCACGACAGGCACCGGCCGCACCGCACGATCGCCGACGAGCCGGGTCAGCAGGAAGTCGGCCACGGCGGTCGGGGTGGGGTGGTCGAAGACCAGGGTGGCCGGCAGCCGCAGACCCGCGGCCGCCTGGAGCCGGTTGCGCAGTTCCACCCCGGTGACGGAGTCGGAGCCCTGGTCCTGGAACGAGCGCTCGGGGTGAACCGCGTCGGGCGTCTCGTAGCCGAGGACTTCGGCGGCGTGGCCGCGGACCAGGTCGAGCACTCTTCTGGCCTGTTCCGCGACCGGGAGGTCGGCCAGCTGCCGGGCCAGATCGGAGCCGGCATCGGGTTCGCCGGTCCGGTCGCCGTCCAGGCCGAGGGCGCGGCGCACCTCCGCCAGTTCGTTCAGTGTCGGCTGCGGGCGGGACATGGTGAAGGCGGGCGCGAACCGCTCCCAGTCGATGTCGGCCACGGTCAGCGTGGTCTCGTTCCGGTCGAGCGCGCCGGCGAGTGCCGAGGTGGTGAGCTCGGGAGGCATCTCGAACACGCCGAGCCGCCGCAGTTGCTCGACGCCCTCCGCCCTGCTCATGCCGCCGCCGGCCCAGACACCCCAGGCGACGGACGTGGCCGGCAGGTTCCGCGCCCGGCGGTGTTCCGCCAGCGCGTCGAGGAAGGCGTTGCCGGCCGCGTAGCCGCCGTGTTCGGCGCTTCCCCAGACGCCGGCGATGGAGGAGACGAGCACGAAGGCGTCCACGGAACCGCCCAGCAGCTCGTCCAGGTGGGTCGCGCCGACGACCTTCGCTTCGAGGTTGGCGTTCAGGTCGGCCACGGTGACGTCGTCGAGGGCGCCGAAGGCCCCCACGCCGGCGGCGTGCACCACGGCGCGGACGGGGGACCCGTCGGCGTGTACGTCGGCGATCAGCTTCCGGAGCGCGTCGCGGTCGGCGACATCGCAGGCGGCGATGGTGACCCGGCTGCCCAACCGGGCCAGCTCCTCGCGCAGTTCCGCGGCGCCTTCGGCCTCGGGACCGCGCCTGCTGGTCAGCACCAGGTGTTCGGCCCCGTCGGCGGCCAGCCACCGGGCGAGGTGGGCGCCGACGCCGCCGGTGCCGCCGGTGATCAGCGTGGTGCCACGCGGCGTCCAGCGGCGGGAGGGTGTGGCGTCGCCCAGGGTGGCTCGGACCAGTCGTCGAGCGAGGACACCGGTCGGGCGGACCGCGACCTGGTCTTCGGCGCCGTTGCCGGAGAGGACGGCCTGGACCGCCCTGAGGGCGCCGTCGTCGGGTTCCTCGGGGAGGTCGATCAACCCGCCCCAGCGGTGCGGGTGTTCCAGGCCGGCGACCCGGCCGAGGCCCCACGTCTGCGCCTGTCCCGGGTTGCGGATCGGGTCGGCCGCGCTCACGGACACCGCGCCCTGGGTGGCGCACCACAGTGGTGCGTCGATCCGGGCGTCGCCGAGGGCCTGGAGCAGCAGGACCGTGCCGGCCAGTCCCCGGCTGACGGCGGCGTGACGCGGATGCGGGGCCTCGTCGAGGGCCAGCAGGGAGAACACCCCCGCCAGGTCCTGGCACCCGGCCGCCTCGTCGCTCAGACACCCGGCGAGCTGTGCGCGGTCCGTTCCGGTCAGGTCCACGGCGACGGGCCGGATGTCCAGTCCGTGTGCGGACAGGGCGCGCAGGAGTGCGCCGATCGGCTCCTGTCCTTCGTGGTCGGCGGGCACCGGCACCAGCCAGGTCCGTGCCGGTGTTCCGGCCGAAGGTGTGGGAACGGGCTTCCAGGACACCCGGTAGCGCCAGGCGTCCACGGTCGAGTGGGCCTGGTGCCGGCGCCGCCACGACGACAGTGCCGGCAGGACCGCGTCCAGGGACGAGCCCGTGTCGTCCGTGGACAGACCGAGGGCGTCGGCCAGCGCGGCGGTGTCCTGCTGCTCGACGGCCTCCCAGAAGGTGGCTTCCGCGGGTGAGGTCGCGGCGGAGCCCCGCTCGACGGGTTGCCGACGGGGCAGGTCGATCCCCCGGGGCGTGGTGCCGGCGAAGGCGGGGGACCAGTCGACGTCGACGCCCGCCACGAACGCCTCGGCCAGGGATGTCGTGAACCGGTCGAGGCCGCCGTCGTCACGGCGCAGGGTACCGATCGCCGTGGCCTGGCCACCGGCGGCCTCGATGGTCTGCTCGACGCCGACGTTCAGCACGGGGTGCGGGCTGACCTCGATGAACACGTGATGGCCGTGGTCCAGCAGGGTGCGGGTGGCCGGTTCGAACCGGACGGTGCGGCGCAGGTTCTCGTACCAGTACCGCGCGTCCAGTGCCGCGGTGTCGTCCACCCGGTCGCCGGTGACGGTCGAGTAGAAGGGCACGCCGCACGAGCGGGGGGTGATGTCGGACAGGTCGGCGAGGAGCTGGTCGCGGACCGTCTCGACCTGGGCGCTGTGCGAGGCGTAGTCGATCCCGACCCGGCGGGCCCGGACCCCGTCCTCGGCGCAGGCGGTGGCGAACTCCTCCAGTGCCGTCAGTTCGCCGGACACCACGGTCGAGCGGGGCCCGTTGACGGCGCCGATCGCAAGGCGGTCGGCCCAGCGGACCAGCCGGCGTTCCGTCTCGGCGTGGTCCAGGCCCACGGTGAGCATTCCGCCGAGGCCGGACACCGACCGCAGTGCCTGACCGCGCAGTGCGACGATCCTGGCCGCGTCGTCGAGGGACAGCGCGCCGGCGACGTGTGCCGCGGCGATCTCGCCCTGCGAATGGCCGACGACCGCGGCGGGCATGACGCCGTGCGCTCGCCACAGGGCGCTCAGGGACACCATGATGGCGAAGAGCGCGGGCTGGACGACGTCCACCCGTTCCCACGGTGGCGCCCCGGGGACGCCGCGCAGCACGTCCTGGAGCGACCAGTCCACGTGCGGAGCCAGCGCCTCCTCGCAGGCCCGCAACCGCTCGGCGAAGGTGGCCGAGGAGTCGAGCAGGTCGGCGCCCATCCCGAGCCACTGCGAGCCCTGGCCGGGGAACAGCAGGACCGGGCGCTGGCCACCAGGCGCGCGGCCGGTGAGGGCGAGGGCGGTCGGGGTGCCGCGGGACACGGCGCGCAGGCCGTCGAGGAAGGCGTCCCGGTCGCGGGCGAGCACGACTCCCCGGTGCCACCCGCCGAGGGCCGCGGTGGCCAGGGACCACGCGACGTCGGGCAGCGCCGTCTCCGGGGTGGTGGTCACGAACTCGCGGAGTTGATCCGCCTGGCCGCGCAGCGACGTCGCATCGGGTGCGGACAGCGGCCAGGGAACCAGCCGCCCCCCGGTCTCGGATCGGGCGTCGTGGAACCAGTGGCGGCGGTGCTCCCAGGGGTAGGCGGGCAGGCTGACCGGTGGGCGGGCCAGGGC
>NZ_SMKI01000549.1 GCF_004348415.1 Streptomyces hainanensis
GGGCGGGCCCGGGAGGTTCCCATCCCTGCCGGCATCGGGGGGCACGGTGGAGGGGACGCGATCCTGTTGATGGACGTCTTCCGTCGCGACCTGCGACTGGCACCCGACCCGCTGGCCCGCGCGGCGGACTACCTCGACGGGGTGCGTGCCGTCGCCGTCGGTATCGCCGCCAACCAGTCCATGAGGACCGGACAGCCGGTCCAGGTAAAGGAGTTGGAGCTGGGGGTCGACCTCCAGCATCCGTGACGTGATCGACGCGGTGCGCGGTGGCCTCGGGGAGGTCCCACAAGGCAACGCTTCGGAAAGCGGCGCGGAAACTTTTGGAACTTCTGGTACGGTCGCTTCATGGCGAACCGCAAGCGAGTAACCGCGCGTGACGTCGCTGCGCTGGCCGGCGTTTCACCGGGGACGGTGTCGAAGGCGCTGACCGGCAGGGGGGCGGTTCACCCGGACACCCGCGCACGCGTCCTCGCGGCTGCTCGTGAGCTCGACCTGAAGACCAAGGGTGCCCTGGAGGATCTCGGTGAGCCGCGGAACCTGACCGTGGGGCTGATCACCGAGGAGCCGTTCAGCAAGCGGCGGACGTCGCCGCTGTTGCTCGGGGCGATGGAGAAGTTCGCCGAGCACGACATCGCGTTCCTGATGTGCGACGGCCGTGGCGACCCCATTCGCGAGCAGCACTTCGTCGAGTCGCTGCTCAGGCGTCGGGTCGACGGCATCCTGGTGGCCGGCAGCGGGAGCGGGGGAACGGGCCGTGCCCCGCTGCGCGGTGCCATCGGAGTGCCCGTGGTGTACATGCTGTGCGCCTCGGCGGGCCCGGACGACGTCTCCGTCGTGCCGGACGACCACGGTGGGGCGGAGATGACCGCGCGTCATCTGATCGCGACCGGCCGGCGCCACTTCGCCTGTGTGTTCGGCCCTCGGCGCGAGGACTCCGCCAGGATCAAGACCGCGGCGGTGCGTTCGGTGTTGGCGGAGCACGGGCTCGAGTTGGCCGCCGAGCCGCTCTACGGGCCGTGGGGCGAGCAGTGGGGGCGACAGGCCACCATGCAGCTGATCCACAGCGGGGCCCGCATCGACGGTCTGATCTGCGGCAACGACATGATCGCCCGTGGGGCGACCAGCATGCTCCAGGCGTCGGGGATCGTGGTTCCGGACGACGTCGGTGTCATCGGCTTCGACAACTGGACGGTGATGGTCGAGGCCAACCGCCCGCAACTGTCGAGCATCGACCTCAACCTCACCGAGGTCGGGACGGTGGCGGCGGAGAAGATGATCAAGGCGATCCAGGAGGGATCGCTCGCTCCCGGTGTCACCACCATCGAGTGCGACCTGGTGCCGCGGGAGTCGACCGCCGTCGCGTACGCGACCACCTACCAGGACCTGTCGTCCCGGCCCGCGCGGTCGGACCTGGTGCGTCAGCAGGCCGGGACGCCCGGGCCGGCGTGAGGCGTCGTCAGGCGCGTTGTTCGGTGAACCCGGCGCGGTGGAGCAGTACTTCGCCCGACTAGGTCCACAGTCCGAGGACGCGTCCGGTGAAGCCGCCGGCCAAGGCGCAGTCCGTACCAGTGGGACCCGTCGAGGGTGCCAGGTGAGACCCACCGGACGTCGAGCGTGGGCGTGGCGAACTCGACCATGCCTTTCCTTCGTGCGCGCGGCGGAGCGTCGGCCGGGCCGGGGTGCCGGCTACGTGTGTTTCCTAAGGTTTCCGTGTATTCAGGGTTGACCGCCCCTTCGGTGCGTGATGGTATCCGGCAGCAGAAATTTATGGAATACCTTTCCGGTGTCAGGGAGGAGGTGGCCACCCCCGTGGAACGGACCGGACTCACCCCGCTCGGTCGGGTGGCTGAGGGTCCGGCTGGACGCCCGCCGTCCCTCGACACCCCGCAGTCAGCCGCCTGAAAGGACGAGGTCATCACACCGTCATCGCCTCCGCCCCAGCCGCCCGAGCCGCCCCAGCCGCTCCCGGCCGATCGGACGGCCGTCGCCGACCCGGCGGCCCCCGGCCCCGAATCCGTGACCCTGCACTGGCTCGACGGCGTCCCGGAGACGACGACGGGAGCCGCCTGGGGCGTCCCGTGGCCGCGCGGCCGGGTGGCCGCCGACGCCGGCTTCGCGCTCACCGCTCCCGGCGACCGGCCCGTTCCCGTGCAGAGTTGGCCGCTGGCGTACTGGCCCGACGGCAGCCTCAAGTGGAGCGGCCACGCCGTCGGCGCCGACGCCGGCCGCGACGACCGGCTTCGCCTCCGCCCGGGCCGACCGGCCGCGCCGAAGCACCCGGTGAGCGTGCGGCTCGGCGCCGGAGAGGTCGTCCTCGCCAACGGCGTCGTCGAGGTCCGCGTCGCCGAGCGCGGCGCCACCGTACTGCGGTCCCTCACCACCGACGGGCGGGTCACCGCCACCGACGGCCGGCTGGTGCTGCTGCTGGAGGACGGTCCCGACGAGGGCGACACGCCCCCGGGCCGCACCTCCTGGACCGGCACGGTCACCGAACTGGACGTCGAGCAGTCAGGACCGGTGCGGGCCGTCGTGAAGCTCGCCGGCCACCACACCCGCGACGGCGACGGCCGCGAGCTCTTCCCCTGGACGCTGCGGATCTCCCTCTCCGCCGGGGCCGAGTCGCTCCGCCTCGTGCACCACTTCGTGTGGGACGCCGACCCGGCGCGGGACTTCGTCAAGGGACTCGGGCTGCGGCTCACGGTGCCCCTGGCCGACGAGCCGCACGACCGGCACGTCCGCTTCGCCGGCCCCGGGGGCGGGGTGTGGGGAGAGCCGGTGCGCGTCCTGTCCGGGCTGTGGCGGGACCCGGGCGAGGAGGTCACCGCCGCGCAGGTGGCGGGGACCGCCACCCCGCCGGTCGCCGACTGGCACGGGCCGGTCCGTGACGACCACCACAACCTGGCCCGGTGGAACGAGTTCCGGCTGGCCCAGCACTCCGCCTCGCACTTCTCCATCGCCAAACGCACCAGGCCCGGCGTCAGTTGGCTGCGCCACGCCGGCCACGGCGACCGCGCCACCGGCTTCGGCTACGTCGGCGGCGTCAGTGGCGGACTCGGCTTCGGAATCCGCGACTTCTGGCAACAGCACCCCCGCGCCCTGGACATCACCGACGCCGCCACCGACCAGGCCACCGTCACCCTGTGGTCGTGGTCGCCGGCCGGCGACGCCATGGACATGCGGCCCTACGACGAGGCCGGGCACAGCGCCCCGCTGGCCTACGAGGACAGCCGCGACGGCTGGGGCGACCCACGAGGCGTCTCCCGCTCCACCGACCTGGAACTGTGGGCGTTCACCACCACCCCCTCCCGCCCACGGATCGCCCACCTCGCCGCGGCACTGACCGCTCGACCCCAGCTGGTGGCCGCGCCGGAGACCTACCACGCCGCCGGCGTCTTCGGTAAGTGGAGCCTGCCGGACCGCTCCACCCCCGGCCGCGCCGCGCTGGAGGACTCGATCGACGCCACCGTCGCCTTCTACGCCGACCAGGTCGAACAGCGCTCCTGGTACGGCTTCTGGGACTACGGCGACGTCATGCACACCTACGACTCCGACCGCCACGTCTGGCGCTACGACGTCGGCGGCTACGCCTGGGACAACGCCGAACTCGGCACCGACGCCGCACTCTGGTACGCCTTCCTGCGCACCGGCGACCCGCGCACCTTCCGCCTCGCCTCCGCGATGACCCGCCACCTGAGCGAGTCGGACACCTACCTCACCGGGCGGTTCGCCGGCCTGGGCGGCCGGCACAACGTGCTGCACTGGGGCGACGGCGCCAAGGAGGCCCGCGTCTCCGAGTCCTACACCCGCCGCTTCCTCCACTACCTCACCGCCGACGAACTCCTCGGCGACCTCATGCACGCCTCACTCCAGGCCGACGCCACCCTGCGGCGGACCATGCGCGGCCGCATCCGCATCGGCCCCGACTGGTACGCGCTGGTCGGCAACTGGCTCACCGCATGGGAACGCACCGGCGACACCCGCTGGCGTGACCGGATCACCACCGGCATGCGCGACATCGCCACCTTCCCCGCCGGGCTCTTCACCGGCGAGGCCGGCAGCCACGTCGGCTGGGACCACACCACCGGCCACCTGACCAAGCTCGACACCGGTGACTTCGACGGCGGCTTCAACCTGACCATGGCCTTCTGCGGCGAACAGATCCTGTTCGAGACCATCGAGCTCGTCGACGAACCCGGCTTCCACCGGACCCTGTTGGACTTCGCCCGCCACGCCCAGGCACCGGCCGAGGAGAAGATCGCGCGCTACGGCCGCGACTTCGACCCCGGCCTCTTCCCCACCATCTACGCCAAGGTCACCGCCTGGGCCGGCGAACAACTCGACGACCCCGCACTTCGCCGACGCGCCTGGACCCACTACCTCGACGACCCGCAGGGCCGCCCCTGGAACCCGCCCGTCCGCGTCGACGGCCACGCGGTCCTCACCCCGATCGACGAGATCCGCGCGCCGTCGCCCCCCGGGAGCAACAACTCCGTCTCCACCAACGACGCGGCACAGCGGACCCTCGCCATCATCGCCCTCCTCGCCCTGGCCCCCGACGAAGCCCCCTGAACCGAACAAGGCCGACGAGAACACGCCCGGTGCCACGGCGCGGCGCCGGCGGTGGCGGTGGCGAGCCCGAACCCCCGGGCGGGACGGCCCCGTCCGGGGG
>NZ_SMKI01000054.1 GCF_004348415.1 Streptomyces hainanensis
GCGACGGCGTTCTCGCACCCCGCTCTGGTGTCGGTCCCTTGAGTCTCCGGCCCATTGGTTTCACTTCTTCGAAGGGTTCGCGTGGTGGCATCACCCACGGTGTCTGCCTGACATGCAGGATCGTGCAGTTCGAGCGCCGCCCAGGTGCTGCGCTCGGCGCGGCGGACCACCGTGCACGCCTGGTGCAGCAGCGCGGCGCCCGCGGTGCCGCCGGGGAGGATGAAGCTGCGCAGCTTCTCCACCTCGGCCAGGAAGCGGTCGCAGTCCGCTTCGAGGCGGTCGACGTAGCGCTGCTCGACCCGCAGCGGCGGGAACTCGGGGTTGGGCGCGACGGGGTTGCACAGGTCGGCGCCGACGTCGAAGAGGTCGTTCTGCACCCGGACGAGCACGGCGCTCACCTCGTCCGACAGCTGGCCGAGGGCCAACGCCGTCCCGATGACGGCGTTGGCCTCGTTGGCGTCGGCGTAGGCGGCGATGCGGGCGTCCGTCTTGGGCACCCGGCTGTTGTCGCCGAGCGCGGTGGTGCCCTGGTCGCCGGTGCGGGTGTAGATCCGCGTGAGATTCACCATGCCCCCGAGCGTAGGCGCTCCGCTGGAGGAGACGCGGCGGGCCGTCCTTCGGGTGCGGCGCCGTCGTGGCTGGTCGCGCCCACGCGGCGGAGCTGCCAGGGTTACTTCCCCGCGCCCCTTCGGGGCGCTACGCGCCGGCCTTGCGGAAGATGCGGGTGCCGAGGGTGAGGGAGACGGCGGCCAGGGCGATCGTGGCCAGGGCGCCGACGGCGATGTCGCTTCCGTAGTCGCCGACGAAGGCGGCCCGCACCGCGTCCACCACGTAGCGGAAGGGCACGAAGTGCGAGACGGTGTCCAGCCACACCGGCGCCAGGGCCATCGGCAGCAGGATCCCGGAGAGCAGCATCGCGGGCAGGTTGATGGAGTTGATGACCGGGGCGAACTCCTGGACGGTGTTGACGCGCATCGCGAAGGCGTAGGACAGCGAGGCCAGCGAGATGCCGAGCAGGCTGACGAAGGCGAAGCCGATCAGCACCCCGAGGACGGGGGCGCGCAGCCCGAAGGCGGTGCCGGCCAGCACCAGCACCAGGGACTGGACGAGGAGCTGCGCGGCGTCCCGCAGCACCCGGCCGAGCAGCAGGGCGAGCCGGCTGACCGGCGTCACCCGCATCCGCTCCACGATGCCGAGCTGCTTCTCCATGATGATGCCGAAGCCGGCGAACGCGGCGGAGAACAGGCCGAGTTGGACGAGCAGGCCGGGGACGAGGGTCTGCCAGGAGTCGCCTCGGCCGCCCAGCGGGACGCCGTCGAGCAGCGGGCCGAAGAAGGCGAGGAAGAGCATGGGCTGGAGCAGCCCGAAGACCAGACTGATCCGGGAGCGCAGCGTCTGCCGGACGTAGCGGCCGAAGACCACGCGGGTGTCGGCGAGCAGGTGGGACATGGTGGGCGTCGATTCCTTCGCTGGGTGGTCGTGGGCTGTCAGAGGGCGACCGGGGCGAGGTCGTCCTTCCGCGGGCCGCGCCCGGTGATGGCGATGAACGTGTCCTGGAGGGTGGCGTCCTCGGCGCCGCCGTACCGGGTCTTCAGCTCGCGCTGGGTGCCCTCGGCGGCGATCCGGCCGTCGTCGACGATGATCAGCCGGTCGGAGAGCTCGTCGGCCTCGTCGAGGTAGTGGGTGGTGAGGAAGACCGTGGTGCCCTGCTGGCCGCGGATCCGGCGGATCAGGTCCCACAGGTCGGCGCGGCTGCCCGGGTCGAGCCCGGTGGTGGGCTCGTCGAGGAAGAGCACCTCGGGGCGGTGGATCAGCGCGAGCGCGATGTCGAGGCGGCGCTTCTGGCCGCCGGAGAGCTCGGCGCACTTGCGGTCGAGCAGCTCGGTCAGGTCGAGCTCGGCGGCCAGCTCGTCGGCGCGGGCCTCGGCCTCGGCGCGCGGCAGCCGGTAGAGGCGGCCCTGGAAGACCAGCTCGTGGCGGACGAGTTCGTCCGGGGCGACGCCGCTGGACTGGGCGACGTAGCCGATGACCCGCCGGACGGCCTCGGGCTCCCCGGCCAGGTCGTGGCCGGCGATGGTGGCGCTGCCCCGGGTGGGGGCGAGGAGCGTGGTGAGCATGCGCAGGGTGGTGCTCTTGCCGGCGCCGTTGGGGCCGAGGAAGCCGAGGATCTCGCCGGGTTCGACGGCCATGTCGATGCCGCGGACGGCCTCCACCGTGCCGCGTTTGGTCTCGAAGGTGCGGGCGAGGTCATGGGTCGTGAGGATCGGAGCCATGACCCCTAGAAAAGCAGGGTCGCTTAAAGATTGCAACGTCACCAAGTTTTAAGTTGGTCAAGAATGGCTACGATGTCGTCATGACGGGCCTCAGGGAGCGCAAGAAGCGGCAGACTCGGCAGCACATCTCCGATGTCGCCACCGGGCTCTTCCTCGAACGTGGATTCGACGCGGTCACCGTCGCCGAGATCGCCGAGGCGGCGGACGTCTCGGTCAACACGGTGTACAACTACTTCCCGGCCAAGGAAGACCTGTTCTTCGACCGCGCCACCGCCACCATCGACCGCCCCGCCCGCCGGGTGCTGGAGCGTGCTCCCGGCCAGTCGGCGGCCGAGGCCGTCCTGGGCGGGCTGCGCGAGGACATCGTGGAGCGGACCCCCTGGGCCGGCCTCAGCGAGGGCTACGCGCACTTCATGCGCACCGCCTTCGCCTCCCCCGCCCTGCTGCACCGGATGCGCGAGATGCAGTTGCAGATGGGGCAGCGGCTCGCCCAGGTGCTGCGCGAGGAGGCCGGCGCCGCCCCCGACGACCGGATCCCGGAGCTCATCGCGGACCACCTGATCCTGCTCCAGTCCAGCCTGATGCGCGCCGGCGGCGCCTGCCTGCTGAACGACGTGCCGCCGGCCCAGGCCGCCGAGCGGATGCTGAAGATGCTGGACGACGCCGAGTGGCTGCTGAGCGACCGCGTCCTCGACTACGCCAGGCGGCCCGCGGAATCCTGAGCCCGGTCGTCCCGGGTCAGGAAGGCGTGCCGCGCGTCCCGCAGCGCCGCCGCCTCGGCCGCCTCCCCCGGGTGGTCGAAGTGCCCGGCGGTCAGCACCACCAACTCCCGTGGCCCGGCCAGTGCGTTGTACACCGCGAACTGCCCGGGCGGCGGCACCGCCGGGTCGAAGAGCGCGGCGGCCACCTGGACCGGGATGCGGATCCTGCCGGCCGCCACGGCCGCGTCGAAGTAACCGAGGACGTCGGCGATCCGCGGGTCGCGGGCGTGCAGTCCGCGCACCGCCTCGCCGCTGCCGACGCAGGGCAGCGTGAGGCGCAGCGGATGGTGGCCGAAGCTGGGCACGGTCAGCGCGGCCGCCGCGAACCGGTCGTCCCAGGGCAGCGCCAGGGCGCCGATGCCGCCGCCGAAGCTATCGCCCAGGTAGTCGAGGCGGCCGGCCGCCGCCGGCACCAGTTCGAGCAGCGCGCTGGCCGCGCACCACACGTCGGCCGCGCACTCGCCGTGCAGATAGCTCTCCCGGGACGCGATCCCGTGCAGCACGTGCGCGTCGACGCGTGACGGCAGGTCGGGGAACCGGCCGCGGCTGCCGAGCCCCCGCAGGCAGGGCCAGAGGGTCGCCGCGCCGGGCGGCGGCAGCTCGGGGTTCGGACGTTCGCGACCGCCGTAGCCGTGGGTGGCGACGCAGCCCCGGGTGACCACGCCGTCCGCCGGGAGCGTCAGCCAACCGCCGATCCGCCGCCCGCCCACCGAGACGTAGCTGACGTCGTGCACCAGCACGTCGCCGATCCGACCGGTGGGCGGCCCGCACCGCGGCGCGACCTCGACGGCGCCGGCCGCCGCGTACCGGGCGCGCCAGAACGAGGCGAAGTCGGCCGGGGCCGGCGGCGGTTCCACCGCGAGCAGCGCCGCGAGGTCCCGGCCGTGGGTGGGATCGAACGGGAGGTCGTGCCGGAGCCCGGCGGTCGCGGCACCGCTCCCGGGGTTCGTGTCCGCGTGCGCGTGCGCCAAGACGATGGGCGGCATCCGTGCTCCAAACGACGGTCGTGGACGGCCGGTTCACCCCGGATGGCCAGGCAGTGTAGCCACCGGCCCCGGTGGTTACGCCAGCGCGCGGAGGCGACCCGGCGGAGCCGCCGACGAACTTTCTTCGTACGACTCCCTTGACCAGCGCACCGGCCGTCTCTACGGTCGCTGCAACGAATCAGCAGTCAACACATCAGTGCTGCTTATGAGTTGCTGATACGAAACAGCTAGGGGATTCTTCGTGCCAGTCAAACGCCACCGGCAAGCGCCGACGCAGGCCGATGTCGCGCGCCGGGCAGGGGTGTCGCAGGCGACGGTCTCGGCCGTGGTCAACGGTCGCGCCGCCGCCAACCGGATACCGGCCGAAACCGAGCGCCTGGTGAAGGACGCCGTCCGGGAGCTGGGCTACGCGGCCAACCCGGCCGCGCGCAGCCTCAGGGGCAAGGGCAACCGCCTGCTCGGGGTGCACACCTTCGAGGCGGTCTTCCCGATCAGCAGCCGCGACTTCTACCACGAGTTTCTCATCGGGGTGGAGGAGCAGGCGGTGGCCGAGGGCTACGACCTGGTGCTCTTCACCTCCACCGAGGGACCCAACGGGCAGCGCCGCCTCTATCAGGCGGACGGCTCCAACCGGCTCAAGGTCGCCGACGGCAGCGTGCTGCTCGGTGTCGCGCACGACCACTCGGACCTCGCCCGACTCGGCCGCGACGGCTACCCGTTCGTCCACATCGGCCGCCGCGAGGTGCCGGGCGCGGAGATCCCGTACGTCGGCGCGGACTACGCCGCCGGCACCCGGGACGCGGTCGCCGGGCTCGTCGCCCTCGGCCACCGCCGCGTCGGCTACCTCGGCATCCCGCACCGGGTCGAGTCGCTGGTGGACCGGGAGGCCGGCTACCGCGCGGCCTGCGCCGCGGCCGGCATCCCGGCGCTGCCGGTGCTGATGGACGGCACCGAGCTGACCCCCGAGTGGTTCGACCTCGCCGTCGGCACCGGCATCACGGCATTCGTCACCGAGGACGAGGGACTGGCCGGCCGGCTCGTCGAGTTCGCGGCCGGGCGGGCGATGGGCATCCCGGACGACCTGTCCGTCATCACCCTCCGCGACACCGCGAACGGCCCCTACCCGGGCACGCCGTGGAGCTGCCTCGGCATCCCGCGCAACGAGATCGGCCGCGCCGCCGTCCGGCTGCTCATCAGCATGCTTCAGGCTCCGCCGGAGACCCGGCTGGGCCCGGCCACGGCCCGCGCCGGCGGCGACCCCGGCGGCGAGGCGACCTCGGTGCCCCAGGCCGACCCCGGCGGCTCGGACGTCGACATCGTCAGCCAAGTCCTGCTGCCCTGCACGCCGCCAGGCGCTGGCACCATCGCCGCGCCGCCGAGGGGGAACGCGTGAACGAGATCACGGCCGACGTGGCCGTCGTCGGCGGCGGACTCGGCGGGGTGGCCGCCGCGCTCGCGGCGGCCCGCAGCGGGCTGCGGGTGGTGCTCACCGAGGAGTACGACTGGCTCGGCGGCCAACTCACCGTGCAGGCCACGCCGCCCGACGAGCACCCCTGGATCGAGCGCTTCGGCTGCACCGCCTCCTACCGGGAGCTCAGGGACGGCATCCGGGACTACTACCGCCGCTGGTACCCGCTCACCGCCGCCGCCCGCGCCGACCGGGCGCTCAACCCGGGCCAGGGCAGGGTGAGCGCGCTGTGCGCCGAGCCGCGCGTCGCGCACGACGTGCTCCAGGCGATGCTCGCCCCCCACCGGGCCGCCGGGCTGCTCGACCTCCGCACCGGGCACCGTCCCGTCGCCGCCACCGCCGACGGCGACGCCGTCACCTCCGTGACCCTCCTCGACCTGGCCGAGGGCGGCGAACTCACGGTCACCGCGCCCTACTTCCTCGACGCCACCGAGACCGGCGAGCTGCTGCCGCTCACCGGCACCGAGTTCGTCACCGGCTTCGAGTCCCGCGACCTGACCGGCGAGCCGAGCGCCCCCGCGACCGCCGCGCCGCACAACATGCAGGCCGTCTCCTGGTGCTTCGCCGTCGAACACCGGCCCGGCGAGGACCACACCATCGACAAGCCAGACGACTACGCCCAGTGGCGCGACTACCGGCCGCCGTACTGGCCCGACCGGATGTTCGGCATGCTGGCCCCCAAGCCGCAGACCCTCGAACCGACCTGGCGCCGCTTCGAGCCCAACCCCGAGCCGAACGACCCCGGCTCGGCGGGCCTGGCCGGCGACCTCGACCTGTGGACGTTTCGCCGGCTGCTGGCCCGCGCCACCTTCACCCCCGGCACCCTCGACAGCGACGTCACCCTCGTCAACTGGCCGATGATCGACTACCTGGAGGGCCCGGTCTTCGGCGGCGACCCCGCCACCGACGCCCACCACGTGGCCGGCGCCAAGCGGATGAGCCGCAGCTTCCTCTACTGGCTCCAGACCGAACTCCCGCGCGCCGACGGGGGATCGGGCCTGCCCGGGCTGCGCACCAGGCCCGACGTGCTCGGCACCGCCGACGGCTTCGCCAAGGGCCCCTACCTGCGCGAGTCCCGCCGGATCAGGGCCCGTTACACCGTCACCGAGCAGGACGTGTCGCTCGCCGTGCGCGGCGAACGCGGCGCCGTGCGCTACCCCGACTCCGTCGGCATCGGCTCCTACCGGATCGACCTGCACCCCTCCACCGGCGGCGACAACTACCTCGACATCGGCTCCAGCCCCTTCCGCATCCCGCTCGGCGCGCTGCTGCCGGAACGCGTCACCAACCTCCTGCCGGCCGCCAAGAACATCGGCACCACCCACATCACCAACGGCTGCTACCGGCTGCACCCGGTCGAGTGGAACGTCGGCGAGGCCGCGGGACTGCTCGCCGCCCACTGCCTGCGCCGGCACGCCACCCCGCACCAGGTCCTGGCCGACGAGCGCCGGCTCGCCGACTACCAGGCCGAACTGACCGACCACGGGGTCGAACTCTCCTGGCCGGAGGTCAGGGGCTACTGACCACCCGAGAGGAGGTGGGCCACCGAACCGACCACCACCGAACCGACCACCACCGGACCGATCACCGACACACCACCGCTCCACCCGCACGCAGCGCCACCCCCACGGAACCGAACCCCAGGGAGAGCCGCATGCTCACCGTACGGAGAAAGCCACCCCGCATCACACCGACCCGACCCCTGCTCGCGCTCCTCGCCCTCGTCCTCGCCCTGTTCACCCTCCCCGCGCTGCCCGCCGCGGCCGAGCCGGCGCCGGCCGCCGCCGTCGACTGGCTCCGCGTCGACGGCAACCAGATCCGCGACGCCGCCGGCCGGCCGGTCACGCTGCGCGGCGTGTCCCTCATCGGCCCCCGGCACCGCGGCGAGTGCACCAACTGCACCCCCAGGAGCATCGCCGACCTCATCGACCTGTCGGTCGACGAGAGCGCCGGCTGGAACTCCCGGGTGGTGCGCCTCCCGGTCACCGAATGGGCGCCCAACGACTCGCTGACCCTGGCCCAGAACATCGAGCGGCACGTCGACCCCTATGTCCAGCAGGCCGTCGACCTGGGCGTCTACCTCATCGTCGACTTCCACCGGGTGCAGAACTTCGGCAGCACCAACGGGGGAGTGCCGCGCGAGATCGTCCAGGAGTTCTGGAACTACGTCGCGCCCCGCTACGCCGACATCCCCAACGTGATCTACGAGGTCTACAACGAGCCCATCAGCCCGGCCTCCTGGCCGCAGTGGAAGAGCTACATCCAGCCCGTCGTCGACGACATCCGCGCCGCGGCCCCGAACAACCTGCTGCTGATGGGCAGCCCCAACTGGTCGACCATGGTCAACCAGGCCGCCGCCGACCCGATCGACGACAGCAACACCGCGTACGTCTACCACCTCTACCCCAACCAGGGCGCGGCCACCGCCGCCAACCTCGACCAGCGGTTCGGCAACGCGGCCCGGCAGATCCCGGTGGTCCTCACCGAGTTCGGCTGGAACCCCGCCGGTCCGTACTCCGACCCGGTCGTCACCCAGGGCACCACGGGATGCTGGGGCTCCCCGCTCCGTGACTACCTGGACGCCCGCCCGCAGATCAGCTGGACGGCCTGGGTCTTTGACAACTACTGGAAGCCCCAGATGTTCGACGAGGACTGGAACCTGATGGGCGGCGAGTTCATGGGCCAGTTCGTCCAGGACTGGCTGGCCGACCTCGCGAACCACAACCAGGCCGGCCGCGACAACGCGCCGGGCGCGGACGACGCGCTCGGCTCCGACGCCGCCCCCGAGGGCGTCATCGTCGACAACGGCGGCGCCGGCTACAGCGACACCGGCGACTGGGTCAGGTCGACCTCGACCCCCGGCTTCTACGGCACCGACTACGCGCACAGCGGCAGCGCCAACGCCTCACCGGCCAAGCGCGCCGTCTTCCAGCCCACCCTGCCCGCCACCGGCACCTACAACGTCTACCTGCGCTGGACGCCCGACGCCAACCGGGCCACCGCCGCGCCGGTGACCGTCCACCGCGGCGGCGGCGCCGGGTCCGCCAGCGTCACCGTCGACCAACGCGTCAACGGCTGCCAGTGGAACCTGGTCGGCACCTACCAACTGACCGCCGGCTCCGACGCCCGGCTCGAACTCTCGGCCGCCTCGGCCGGCTACACCATCGCCGACGCCGCGCTCTTCGAACGCGTCGGCTGAGCCGCTCCCGACCGCACGCACGCGCGCGCCGGCGCCCGCCCTGGGCGCCGGCGCGTGACGCGTGTCTCTTCCGCGGCGTTCGCCGTGCCGATCGGCTACCGGTGGGTAGTAGGGTCGTTGACCCCGCGGCTCGCGGTGACCGAAGCCGCAACACGCACCGGATCGAGGGAGATCACGTGGCCAGGGAGCTCGCCGTCATCGGCGCAGGACTGATGGGTGCCGGCATCGCGCAGGTCGCCGCGCAGGCGGGCTGGCAGGTCACCGTGGTCGACACCACCGAGGACGCGCTGCGCCGGGGCGTCGAGGGCGTCCAGGCGTCCTGGGCCAAGTTCGTCGAGAAGGGCAGACTCACCGGCGAGGAGGCCACCGCAGCCCTCGGCCGGATCACCACCAGCACGGACCTGGGCGCCGCAGCCGAAGCCGACCTCGTCGTGGAGGCCGTCTTCGAGCGGGTGGACGTCAAGCAGGAGCTGTTCCGCACGCTGGACGGCCTGGTCAAGGACACCACCGTGCTCGCCTCCAACACCTCGGCCATCCCGATCACCAAGCTCGCCGCCGCCACCCGCCACCCCGAGCGCGTCGTCGGCACCCACTTCTTCTCGCCGGTGCCGCTGATGGCGCTCTGCGAGCTGGTGCGCGGCCTGCGGACCAGCGACGAGACGCTGGCCACCGCCCGCGAGTTCGCCGAGTCCGTCGGCAAGACCTGCGTCGTCGTCGAGCGGGACGTGGCCGGCTTCGTCACCACGCGGCTGATCTCGGCGCTTGTGGTGGAGGCCGTGAAGCTCTACGAGGCCGGCGTCGCCTCGGCCGAGGACATCGACCTCGCCTGCAGGCTGGGCTTCGGCCACGCCATGGGGCCGCTGGCCACCGCCGACCTCACCGGCGTCGAGATCCTCCAGCACGCCACCGAGAACATCTACGCCGAGACCAGGGACGAGAAGTTCGCGCCGCCCGAGCTGATGCGCCGCATGGTCGACGCCGGCGACTTCGGCCGGAAGGCCGGCCGTGGCTTCTACCAGTACTGACGGCGCCAGCGTTCACTGGCGGGCTCACTCGGCCGGGTGATTCGGATCCCCGATTCGGTATCGGTTTGAGCACGGCTAGGAACCCCGCCGCCCGCGGCGCCGTCTGCTGTATAAGTCTGATCCCTTGAACTCTGAATCACCGTCAGCACCGCGCGAACCTGACGCACCGTCAGCATCCGCGGAACCCGCAGCACCCTCAGCACCTTCTGCCCGCCGCCATCACACGGAACCGGGGGACTCATCCATGCACATCAGGGGCGACCACGCGAGGCTGGTCGTCGCCGGGCGCCTCGACGTGCGCAGCGCGGCCGACGCCAGATCGGCCCTGCACCGCGCGGTGGACACCGGCGACGGCGACCTGGTGCTCGACCTGGCACAGCTCGACTCGTGGGACGCCACCGGGCTCGGCGTCATCATGGGCACCCACCGGCGGGCCGGCCGCTGCGGCCGGCGCCTGGTCCTGCACGACGTCCCGCCCCGGATGCGGCGGGTGTTGGTGGCCACCCGGCTGCACCGCGTCCTCACCATCGCGCCGTGACCCCACGGTGACCTGGCGGCCTTGCCGGACACCGCCGGTCCGTTCCGCGGTCGGCGGCGGTAGCGTGGGGTCCACCACACTCCCCAGGACCGCGTCTGAGAGACACTGACCATGGACCTCAACCTGCCCGTACCCTACGGTGAGCCGCGCCGGGATCCGGACGGAACGGACGACGGTCCCCGCGCGATGGTCGAGCTGGTGGCGGGGGACTTCCTCCTCACCGTCAACCCGGTCGACGGCAGCGAGATCGTCTCCTGCCCGCCGGGCCGCCGCCCGCTGGCCCCGCGCCGGGCCCCCGGCGGCGCCGATCCGGCACCCGCGCACGAAGGCCCGCTCCTGGAGCGTGAGGAGGAGCGGCACCGTCTCTACCGGCTGCTCGCCCGCGGTCGTTCGGTCCGCCTCGTCGGCCCGGCGGGCAGCGGCCGTTCCACGCTGCTGGCCGCCGTCGCCCGCGACTGCGCCGACCTCGCCCCCTACGGCGTCATCCGGCTCAGCGGCTACCGCCGCGGCCCCAAGGACCTGCTCCACGAGCTGTACGCCGCCGTCCACCACACGCCCGGCTACCGCCCGGGGCCGACCGAACTGGTCGCCGAGCTGCGCGGGGTCGGCGCGGTGGTGGTCATCGACGACATCGAGTTCGGCGGCACGGCGCTGGGCGAGATCCTGGAGGCCACCCCGGAGTGCGCCTTCCTGATATCCGCGCGCCCCGGCGTGCCGGCACCGACCGAGCCCTCCGACGTGCGCGAGATCACCCTGGGCGGGCTCAGCCGCACCGCCTCCCTCGAACTGCTCGAACTCGCCGTCGCCCGCCCGCTGACCGAGGCCGAGGCGAGCTGGGCGGGCGACCTCTGGCACCACGCCGAGGGCCTGCCCCAGCGCTTCGTCCAGGCCGCCGCCCTGCTGCGCCGGCGGGCCGGCGCCGACTCGGACGCCGAACTGCCCGACCCCACCGGCCTGGTCCTGGCCCTCGCCGAGTCCCTGCGCGAGGGCGCGCGGGAGATCCTGCGGCTCGCGGTCGCGCTCGGCGACGTCGTGCCGGGGCCCGACCGGCTGGTCGGCCTCGTCGCCGATCCGGCGATGGCCGAGCACCACGCCGACCTGGTGGCCAGCGGCCTGCTCAGCCCGGTCGGCGACCGCCACCGGCTGACGTCCGCGGCCCTCGCCGAGCTGCTCGGCGCCGACTACGCGGACGGCGCCGAGGCCAGATCGCTGGCCGCCGCCCAGCACTACGCCGCGTGGTTCGGGCGGCGCGGCGTCAACGCCGCCGAGGCGGCCGCCGAGGCCGAGGTGCTGCCCAGCGTCATCCAGGCCGCGCAGCGCGCCGGCCACGCGGCGGCCGTCGCCGACCTCGCCCGCGTCGCCGCCCCGGTGCTGGCCGCCTCGCTGCGGTGGAACGTCTGGGAGCGGGTGCTGCGCAGCGGCGCCGAGTCGGCGCGCGGCGCCGGGGCGGTGGCGCAACAGGCCTACTTCCACCACGAGTTGGGCGTGCTGGCCATCTGCCAGGGCCGCCTCGACCGGGCCAGGGCCGAGCTGGAGGCGGCCACCGCGCTGCGCGGCGTGCTCTCCGACGCGCGCGGGGCGGTCGCCGGCCGCCGGGCGCTGGCCCTGGTCGAGGACCTGAGCCGGCCGTTGGCGCTGCCGCCGGGCAGCCAGGACCTCACCCAGCCGCTGGCCCTGCCGCCGGCCGCCACCACGACCCGGCTGCCCGCCGTCGCCGACCCCGCGGCGCCGGCCGGCGACCGGGCGACCACCCGGTTGACCAGGGTCGACCCCGAGCCGCCCGCGGCGCCGACCCGCCGCCGCTCGCGCGGCGCCCGCCGCAACGTGGTGGTGGCCGGCGCGACGGCGGCGCTGGCGGCCGTGCTCGGCACGGTCGTGGCCTTCGGCCTCAGCTCGGACGGCGACTCCCCGGACGACGGCGGCCGCCCCGACCCGGCACCGACCGACGACGACCTCCCGCTGACCACGGACGCCGACCCCACCGACGAGCCGACCGACGAGACCCCCTCGCCGACCGAGACCGAACCCCCGGCCGAACCGTCGGCCGACCCGACGCTGCCGACCGAGGACGCGCCGACGTACGACCCGACGTACCAGCCGGACGACCCGACGACCGGCGGCGGGACCGCCACCGGCGGTTCGGGCGGCGGCGACACCACGGACCCGACCGACGGTTCGAGCGGGGGGAACGAGGGTCAGCCGACCGACCCGCCGACCGAGGAGCCGACGGACGATCCGCCGACCGAGGAGCCGACGGACGATCCCACCACCGAGGAGCCGACGGAGGAGCCGACCACGCCAGGCGACGACGGTGATGGCGACTCCGACGGCACCACGGCCGCCGGCACCATCAGCCCGACGGCGACCCCCACCGCGACGCCGACCGCGTAGCGGCCGGCGGCCGCCGGCCGCCGGCGCGCGTCAGGAGAAGTCGGTGATCACGACGCGCGCGGTGCTGCCGTCCTTCAGCGCCTCGTAGCCGGCGTCGATCTCGCCCAGGCCGATCTCCCGCGAGACCAGGTCGTCGAGGTTCATCCGCCCCTGGAGGTAGAGGGACGCGTAGAAGGGGATGTCCCGCTTGAGGTTCGACGAGCCCATGTAGACGCCCTGGACCCGGTGCGACCCGGTCAGCGTCGTGATCGCGTCGACCTCGACACCGGCGTCGCTGCCGCCCACGCCGATCAGGTAGAGCCCGCCGCCCTTGGCCAGCATCCGCAGCCCCTGGGCCGTGACGGGGCGGGCGCCGACGAAGTCGAAGACGTGGTCGGCGCCCCCGCCGGTGATCTCCCGTACCGCCTCGACCGGGTCGGTGGCCCGGGAGTTGATCACGTGGGTGGCGCCGAACGCCTTGGCGCGCTCCAGCTTGGCGTCCTCGATGTCGACGACGACGATCTTCTCCGCGCCCGCGATGAGGGCACCGCTGACCCCGTTCATGCCGACGCCGCCGGCGCCGATGACGACGACGGTCTCGCCGTGCCGGACCCGGGCGCTGTTGAGCACGGCGCCGGCGCCGGTCAGGACGCCGCAGCCGATGAGCGCGGCCGGCGCCCACGGCATGGCGTCGGGGATGACGGCGAGCTGGTTCTCGTGGATCAGCGCCTCCTGGGCGAAACCGCCGAGCCCCATGCCCTGGGCGACCGGGGAACCGTTCCAGCTGATCCTCGAGGGCTGCCCCGCGGTGCGGAGGGTCACCTCGGGGGCGAGGCATATGTGGGTGCGGCCGCCGAGACAGTTCGCGCAGGCGCCGCAGAACTGGATCAGGCTGCCGACGACGTGGTCGCCGACCCGGGTCCGCGCGACGTCGGGGCCGACCGAGGTGACCACGCCGGCCACCTCGTGGCCCAGGACGACGGGGAACTCCCCGCCGATGAACGTCGCCACACTCAGGTCCGAGTGGCAGAGACCGGACGCTCTGACCTCGACGCGGACCTCCTGTCCGATCGGATCGGCGAGGTCGACGTCCTCGATGACGAAGCCCTGGCCGAGTCCCTTGGTGACGGATGCCTTCATGGTGCTGTCTCTTTTCGTCGCTTTCTGTCCCTTTGGCGGTACGGCCGAGTGTGGCACCGCGCGCCCGGAAAGAAAAGAGACAGGTGTTGATTATTGCTGTTCCAGCGCTTGCGTCCGGGGCGGCACTAGGATCTGGGCATGCCGGAAAGCGAGGAACAGGCCCCCGTCGACCCCAGGGAGCTCGATGTCCGCGTGCTACGCACCCGCGCGCGGCTGTGCGAGGCGGTGGTCCGCCTCGCGTCGGAGGAGCGGGTGGAGGACATCTCGGTCGCCGACCTCGTCCGCGCCGCCCGGATCAACCGCACGACGTTCTACAAGCACGCCGCCAGTCCGGCCGAGGTCCTCGAACAGGTGCTGTACGCGGAGCTCGACCAGGTCAGGGTCGGCTGGCTCGCCGACGCCACGGCCGGGGAACTACCGGTCGACGTCGTCTGGGAGCGCGCGTCGCACACGCTGCTCGACCATCTGGAGCGGTACGACCCGGTCTACACCACCGGCCTGGTGGGCCGGCGCAGCGCCATCCTGCACAACCTCCTCGTCGACCACTTCGCGACCTCGGTCCGTACCCTCCTCGATCACAATCCCGGGCTGCTCCCGGCGGGCGAGGGGCCGGCGAGCTGGCGCGTGGAGGCCCACAGCCGCTTCCTGGCGCACGGCGAGACCGGGCTCGTCGAGGCGTGGCTCTCGCTGCCGGCACCCCGCGACCGCCGCCTCTTCGTCTCCGCCGCCTCGGCCGCCCTCCCGTCCTGGCTGGCCAGCCGGGGGCGCTCTCCCGGCTCCACGCCGAGCCCGGTCTCGCGCCCGCCGACGTCGCGCGGCTGCTCCGGCGCCGGTTGACGGACCTCGACCGGGCTGGGCGAGCGGCAGTGGTGAGCCCTACTCGTGGTCGGTGCAGAGGTGGGCGATCAGGGTCGCGCCGGCCCACGCCTCCCAGGCGTCGGGGGACCAACCCCGGTCGCGGACGAAGACCAGGTACAGCTCGGGGCTGAGCAGCCCGTACAGCAGATCGGCGGCGCGGGCGGTGTCGACGTCGGGGCGGGCGTCGGGCTTGGCGACCAGCGCCTTCGCCGCGGCGTGCTGGACGGTGTAGCGCGGGTCCGGGGCGGCGGGCCACTCCGCGGCGATCTCCGGGTCGGTTGCCGCGGCGGCCGCGATCAGCGGCATGATCGGGGCGACTCGGCCGAGGATGTCGCGTACCCCCCGTACATGGGCGCGTAGTTGTCCGGCCGCGGTGGGTTCGGCGCACGCGGCGCGGAACCACTCGCGGTCCATCGTGGCGACCGGTTCGGCATCACCCGCGATCGACGTGTCGACGACGTCCTTGAACAGCGCGCGCTTGTTGCCGAACACGAAGTACACGGTCTGTACGGCCACACCCGCGCGGTCCGCGACCTCCTGGAGGCTTGTCGCGCCGTACCCCCGCGAGACGAAGAGGTCCCGCGCCGCCGCGACGATCTTCCCGCGGGTGCGCCGCGACCGTTCGGTCCGCTTGTCGGGGCGCCTGGCGTTTTCCTCGTCGGATCCCTTGACCGCATCCATGGGGAGAGTCTATCTCTAGAGGTAGTCACTAGAGTCTGACTCTGAATTCTTGGAAGGGGCAGTGATGAGCGAGACCCGAACGGCTGTGGAGCTTGACCAGGAGGCCGCTGTGCGGCGCGAGTTGGAGGACTACTACCGGGACGGCGAGCCGCCGTGGGACACCGGCGTCACGCCGCCCGAGCTGGTGGCCCTGGTGGAAGGCCCCGGCGCGCTGGTGCCTGGCCGGGCCCTCGAACTCGGCTGCGGCACCGGGACCAACGCGGTGTACCTGGCCCGGCACGGCTGGCGGGTGTCGGCCGTCGACCTGGTCGACCGCGCGGTTCGGCAGGCCCGGGAGAAGGCCGAGGCGGCGGGGGCGGACGTCACGGTGCTGTGCGGGGACGCCACCCGGCTCGACGAGGTCGGCGTGCCGGGCCCGTACGACCTGTTCTTCGACCTGAGCTGCTTCTGCGGGATTCCGCCGCACCGCCGCGACGCCTACGCCGCCGGCCTCACGGAGCGTGCCGCCCCCGGCGCGCGACTGCTGATGTTCGGGTACGGGCCCGAGGCGTTTCCCGACCCGATCTCCGGCGTCACGGCGGACGAACTCGGCGCCAGATTCCCCGGATGGCGGCTGGTCGACGTGACGCCCGGCACGAACCCGGTCCCGACCTACTGGTTCACACTGCGCCGCACCACCGCAGCCGTGCGTCCGGGTTCGCGCCAACAGGCGGAATGAGCCGCGGCGTTGATCGTCATCGAGGGATGAGGCACGGTGCCGAGGACGCCGGGCGGTCAGGTTCGGCCGGTCAGGTTCGGCCGGTCAGAACAGCCGGTCTTCCTTGTTGTCGATGCCCCGAAGCTCGTCGTAATCGAGGACGACGCACCGGATGCCGCGGTCCTCGGCGAGCGTCCGGGCCTGCGGCGCGATGCTCTGGGCCGCGAGAACCCCCCCGACGGGCGCGAGTGTCGTGTCGCGGTTGAGGAACTCCAGGTACCGCGTGAGCTGTTCCACGGCATCGATCGTGGCACGCCGCTTGAGCTCGACCGCGATCGTCACGCCGTTCGTGTCGCGGCCCAGGATGTCCACCGGGCCGATGGCCGTCGGGTACTCGCGGCGGATCAACGACCAGCCCTCGCCCAGTGTTTCCATCCGGTCGGCCAGGAGCTCCTGGAGGTGCGCCTCGACGCCGTCCTTGATCAGGCCCGGGTCGACGCCGAGTTCGTGGGAGGAGTCGTGCAGGATCTCCTCCATCGTGATGATCAGCTTCTCGCCGCCCTTGTTCTCGACGGTCCACACCGCCTTGGCGTCCCCTTCGCCGTCGGCCTCCTTCAGGGCGCACGGCGGGGACATCCAGTTGAGCGGCTTGTAGGCCCGGTCGTCCGCGTGGATCGAGACCGAGCCGTCGGCCTTGACGAGGATCAGCCGGGGCGCGGAGGGCAGGTGTGCGGTGAGGCGGCCGGCGTAGTCGACCGAGCAGCGGGCGATGACGAGACGCATGCGCTCAGCCTACGGGCCGGGGGAGGGAGCCGCTGCCACGTGGGTTGGTCGCGGAGGTCAGCACCGCCTGGCGGGCGCCGATCGCGAGGACACGCGAGTCCGCCTCCGTGAACCCGGCGGCCGCCACCAGTTCGTCGGCGTCCCGCGTTGAGCGGGGCAACGGCACGTCGGGGGCGAGGAGTTCGGAGATCCGCGCCGCCGGGCGGAAGTGCGTGGCCAGCGGCAGTGTGAACCCCACCCGGCCCCCCGGGCGCAGCGCCCGCCGCCAGTCGGCCAGGGCCCGGCGCCCGAGGAAGTGCAGGGACGAGGCGCAGAAGACGGCGTCCAGCGAGTGGTCGGCGACCGGCAGCGGCACGGCGTCCCCGACGCGCCACTCGATCGCTGCTTCGAGAGCGGTGGCCCTGGCCCGGCCCACGGCGATCATCCCGGGGGACAGGTCGACGGCCAGCACCGGACGGGCCGTTGCCCGGCGGTTGCGCGCGACGTGCCGGGCGACGGCCCCCGCCCCGCACGCCGCGTCCGCGACGGCCCCGTCCGTGCCCGGTGCCACCCAGGCCACCAGGGCCCGGGCGATCTCCTCGTGGTACGCGTGGTCATAACTCTCGGCCACCTCGTCGAAGCTCGCGGCCAGCGTGGTGCTCCTGGCCATCGCCATCCTGGTCATCGCCCCAGGCTAAGCCCGGATCCGCCGGGCCACAGTCGCCACGGGCGGACTACCGTCGCCGCACGTAGGCGCCGGTCCGGAGGTCAAGCGGCGGCCGCGAGCGCGGTTGCCCAAACCCGGACGGCCTCAAGGTGCTGGGGGCGGATGCCGACGTGGTGTCGGGGCTGGAGCAGAAGGGTGGGCCGGCCGCCGCTGGTGCGGGCGGTGGCCCAGGCGTGGTCGGCGGCGGTGAAGTCGTCGTCGATCCAGGCGAACGGGGTGCCGGCCGCGTGTTCGGCGAGGTGGTCGCGCTTCCAGAGATAGCCGTCGGGGTGGCTGGTCGTCAGCTGCCGGTGTGGAAGGGGGACATGGGGCCAGTCGGGTAGGCCGAGGCGGGGTGCGATCAGGCGTGCCGCGTCATGGCGCCAACTGGTGCACCACACGGGCGCCAGGCCGGTGTCGGCTATGAGGTCGCGAAGTTCGGTGCCGTGGCGGGGGTTGAGCCAGATCCTCACGGGCGTCTCGCGGTCCGAGGGGATGACGTGGTGGACGTGGTGGGTCGCGGGGGCGTTGCCGAGTTCGTCGGGACCGGGGATGAGGACTCCGTCGATGTCGAGGTAGAGCAGCATGCGGTTCTCCCTGTCTCCGCTGGTCAGCGTCGGGTGAGGACGGTGATGTAGTCGTGGTGGGCGTCAGCGCGGAGGACGATGAGGAGTTGTCCGCCGGGCCGCAGCGCAGTGGCGACGGCAGCCAGGAGTGGGCCGGGGGTGGTAAAGGAGAAGGCTCCGAAGATTGACAGGCAGACGTCGACGGAGCCTGGCGGGACGTCGCCAAGGCAGCGGGCGGCGTCCCCGTTGCGGAAGTGAAGTCGGGGGAGATGCCCGTAGCAGGCGCGGGCCAGGTGGATCTTCGCGGGATCGTGGTCTATGCCGATGCAGCGGGCCCCTTGGGTGGTGAGGTGGGCGAGGTTGTGGCCGCCGCCGCAGCCGAGTTCAACCACGAGGGCTCCGTTGATGTCCCCGAGGAGCGAGGCGTCGGGGCCAGTGCCTGGGCGCCTGGTGAGCTCCAGGCGACCTGTCGGACTCAGACGTCCAGCAGCTGGGCGGCTTCCAGGACGTGGCGGGTGATGACACTCATCCACGAGTGATCTGCTCCTTCGGCCCAGCCCAGGTCCATCTGCTGGGTGAACCATTCGGCCACCCACACCCGGTGCCAGCCCAGGGCCCATGCGGTGGCGTCCAGGCCACCACGGTCGGCGAGGGTTTCGGCCGGCCCGCCGGCTTCGACGTAGGTGGTGAGGAAGCCGCGGGTGCGATCGGTGTCCGGAGTCGTGGTGGTGCCATGCCAGGACGCCAGGTCCAGCAGCCCCGGGCCGGTGAACGCACGTGCCACGTCGAGCACCCGCAGTCCCGTGACACCGACGTGGAGGGAGGTGGGGTGGAACTCCGAGTGCACCAGGCCGAACGGTGGCAGCTCGGCGTCCTTGGTCCGGGTGTCAGCTGCTCGGCACAGGTCGGTCGCCGCGGCTTGGGCCTCGTTGCTTGCGCCGTAGCGGGCCAAACGCCGGGTGATTTCCCTGGGGAGCGCGGCGAGTTCGGCTTCGCCCAGGTGAGGTAGGCCGGGTGCCGCGGTGATGCGGTGGATCTGTACGGCGGCAGTCGCGCCGTCCAGATCGTCGGCCTCGCGCAGGGGCTCCCCGAGGTCTTCCATCAGCATGCCGAGTAGGTGTCCTGAGCGGTGGGCGGCGTGGACAGCGGGGACCGGGAGCCCGGCGGCCGCCGCGGTCTTGAGGGCGTGGTCCTCGCGGTCGAACGGCGCCTCGGCGTACTTGAACACCACGGAGGCGCCGTCGGGGAACGCGAGCCTTTCCACCCCGGAGCGGGCCCAGACACGGATCGGCCGGCGAGCCGGGGTGTTGGTCAGGCCGGCATCGGCAAGCAGACCGGGCAACATGGCGGTCACGTCCGTGGCGTCCATCAGGTGATCCCTCCGGTCGGTCAGTCGCTGGTTCGGTCACCGGCACGGCAGGCGTACACCGCGGCCAACCAGTCGTCACGGAAGGCCCGCAGGTCGGCGCGGAAGGTCTCGACGGAGGCACCGTAGGGGAGGCAGGCGCCTCCGGACTGGTCGGGCACGGACTGGCAGCCGTGCACGAGTCGACCGCCGAGCGCGGTGTGGGCCTTGATGGACTCCACGCGCCGCGACTCGTTGAACCATGTGCTGTGGTACACCTCGTCGCCCGTGGACTGTGGGAACGCTCCGAGCAACTCCTCGCCGGACGACTGTCCGAGTCGGCGTGACGGGAGCGCACGACGACGGCGCGCCCTCCCCACCGCCATGGTGGGGAGGGCGCGCCGTCGTGCGGAGGGCCGGTCAGACGCCGGCCGCTTCCTTGGGCTTGGCCAGGTCGGGCGCCGGCGGCGCCGGTGGCGCGCCGTGGCCGTCGTCGACCATGGTCGCCTCGTCGAACGGGATCTCGCCCTTGAGGACCTGGGACATCCGGTCCTTGTCGACCTCCTTGGTCCAGGTGCCGATGATGACCGTGGCCACCGCGTTGCCCGCGTAGTTGGTGAGGGCGCGGGCCTCGCTCATGAAGCGGTCGATGCCGACGATCAGGCCGACGCCGTCGAGGAGTTCGGGGCGGTGCGACTGGAGGCCACCGGCCAGGGTGGCCAGGCCGGCGCCGGTGACGCCCGCCGCGCCCTTGGACGCGATGATCATGAAGCCGAGCAGCGAGAGCTGTTCGCCGATCGCCAGGGGCTCGCCCATCGCCTCGGCGATGAACAGCGAGGCCATGGTGAGGTAGATGGCCGTGCCGTCCAGGTTGAACGAGTAGCCGGTCGGCACGGTGATGCCGACGACCGGCTTGCTGACGCCCGCGTGCTCCATCTTGGCGATCAGGCGCGGCAGCGCCGACTCGGACGAGGAGGTGGAGAGGATCAGCAGGAACTCGCGTCCCAGGTAGCGCAGCAGCGAGAAGATGTTGACGCCGGCGACCACCCGCAGCAGCAGGCCGAGGATGCCGAAGACGAAGATCATGCAGGTCAGGTAGAAGCCGATCATGATGACGGCCAGCGAGCGCAGCGCGTCCACGCCGGTCTCGCCCACCACCGCCGCGATGGCGCCGAACGCGCCCACGGGGGCGGCCCACATGATCATGGCCAGCACCCGGAAGACCAGCCGCTGGATGTGCTCGATGCCGCGCAGCACCGGCTCGCCCGCCGAGCCCATGGCCTGGAGCGCGAAGCCGGCCAGCAGCGCGACCAGCAGCGTCTGCAGCACCTCGCCCTCGGTGAAGGCGGAGACCATGGTGGTCGGGATGATCCCGAGCAGGAAGTCCGTGGTCGACTCCGAGGCGCCCTCGGCCTGGGAGGCGCCGACGTCCGCCGTGGCCTCGGTGATGTGCAGGCCCGAGCCCGGCTCCAGGATGTTGCCGACCACCAGGCCGATGGCCAGCGCCAGCGTGGACATCGCCAGGAAGTAGCCGAGCGCCAGGCCGCCGACCGCGCCGACCTTGGCGGCCTTCCGGACCGAGCCGATGCCGAGCACGATCGTGCAGAAGATGACCGGCGAGATCATCATCTTGATCAGGTTGACGAACCCGGCGCCCAGGGGCTTGAGCTCTACGGCGAAGTCGGGGGCGGCGAGGCCCACCGCGATGCCGGCGACCACCGCCGCGATGACGGCGATGTAGAGATAGTGGGTCCGGTCCCGTCTGGTCTTGCCGCCCTGTGCGGGCGCGGTGGGGGTCTGCGCAGCCACGGTTCTCGTCTCCTCGTCCTCGTGGAGTGTGCGGCTCTCGTGGTGGTCGCCGGCTGAGCTGGTTGCAAGGGGGTGGTGACTAAGGGGAGGCGTCGTCTTGACGCCTTGGTGAATATGCACCCCCCCTGTGACCCCGGTCACGCTTACGTTCATTACGTTCACGGTCATGTTCATGAGCAGGTGTGACGGGTGGGTTTCGGCCATCGTCATAATCCGGGCACACTGGCGGCATGCGACTGCCCCGATCGCTCCGCCTGCCGCGTCTGCCCAGGCCCCGCAGCCTGGCCGGCCAGCTCTTCGCCATGCAGGTGGTGCTGGTGGCCGCCGTGGTGGCCGGTTGCGCGATCTTCGCCTACGTCACCGACCGCTCCCAGGCCGAGGACGCGGCCCGCGACGAGGTGACCGCGGCGGCCGTGGCCCTCGCCAACTCGCCCACCGTCAAGGAGGCGGCGGCCGGGCCCGACCCGTCGACCGTGCTCCAGCCCTACGCCGAGCGCGTCATGGACCAGACCGGGATCACCTTCGTCACGATCATGGCCCCGGACGGCGAGCGGTGGACGCACCGCGATCCGGCCCAGATCGGCGAGACCTTCCTGGGGCACACCGAGTCCGCGCTGCGCGGCGAGACCTTCACCGAGACCTACACCGGCACCCTGGGCCGCTCGGTCCGGGTGGTCACCCCCGTCCAGGACGCCGACGGGCAGGTGATCGGGCTGGTCAGCGCCGGGATCACGGTGGACGAGATCAGCGAGCGGCTGGCCGGCCAGGTCGCCGCGCTGCTCGCCATGGCGGCCGGCGCGCTGCTGCTCGGCGGCGTCGGCACCTATGTCGTCAACGCCAGGCTCCGCCGGCACACGCACGGCATGAACGCGGCCGAGCTGAGCCGGATGCACGACTACCACGAGGCCACCCTGCACGCCGTCCGCGAGGGCCTGCTGCTGCTCGACGCCGACGGCCGGATCGCGCTGATCAACGACGCCGGCCGGGAACTGCTCGGCCTCACCGGCGAACAGCTCGGCCGGCCGGCCGACCGCCTCGGCCTGCCGCGCCCGCTCACCGAGGCGCTGCTGTCCGCCGAGCCCCGGGTGGACGAGGTGTACGTGACGGACGAGCGGATCGTCGTGCTCAACTCGTCGCCGGTCTCGGGCGGCGAGCGGCACGGCACGGTGGTCACGCTGCGCGACCACACCGAGCTCCAGTCGCTGTCCGGCGAGCTGGACTCGGTGCGCGGTTTCGCCGAGGCGCTGCGCTCCCAGGCGCACGAGGCGGCCAACCGGCTGCACGCCGTCGTCTCGCTGATCGAGCTGGGGCGGGCCGAGGAGGCCGTCGAGTTCGCCACCGCCGAGCTGGAGCTGGCCCAGGCCCTCACCGACCAGGTGGTGGGGGCGGTCGGCGAGCCCGTGCTGGCGGCGCTGCTGCTCGGCAAGGCCGCCGAGGCCAACGAGCGGGGCGTCGAGCTGGTGCTCACCCCGGAGAGCCGGATGGACGACGGGGTGCTGCCGCCCGACCTGCCGCCGCGCGACCTGGTGACCATCCTCGGCAACCTGATAGACAACGCGATCGACGCCTGCGGGGACGGCGCGGCCCCCGGCCGGATCGGCGTGACGGTGCGGGTGGAGGGCGGCGAGCTGCTGCTGAGCGTCGCGGACACCGGCGCCGGGATCGCGCCCGAGGCCGTCGAGGACGCGTTCCGGCGCGGCTGGTCGACCAAGCCGGGGAAGCAGGGCGTCGGACGCGGGCTCGGCCTGGCGCTGGTCCGGCAGGCGGTGCGGCGCAACCGGGGCGGCATCGAGATCTCCCGGGCCCCGGCCGGCGGGGCGCTGTGCGCCGTGCGGCTGCCGCTGCGGGCCGGCGTGGTGACGGTGTGAGCGGGGGTGGCGTGAACGAGATCGGGGTGCTGGTCGTCGAGGACGACCCGCTGGCCGCCGAGGCGCACGGCCGGTACGTGGACCGGGTGCCGGGCTTCGCGGTGCGCGGCACCGCCCACTCGGGCGCCGAGGCGCAGCGGCTGCTGGAGCAGCGGCCGGTGGACCTGCTGCTGCTCGATCTCTACCTGCCGGACGGGCACGGGCTGCGGCTGGTGCGCTCGCTGCGGGCGGCCGGCCACGGCGCGGACGTGATCGCGGTGACCTCGGCGCGCGACCTGGCGGTGGTGCGGGAGGGCGTCTCGCTCGGGGTGGTGCAGTACGTGCTCAAGCCGTTCACGTTCGCGACGCTCCGCGACCGGCTGGTGCGGTACGCCGAGTTCCGGGGGGCGGTGGGGGAGGCCGG
>NZ_SMKI01000550.1 GCF_004348415.1 Streptomyces hainanensis
GTCGCGCCCCGGCCGGCCGCCCTGCCGGCGCCCACCACCACCGCCGAGCCGATCCCCGCGGCCACCCCAGCTCCCGTCGAGCCGCCGGCCACCGGGCCCGTCGACGTGTTGGGCGCGGTGCTCGCGGTGGTGGCGGAACGCACGGGTTATCCGGTGGAGATGATCGAGCCCGGTCTCGACCTCGAGGCGGACCTCAGCGTCGACTCGATCAAGCGGGCCGAGATCGCCGGCGAGTTGGCGAGTCGACTCGGACTGCCGGTGGACGGCGGCGCCGACCTCGACCGCCTGAGCACGGCGCGGACGGCCGCGAGCCTGGCCGCGCTGCTGACCGAGGGACTCGGCGGCCCCGAGCCGGAGCGGGAACCGGAGCCCGAGTCCCCGGCGTCCTCGCGGCCCGCCGTCGAGCCGGTCGTCGAGGCCCCGCGACGCCTGGAGTTCACCGAGCGGGAACTGCCCGGGACCACCGGCACCCTGCCGCCCGGCACCACCGTCCACCTGGTCGGTGGCGGCGAACTCGCCGCCACCCTCACCGCCCGCCTCGGGGCGGCCGGCGCCACCGTCCAGGCCGCCCCCGCCGACATCGTCGTCCACCTCGACGCCCTGGCGACCGGTGAGGGAGCCGAACCCCCGCTCCCCGACGCGTTCCCGCTCTTCCAGACCCTCCTCTCCCACGCCCCCCGGCGGCTCCTCGCGGTCGAGCGGGCCGAAGGCCCCGCCACCGGCCTGCGCGGCCTGTTCCGCACCATCGCCCGCGAGTACCCGGAACTGCACGCCAGCCTGCTGCGGGTCGGCACCGAGACCACCGAACCCCTCGCCGACCTGATCCTCGCCGAACTCGCCGCCACCGACCGCGAGCCCGTCGTCCTCGCCGACGGCGGCCGCCGCCGCGCGCTCACCCTCACCCCCACCGACCTCGGCCCGCTCGCCGCCACCGGCGCGGGACCGGCCGGCGACGGGGCCGCCGAGGCCGCCGCCATCGGCCTCGACCACGACGCCGTGCTGCTGCTGGCCGGCGGCGCCCGCGGCATCACCGCCCGCGTCGCCCGCGCCGTCGCCACCGCCGGCCGCTGCCGGATCGAACTCCTCGGCCGTACCCCCGTCCCCGCCGCCACCGAGGACCCGGCGACCGCCGGCGCCGCCGACCGCTCCGCGCTGCGCGCCGCCTTCCTCGCCGCCGGCCACGGCTCGCCCGCCGCCATCGAGCGCGCCGTCTCCGCCACCCTCGCCGAACGCGAGGTCCGCGCCACCCTCGCCGAACTGCGCGCCCTCGGCAGCCCCGTCCGCTACCACTCCGTCGACATCCTCGACGCCGAGGCGGTCCGCGCCACCGTCAAGGACATCCACGCCGAACACGGCCGGATCGACGGCGTCGTGCACGCGGCCGGCGTCATCGAGGACAAGCTGATCGCCGAGAAGAGCCCCGAGTCCTTCCGGCGGGTCTTCGCCACCAAGGTCGACGGCGCCCGCACCCTCCTCGACGCCGTGGACACCCTCCCGTCGGGACCCCGGTTCGCCGTGCTCTTCGGCAGCATCGCCGCCGCCCTCGGCAACCGCGGCCAGAGCGACTACGCCGCCGCCAACGACGCCCTGGAGGAACTCGGCCGCCGCTGGTCGGCGCCCGGCCGCCGCGGCCTCACCGTCCACTGGGGCCCCTGGGCGGCCGCCGAGACCAACGGCGGCATGGTCACCCCCGAACTGATGCGCTCCTACGCCGCCCGCGGCATCAGGCTGATCGACCCCGAGGAGGGCCCGCTCAGCCTGCTCCGCGAGCTGGCCTGGGGCGCCCCCGACACGCACGCGGTGGTCTACACGGCTTCCGGGTGGTGACCCCGATGCCGGACCACACCCCGGTCGCCGTGGTCGGGATGGCCGTCCTCCTGCCCGGCGCCGGCGACCTGGCCACCTACTGGCACAACATCACCCACGGCGTCGACGCCATCACCGACGTGCCCGCCAGCCGCTGGGACCCGGAGCACTACCAGCCCGACGGCCCACGGCGCGCCGACCGCGTCTACTGCCGGCGCGGCGGATTCGTCGACGACGGCGCCGAGTTCGACGTCACCCGGTTCGGCATCATGCCCCGCTCGGTGCCCGGTACCGAACCGGACCAGCTGATCGCCCTGCACGTCGCCGACCAGTCGCTCCAGGACGCCGGCGGCGACCGGGTGCTGCCCGCCGACCGGGCCAGGGCGGGCGTCGTCCTCGGCCGCGGCGGCTACCTCACCCCCGGCCTCGTCCGGCTCGACCAACGGGTCCGCACCGCGGGCCAACTGATCCACACCCTGCGCGAGTTGGCGCCCGAGCTGGACGAGGGACGGCTCGCCCGCATCCGCGACTCGTTCACCGGCCAACTCGGCCCCGAGCGGCCCGAGTCCGCGATCGGCCTGGTACCCAACCTGGCCGCGTCCCGGGTCGCCAACCGCCTCGACCTCCGCGGCCCCGCCTACACGGTGGATGCCGCCTGCGCCTCCTCGCTGGTCGCCGTCGACCACGCCGTCCGCGAACTCGCCACCGGCCGCTGCGACCTGATGCTCGCCGGCGGCGTGCACCACTGCCACGACATCACCCTGTGGAGCGTGTTCAGCCAGCTCGGCGCGCTCTCCCCGAGCGAGCGGATCCGCCCGCTCCACCGGGACGCCGACGGCGTGCTGATCGGCGAGGGCACCGGCGTCGTCGTCCTCAAGAGACTCGCGGACGCCGAACGTGAAGGCGACCGGATCTACGCCGTGGTCCGCGGCACCGGCGTGGCCAGCGACGGCCGCTCCGCCAGCCTCCTCAACCCCGACCCCGACGGCCAGGCCCGCGCCGTACGGCTGGCCTGGGAGGCCGCCGGCCTCGACCCGCGCGCCCCCGGCGCGCTCGGGCTGCTGGAGGCCCACGGCACCGCGACCCCGGCCGGCGACCGCGCCGAACTCGCCACCCTCGCCGAGGTGTTCGGCCCACCCGCCGGGCGGCCGGCGGCCATCGGCTCGGTCAAGTCGATGATCGGCCACACCATGCCGGCCGCCGGCGTCGCCGGCCTGATCAAGGCCGCGCTGGCCATCCACCACGGCGTGCTGCCGCCGACGCTGCACTGCGAGGAACCCCACCCGGCCCTCGCCGCCACCCGGTTCGCGCCCCTCGCCGAGGCCACCCCCTGGGAACCGCCGGCCGACGGCGCCCCGCGGCGGGCCGGCGTCAACGCGTTCGGCTTCGGCGGCATCAACGCGCACGTGGTGCTCGAAGCGCCGGCCACGGCGCCGGCCCGCCGCGCCGCGCCGCCCGTCACGGTCGTCGAGCCGGAACGGGTACTGCGACTCGCCGCGGCCGACGCCGACGCCCTCGGCACGCTGCTGACCGCCGACGACTCCACCGTGCTGGCCGCCGGCCTCGACGAACGGACCGCCGACGCCGGCCCGGTCAGGCTCGGCATCGTCGACCCGACGGCACGCCGCCTCACCCTCGCCCGCAAGGCCGTCGCCAGGGGCGCGCCCTGGCGCGGCCGCAGCGACGTCTGGTTCAGCCCGCGCCCACTGCTCGGCCCGGGCGGCGGGAAGACCGCCTTCGTCTTCCCCGGCCTGGAGGCCGAGTTCGACCCCCGGGCCGACGCGCTCGCCGCCCGGTTCGGACTGCCGCGCCCCGAGCCGGCCCGGGTCGGCGACGTCGGCCGGCACGGCGCCGCCGTGTTCCAACTCGGCCGGCTCCTCGACACCGCGCTGCGGCGACTCGGCGTCACCCCGGACGCGGTCGCCGGACACAGCGTCGGCGAATGGACCGCCATGGCCGCGGGCGGCATCCACACCGCCGCCGAAGTGGACGCCTTCCTCGCCACGTTCGACCCCGACGCGCTGCGGGTACCCGGCGTCGCCTTCGCCGTCCTCGGCCTGCCGGCCGAACGCGTCACGGAGGAACTCGCCGGCCGCGACGACGTCGTCCTCTCCCACGACAACGCCCCCAACCAGTCGATGGTCTGCGGCGCCGAGGCGGCCGTCGAGGAACTGGTGCTCCGGCTGCGGGCCGCCGGCGTCATCGGGCAGATCCTGCCGTTCCGCTCCGGCTTCCACACCCCGATGCTCGCCCCCTACCTCGACCCGATCAGGCGCGCCGCCGATTCCTACACCCTGCACGCCCAGACCACCCCCGTCTGGTCCGCCACCACCGCCGCCCGCTACCCGGCCCAACCGGCCGCCGTGCGGGAGCTGTTCATCCGCCACCTGCTCGAACCGGTGCGGTTCGGGCCGATGATCCGCTCGCTCCACGACGCCGGCTTCCGCGCCTTCGTGCAGTTGGGCGCCGGACAACTCGGCTCACTCGTCGACGACACCCTCGCCGGCCACGACCGCGTGGTGGTCGCCGCGCACGCCCCCGTCCGCGACTGCCTCGCCCAACTCCGGCGAGTCGTCACCGCGTTGTGGACCAACGGCGCCGAACCGGACGCCACGCCGCTCCTCGACCGCCGCGCCGCCACGGCTCGCCCCGGCATACGCCTCGACCTCGGCGGCCCGCGGGTCTCGCTGCCGCGAGAGGCCCACGGCCTCCTTGCCGGTGGCGGCGGAGGTGGCGGTGGCGATCCGCTGATCGCGTTCGACCATCCCGTGGCGGCCGAACTCGCCGCGTTGCTCGCGGAGACGGCGACGACGGCAGCCACGTTGCTGTCGGCGTCGGCGGGGGTTTCCCCCACCC
>NZ_SMKI01000551.1 GCF_004348415.1 Streptomyces hainanensis
GGGCTGGGAGGGCGCCGTCACCCTGCTCGGCGCCGAGCCGCACCGGCCCTACGACCGGCCGCCGCTGTCCAAGGCCGCGCTGCTCGCCCCCGACGACGAGGCGTCGCTCGACGCGGCCGCGCTCGGCGTGGACTTCGCGGATCTCGACGTCGAACCGCTGCTCGGCCGCGCCGCCACCGGGCTCGACACCGCCCGCCGCCGGCTGGACACCGACGCCGGGCCGCTCCACTACGACCACCTGGTGCTGGCCACCGGCGCCGAGGCCGTCACCCTGCCCGGCACCCGGGACGTGCCCGGCGTCCACCTGCTGCGCACCCTGGACGACGCCCGGGCCCTGCGGCCCGTGCTGGCCGCCCGCGGCAGCGTGGTGGCCGTCGGCGCCGGCTGGATCGGCGCCGAGGTCGCCACGGCCGCCGCCGCGGCCGGCTGCCGGGTGACCGTCGTCGAGGCCGCCCACCACCCGGTGCCCGGCGCGCTGCCGCCCGAGATCACCGAGCCGATGCGCCGCTGGTACGCGGCGGCCGGCGCCGAGCTGCGCACCGGACAGCGGGTGGCGGCCGTCAGGTCGGGCGAGGTGGAGCTCGCGGACGGCACGGTGCTGGGCGCCGACGCCGTGCTGGTCGGCGTCGGCTCACGGCCGGCCACCGGCTGGCTGGCCGGCACCGGGATCGCGCTCGACGACGACGGGTCCGTGCGCGCCGACGCCGGCCTGCGCGCGAGCGCCCCCGACGTCCACGCGGTCGGCGACTGCGCCTCCTACCCCTCGGCGCGCTACGGCCGGCGCCTGCTGGTCCACCACTGGGACAACGCGCTGCGCGGCCCCGCGACCGTGGCCGCCGGCATCCTCGGCCGGCCGGCCGTCCACGACCCGGTGCCGTACTTCTGGTCGGAGCAGTTCGGCCGCCATGTGCAGTACGTCGGCCGGCGCGGCGGCGACGAGACGTTGATCACCCGGGGCGACCCGGCGGGAGACGGGCCCTGGTCCGCCTGCTGGCTGGGCCCCGGGGGAGTGCTCACCGCCGTGCTGGCCGTGGACCAGCCCCGCGACCTCACCCAGGGCAGGCGGCTGATCGAGCGCGGCACCCCGGTCGACGCCCGGCTGCTCGCCGACCCGTCCGTACCACTGAAGGCCGCCGTGCGCTGACGGCTGTCGGTGCGGGATGGCACGCTGGGGACGTGACCGAGATTGATGCGAAGATCGACGCTCTCGTCCCCGACTGGCTCACCCTGCCCGACATCGCCGAGGAACTCGACGTGGAGGTGACCCGCGTCCGGCAGCTGGTCAAGGAGGGCCAGCTGATCGCCGTGCGCCGGGGCGAGAACCGGGTGCTCCAGGTGCCGGCCGCCTTCATCGGCGACGGAAAGATCGTCAAGGGCCTGGGCGGCACCCTCACGCTGCTCCGCGACGACGGCTTCTCCGACGCCGAGATGCTGGAATGGCTGTTCACCCCCGACGACAGCCTGCCCGGCACCCCGGCGGACGCCCTGCGTAACAATCGGGGGACCGAGGTGAAGCGCCGGGCGCAGGCGCTCGCCGTGTGACGATCCGGCCGGTGGCCGGCCCGCCAGCGGGCCGGCCACCGCGCCACGAACCAGGGGGATCCCCGGATGACCCGGACGGACGGCACGACCAGGACCGGAGCCCTCGCCGACGCCCGGCTCTACCTGTGCACGGACGCCAGGAAGCGGCAGGGCGACCTGCCGCGGTTCCTGGACGCCGTGCTCGCCGGCGGCGTGGACATCGTGCAGCTGCGGGACAAGGGCCTGGAGGCGGCCGAGGAGCTCGAACTGCTGGCCGTGCTGGCCGACGCCTGCCGGCGGCACGGCCGGCTGCTCGCCGTCAACGACCGGGCCGACGTCGCGCACGCGGCCCGCTCCGACGTGCTGCACCTGGGCCAGGGCGACCTGCCGGTGCCCGCCGCCCGGGCCGTCCTCGGCGCGGACGTCCTCATCGGCCGCTCCACACACGCCCCGGCCCAGGTGGACGCGGCGCTCGCCGACCCGGCCGTCGGATACTTCTGCACCGGGCCCTGCTGGCCCACGCCCACCAAGCCGGGGCGGGCCGCCCCCGGGCTGCCGCTCGTCGAGTACGCGGCGGCCAGGGCCGGTGCCAAGCCCTGGTTCGCCATCGGCGGCATCGACGCCACCACCCTCGACCAGGTGCTCGACGCGGGCGCCCGCCGGGTCGTCGTGGTGCGCGCCCTCACCGAGGCCGCCGATCCCGCCGAGGCCGCCGCCTCACTGGCCCGCCGGCTCCGGGAGCGCGGCTAGGCCGTGTCCGCAAAGTCTCGCCGGACCCGCGCCGAGTCGGGCGCCCCGCGCGTCCGCGTTCCGGACACGGTGCTGTCGATCGGTGGGCCGCTGGGTAGCCTGCGAGCATGGCCCTTGGCATCCCCAGCACGATGACGGATCGTGCGGAGACCGTCCGTGACCTGCTTTCCGCAGGTGAGCGGTCGTTCTCCTTCGAGTTCACCCCGCCCAGGACCGAGGTCGGCGAGCGGACCCTGTGGAACGCGATCCGCCGGGTCGAGGCCGTCGGGCCCACCTTCGTGTCCGTCACCTACGGCGCCGGCGGCAGCTCCCGCGAGCGCACCGTGCTGGCCACCGAGCGGATCGCCACCGAGACCACCCTCACCCCGGTCGCCCACCTCACGGCCGTCAACCACTCCGTCGCCGAGCTGCGCAACATCGTCGGCCAGTACGCGGGCGCCGGCATCCGCAACATGCTGGCGCTGCGCGGCGATCCGCCGGGCGACCCGATGGCGGAGTGGCAGCGGCACCCCGAGGGGGTGGCCTACGCGGCCGAACTGGTCAGCCTGATCAAGGAGTCGGGGGACTTCTGCGTCGGCGTCGCCGCCTTCCCCGAGATGCATCCGCGCTCCACCGACTGGGAAAGTGACATTCGGCACTTCGTCAACAAGTGCCGGGCGGGCGCCGACTTCGCCATCACCCAGATGTTCTTCCACCCCGAGGACTACCTGCGGCTCCGCGACCGGGTCGCCGCCGCAGGCTGCGACGTTCCGATCATTCCCGAGATCATGCCGATCGCCAACGTCCGGCAGATCGAGCGCTTCAAGCAGCTGAGCAACAGCTCGTTCCCGCCGGAACTGGAAAGCGCCATCCTCGCGGTCAAGGATGATCCGATGGCTGTACGCTCGGTCGGGATCGATTTCGCCACGGAGTTGTGTGCGAGGCTGATGGACGAGGACATCCCTGGGCTGCACTTCGTCACGCTGAACACCACACTGCACTCGACGGCGACGCTTGACGTCTACAAGAACCTGGGTCTGCACCAGCGGACCTAGAGGCCTGCCAGAAGGGGCGTACATGGGCTGGGCGGTCCTCTACATCGCATTCGGAGTCGTCGCCCTCTGGCTGCTCGGCGAGGTCCTTCTCCAGTACAAGGCGCGGCTGCGCTGGCGGTTGGTGGCCTTCTTCGGGTTCGTGCTCGTGGTGCTCGGCGTGTTGATGCCCTCGGTGCCGGTCATCGCGCTCGGCACCCTCGCCTTCGCCACCGGGCAGACCTTCGTCACCCTGTCCTTCCGGCGCGGGTTCTCCACCGGCTGGGCGCTCGGCGGGGGCCCCGGCAGCAGCCGGCGGCGCCGCGACCTCGGGCCCGGCGACATGCAGCCGATGGACCCGCTGCCAGAACCACCCATGCCGGCCCAACTGCCGTCCTCCGACACCCCGGTGGACGGCGTGCGGGTGATCGCGGCCGGCCCGGGCGACTACGAGGGCGGCTACGCGTCGGACGGCGCGTCGGCCCTGCCGTTGGAGTCGGGAGAACAGCCCTACCAGGACGCGTACCCCGGCTCGTACGGGTCCGGCGACACGGCCGCGGGGGTCGGCGGCGGCCAGGGCGATCCGCTGGGCACCGGCGCCGGCGGCTTCGGCGACGAGATATACGCGGCGCAGGCCGGCCAACAGGCCGGCTCCGGCTACGGCGACGGCTACCAGGACCCGTACCAGCAGCAGGGCTACGGCACGGGCGACGGCGTCGGCTATCTGCAGGCCGAGCAGCCCTACGGCACCACCTACGGCGGCCAGGACGCCACCGAGACGTACTCGACCTACCCGGGCGGCGGCTACTCGGGGGCCGGCTCCGAAGGGCAGGGCGGCCAGGGCTCCGCCGACCCCTACGCCGACTACGCCGCCGCCACCCAGGCGTTCCCCGCCGCCGACGGCCAGCCCACGGGCCAGGCCGACGCCTACCCGACCACCTACACCACCGGCTACGCCGCCGACCCCGGCGCCGGCCAGTGGTCCGACGGCCAGTCCTACTACCAGGAGACCCCGCCCGGCGGGGTCTGGGTCCCCCAGCAGCGCGAGTCGGGCAACCCCGCCGACGCCGGATACGACTACCAGGCGCAGCAGCAGGATCAACAACAGCAGCAACAGCAGCAACAGCAACAGCAGCAACAGCCCGGCGGTTACCCGCAGCAGGACGGCTACGACGCCAACGGCCAGGGCCAGGCACAGGGCTACTACTACAACAACGACCAGCGCTACTGAGCCGAGCGGCCCGCCGGCCCCGCCGGCCCGAGCGGTTCGTCCTCCGCTCAGTAGGAACCGCGCCAGTCCGGGCCCTCGACGATCAGCCCGGCGGCCAGCGTGCCCGACATCCCCGCGTGGGCCAGGCCGCCGCCCGGGTGGGCCAGCCC
>NZ_SMKI01000552.1 GCF_004348415.1 Streptomyces hainanensis
TCTAAGGGTTCCGGTGGTCATGGCGGTAGGGAAACGCCCGGTTACATTCCGAACCCGGAAGCTAAGCCTGCCAGCGCCGATGGTACTGCATGGGGGACCGTGTGGGAGAGTAGGTCGCCGCCGGACAATTTTTGAAGAAGAGTGAAGAATGGGGTTCGTCAAGGCAGTTCGCCTTGACGGGCCCCATTCGCATGCCCTCGACCGGGCGCTTTGTTACCGTGGCCGCCATGAGTGGTGAAGCACGGCTGATGTGGGACCAGGGCGTCACGCGGTACGACTTCGGCCCCGGGCATCCGATGGACCCGCTGCGGCTGGATCTGACCATGCGGCTGGTCGAGGCGTTCGGTCTCGACCGCCACATCGAGGTGGTCGCCGCCAAGGCGGCCGGCGACTCCACGCTGCGGCTCGTACACGACGCCGACTACCTCGCCGCCGTCAGGCGCGCCTCCGCGGACCCCTCGGACGCGGACCAGTGGATGGGCCTCGGCACCCCCGACACCCCGGCCTTCGTGGACATGCACGACGTCTCCGCGCTGATCGCCGGTCAGTCCGTCGCCGGCGCCGAGGACATCTGGCGGGGAACCGTCCGTCATGCCGTCAACTTCGCCGGCGGGCTGCACCACGCGATGCCGTCGGCCGCCTCCGGATTCTGCGTCTACAACGACGCCGCCATCGCCATCGCCAGGCTGCTCGAACTCGGCGCGGAACGCGTCGCCTACGTCGACCTGGACGTGCACCACGGAGACGGCGTGCAGACCGCGTTCTGGGACGACCCACGCGTGCTGACCATCTCCGTCCACGAGCACCCCCGCTTCCTGTTCCCCGGCACCGGCCGGCCCGAGGAGACCGGCGGACCCGGAGCACCCGGCGGCGCTGTCAACCTCGCACTGCCCGCCGGCACCTCCGACGCCGGCTGGTTGCGCGCGCTGCACGCCGTCGTCCCCGAGCTGCTCGCGGAGTTCCACCCCCAGGCGCTGGTGACCCAGCACGGGGCCGACACCCACTTCGAGGACCCACTGGCGCATCTCACCCTCAGCCTCGACGCACAGCGTGCCGCGGCCGAAGCCTGCCACGACTGGGCGCACGAGCACGCCGAAGGACGGTGGCTGGCGCTCGGCGGCGGCGGTTACGCGATCGTGGACGTGGTGCCGCGGATCTGGACCCACCTGGTCGCCATCGCGGCCCATCGCCCCATCGAACCCGAGGCGTTGACCCCCGAGGAATGGCGGTCGGCCGTGTACGTGCGCACCAGGGAAGGCGGCCCGCAGCGGATGACCGACGGGCGGCGGCCGTCCTGGCGGGGCTGGGAGGCAGGCTACGATCCGGCCGACGAGGTCGATCAGGCCGTGCTGGCCACCCGGCGGGCGGTGTTTCCGGCGCACGGGCTGCTGCCCGAGCACTGACGCCGTGCCGGCCGCCCGGCGTCACACCCCGGCCGGGACGTGACGCGGCACCGGTGCTACGTCGGAACGGCCGGGGCCGATCCCACGACCGGATGGTTCGCGCTCGCCCCAGCGCATGGGTGATCTATCGACAAAACGACCCGATTCGGTCTACGTCGTCCGGCGCGCCCCGACGGACCGCCTCCGCCCCGGCCGCACCGTCCGAACACGTCTTCAGCACCCCCGGTCCCGATGGCTCACAGCAGTTCCCCGGCTCCGTCACGGCCGGCCGTCCGCGCTGGTCCTCGCCACCGGCGGACGGCTCTGCGGCGCAGGTCAACCGGGTGGCGTCGGCCGGAGGTCGGTGGTCGCGGGTGGCCGCACGGGGTTCGCGAGACAGGCGGGGGGCAGGGTTCCGACAGCGGTTCCGCCCGCCGTCTCCCGGCGGGCCGGCCGCGGCGGAACGCTCGCGCGCTATGTGCTCAAACGGGCTTCTCTGTCACGTTAAGAGCCCGCTCGTTGTAATCGGCCGGTTGGGGCACCTCTTCCCCACTCGCATCACCCGCCCCTAATCTGGGGAGGAGCGCACATGCGAGAGGGAGTCACCGGAGGGGAAGCCGGTGTCCGACATGTGCGGAAGGTCAGGTGTTACATGGCTGCTGAAAGGCTTCTGAGCGAGGCCAAGTTCCTGACCGTGGCGGAGGTCGCCGCGGTGATGCGAGTCTCCAAGATGACCGTGTACCGGTTGGTGCACGCCGGTCATCTGCCCGCGATCCGGGTGGGAAGGTCCTTCCGGGTTCCCGAGCAGGCGGTCCACGAGTACCTTCGGGAATCCTTCGTCGGCGTCGAAAGCGCCTGACAGAGGAGGCCGTTCGAAAGGGACGGTGCCCCTCGACGCCCCTCGATTAACCCGTATCACTCGGTGACCGGTAGGCTTGGGCCCATGTAGGTCGTGTGGGCTCGGACGCCCCGCACCGAGTAATCGAAGTAAGCGAGGGTAGTCGTGGGCTCTGTCATCAAGAAGCGGCGCAAGCGGATGGCGAAGAAGAAGCACCGCAAGCTGCTGAAGCGTACGCGCGTTCAGCGCCGCAACAAGAAGTGAGCGAGCGCCGCTGAGCCGGCCCTCCCGTCCGTGTCGACGGGAGGGCCGCACGCGTTTTCCGGGCCTCGGTAGCTTCGTGAAGTGGGGTGGCGCGTAGTGGGCAGGACCGTGCTCGTCACGGGTGCCGCCCGGCAGCTCAGCGGGTGGTTCGTGCGGCATGTCCGCCGCGATCCCGAGGTGGACCTGGTCGTCGGTGTCGACACCCGGCGGCCCGGCTACCCCATCGGCGACATGCGCTTCGTGCGCGCCGACATCCGGCTGCCCTCGATCGTGACGGTGCTCGCCGAGCACCGGGTGGACACCGTGGTGCACCTGGACGTCCAGGGGATCGCGTCCTCGCCCGGCATGGGGCGCTCGGCGGTCAAGGAGCGCAACGTGCTGGGCACGTTGCAGCTGCTCGGCGCCTGCCAGAAGCTGCCCGGCCTGCGGCGGCTGGTCGTCGCGTCGAGCACCCAGGTCTACGGCAGCGGGTCGCGCGATCCCGCCGTGCTCTCCGAGGCCGCGGCGGCCCTGCCACGGCAGGGCGGTGGCTTCGCCCAGGACGTGGCCGAGATCGAGGGCTACGTGCGGGGCTTCGGCCGGCGCCGCCCCGAGGTCGCGGTGACCGTGCTGCGCTTCGCCCATCTGCTGGGCCCCGGCTCGGAGTCGGCGCTCGGCGCCTACTTCCGGCTGCCCGTGCTGCCCACCGTCCTCGGCTTCGACCCCCGGCTGCAGTTCGTGCACGAACACGACGCGGTCGAGGTGCTGGCGCGGGCGGTGCGTGATCCGGCCCTCGTCGGCACGTTCAACGTGGCGGGGGACGGCGTGCTGCTGCTCTCCCAGGCGGCGCGGCGGCTCGGCCGGCCGACGGTGCCGGTGGCGGGGTCGCTGACGCCCTGGCTCGGCATGCTGCTGCGGACGGCCGGCGTTGACGGCATATCCGGTGAGCAGTTCCGGGCCCTGGTGCACGGCCGGGTGGTCAGCACGGCGCTGCTGCGGGCGGCGCTCGGCGGCCCCCTGGAGTACTCGACGGCCGACGCGTTCGCGGACTTCGCCGTGGCGCACGGCCCCGGGCTGCTGGCCCCGGAGCGGGTGGGGCGGGCCCTGGACCGGATGGAAGGGGCGTTGCGGCATGGCTGACGCCAAGGTCATTCCGATCGGCGACGGCGGTCGGCGGTCGCGGGACGAACACGAAGGGCCGGACGAGGTCGACAGTGTCGGCGGCGTCGGCGGCGAGCCGACGCTGGCCGCGCTGGCCAGGGACGCGGCTCCGACCCCGTCCGCGGCCCATGGCGGGCTCGACCAGGCGCTGGCCAGGACGTTCGCGTTCCTGAGGCGGCGGCTCACCGGCGACTACGAGGTCGACGACTTCGGCTTCGACGAGGACCTGACGGACGAGGTGCTGCTGCGGCTGCTGCGGCCGGTCTTCGAGCGCTACTTCCGGGTCGAGGTGCGTGGCGTCGAGAACATACCCGCCGAGGGCGGCGCGCTGATCGTCGCCAACCACTCGGGCACCCTGCCGTGGGACGGGCTGATGCTCCAGGTCGCGGTGCGCGACCGGCACCCGGCCGAGCGGCATCTGCGACTGCTCGGCGCGGACCTGGTGTTCCAGCTGCCGGTGATCAACGAACTCGCCCGGAAGGCCGGGCACACGCTGGCCTGTGCGGAGGACGCGCAGGAACTGCTGGAGCGGGGCGAACTGGTCGGCGTGATGCCGGAGGGGTTCAAGGGGCTCGGGAAGCCGTTCGCCGACCGGTACAAGCTCCAGCGCTTCGGGCGCGGCGGCTTCGTGGCGACGGCGCTGCGGGCACGGGTGCCGATCGTGCCGTGCTCGATCGTGGGGGCCGAGGAGATCTACCCGATGCTGGGGAACTCCCGGGTGCTGGCCCGGCTGTTGGGCCTGCCGTACTTCCCGGTGACGCCGACGTTCCCCTGGCTCGGGCCGCTGGGCGCGGTGCCGCTGCCGACGAAGTGGACCATCCAGTTCGGCGAGCCGCTGGAGACCCGGGACCAGCCGCCGGAGGCGGCGGAGGACCCGATGCTGATGTTCCAACTCACGGACCAGGTGCGGGAGACGATCCAGCACACGCTCTACAAGCTGCTGGTGGGGCGGCGGTCGGTGTTCTTCTGACGGCCCTGCGATGGCGCCCTGGCGCGCGCCCGGCTCCGGGAGGGGCCGGGTTGCGGTGGGT
>NZ_SMKI01000553.1 GCF_004348415.1 Streptomyces hainanensis
AGACCCGCCTCCACAGCCGGGAGTCCCGCCCCCAGGCCCATCGGCCCGGGTGGTACGCCCCCGGGCCCCTGCTCCAGGTGGTCACCGACTAGGCCCTGTCCGGGCGCCGCCCGCCTGAGCTTGCCGTGCCCGGCCTCGTCGCCGGCGGTGGGCCGCGAGGCCGTCGTCGCCTACAACGCCAGGGACAACAGCGTCGGCGCCGCCTGGCGGTTGAGGGCCTCGGCCGCGCCGCGGAGTCGGTGCGCCTCGCCGACCGGGAGGGACAGGGCCAGGCAGCCGACGGCGGCGCCCGCCGTGAGCGGAACGGCCGCGCAGATCGTGCCGACCGCGTACTCCTGGATGTCCAGGATCGGCATCGTGGCCGGCTGCCGGTCCAACGCGCTGAGCAGGGTGCGCTGGTCGGTGATGGTGCGCGAGGTGAGCCGCGCCGCCCGGTGGCGCGAGAGGTGGTCCTGCCGCCCGTCGTGGTCGAGTTGGCTCAGCAGGCACTTGCCGATCGCGGTGGCGTGCGCCGCCGAGCGGAAGTCGACCCACTCGTTGACCACCGGCAGTTGCGGCGTCTCCGAGACCTGGGCCACCTCCAACTCGCCGTCCGTGTAACGCGCCAGATAGACCGCCGCGCCCACCGCGTCCCGCAACGCGTCCAACGCCTGTTGCAGACGCTCGCGCCGCACCAGCTGCCGGTCGGGGCCGGCGGTCAGCGCGAGCAGCGCGTCGCCGACGACGAACGTGCCGTCCGGCAGCTGCCGCAGGTAGCCCTGCCGCACCAGACCGGGAAGCAGACCCGCCGACTGACCGGACGGCAGGCCGGCACGCTGCGACAGCCGCTCCTCCGTGAGGCCGTCGGGGTGGTCGGCCACCGTCTCGAGCAGACGCAGCGCGTACCGCACCGCATGGGTGGGCACGGTGCGCCCGGACGTGATCGCCACATCGGCCTCCTGCCGGTCCTCCCCGTATTCGCTCGTACAAGCGTAGCGACGAACGGGCCATCAGTTGCGCCCAATGACACCGTTCGTCGCTACGTGTGCCGGATCGGTGGCTCAGCGGCCAGCGGCGTTTACAATACGGTGCTCAGGAACTCGCGGGTGCGGTCGTGTTCCGGGTCGCTGAACATCTTGTCCGGCGATCCCGACTCCACGATCCGCCCCTGGTCGAACATCAACACGGCGTCCGAGATGTCCCGGGCGAAGTTCATCTCGTGGGTCACCACCAGCATGGTGATGTCCGTGGTCGTCGCGATGTCGCGCAGCACGTCCAGCACGCCGGCCACCAGCTCCGGGTCGAGCGCCGACGTCACCTCGTCGAGCAGCAGCACCTGCGGCCGCATCGCCAACGCCCGCGCGATGGCCACCCGTTGCTGCTGGCCGCCGGAGAGCTGGCTCGGGTACTTGTCCAACTGCTCGGTGAGCCCGACGAGTTCGATCAGCTCGCGGCCCCGCTGCTCGGCCTCGTCCTTGTCCAGGCCGAGCACGTGCACGGGCGCCTCGGTGACGTTCCGCAGCACCTTCATGTTGGGGAAGAGGTTGAAGTGCTGGAAGACCATGCCGATCTTCTTCCGCACCTCCCGCACGTGCCGGTCGCCGGCCTTGACCAGCTGGCCGCCGCGCTCCTCGTGGGTGAGGTAGTCGCCGTCGACCCGGATGGTGCCCTCGTCGGGCCGCACCAGGGTCATCAGCAGCCGCAGGATCGTGGTCTTGCCGGATCCGGACGGGCCGATCAGGGTCACGTGCTTGCCGGTGGACACCGAGAAGTCGAGCCGGTCGAGGACGGTGGTCCCGCCGAACCGCTTGGTGACCTTGTCGAAGCGGACCAGCTCCGAGCCGTTGGCCCGGGTGCCGTTGGTTCCGCTGTCGTTGGTCCCGCCGTCGTTGGTCGGGGGGGTCTGCATCGGGGGGTCAGCTGGTGAGGACAAGACGACGCTCCAGGAATCTGATCAGCAGAGAGGCCGGATAGGCGATCACGAGGAAGGCGAGGCCGACTATCGTGTACGCCTCGGTGGTGAAGGTCTCGTTGCTGAAGTTCCGGGCCTCTCCGAACATGTCGAGCGCCCCGATGACGGCGATCATGGGGGAGTCCTTCAGCATCGCGATGACGTAGTTGCCGAGCGCCGGCAGCACCCGACGGATGGCCTGCGGCAGGATCACGGCCAGCCAGGTGCGGCCGCGCGGCAGGCTGAGGGCCGTGGCCGCCTCCCACTGGCCGACGGGGACCCCGTCGATGCCGGCGCGGTAGACCTCGGCGGTGTACGTCGAGTAGTGCAGGCCGAGGCCCACGATCCCGGTGGTGAGCGCCGACATCGACGGCCCCCACTCGGGCAGCACGTAGTACAGGAAGAAGAGCTGCACCAGCAGCGGGGTGTTGCGGACGAACTCGGTGAACGCCGTCACCGGCCACCGCACCCACGCGTAGGGGGAGCGCAGCGCCAGTGCCCAGACGAGGCCGAGCGCGAAGGCCGTCAGGCTGCCGAGGAACAGCGCCCGGAGGGTGATCGCCACCCCCTCCCAGAACACCGGCATGAAGTCGCCGACGACGTCCCAGTTCCAGTCGAGATTCATCGCGTACCCACCGTTCCACCGGCCGGCAGCGCCTCCGCGTCGGGAGCGCCCAGCGTGGGCGCGGGCGGCCTTCGGCGCGCGAACAGGCCGCGCCGCTCGATCGTCTGCCCGACGCTCGCCTTGGCGTGACGTTCCAGCACCCGCATGCCGCGGGTGAGGACGAAGGCCATGGCGAAGTAGAGCACCAGCAGCAGGGTGTAGACCGGCGCGCTCTCGTTGCTGCCGAGCCGCACCAGGTTCCCCGCGAACGCCATGTCGGCGACGGTGATGGTGGACACCAGCGCGGTGCCCTTGAGCAGCTCGATCAGCAGGTTGTTGAACGGCGGCACCATCTCGGGCCAGGCCTGCGGGATCTCGATCCGCCGCAGCCGCTGCACCCGCGTGAAGCCCAACGCGACCCCCGCCTCGCGCTGTGCCACCGGCACGGCCGCCAACGCGCCGCGCACCACCTCGGCGCCGTAGGCGCCGTAGGTGAGCCCGAGCGCGAGCACGCCCGCCCACATCGGGACCAGCTGCCAGCCGAGCATCAGCGGCAGCGCGAACACCAGCCAGAACATCAGGATCAGCGCCGACATGCCACGGAAGATCTCGAAGTAGCAACCCGCGAGAAAGCGGACTATCCAGAGGCGTGAGGTGCGCAGCGTGCCGATGAGAAACGCCACGACAACGCCGAGTGCCGCGCTGAACACGGTGACCTGAATGGTGATCCAGATTCCCGGCAGGAAGTAGTTGGTGAACATTCCCTCCGTCATCATCGGCACAACTCCTCTGCCGTGAGATCGGTCATCTCCGCCTCGGTGAAGCCGAAGGGCGCCACGATCTCGAGTAGCTCTCCGCTCTCCCGGATCGCCAGCAGTTCCTCGTTGAACGCGTCGCGGAAATTCTTCTCGGAGGGGCGGAAGGCGAAGCCGCCGGCGCCGTAGGCCGGCTCGCCGTCCACCATGGGCTGGAACGGCTCGTTGGCCTCGACCCGGCTGTTGCCCTCGACGACTCCCTGGACCGTCACATTGGTTCCGGCGAACGCGTCGGCGCGGCCCTGCACCACCGCGTCGAGCCCGGCCACCTGGTCCGGGAGGATCAGGATGTCGCGGACGCCCGCGGCCTCCGCGTAATCGATCTCGGCGTACGCCTGGCCGGTGGCCAGCACCAGGCCCTGCTCGGCGATGTCGTCGTAGTCGCGCAGCCCCTTCGGGTTGCCCGCGGGCACGATGAACGCGTCGAGCATGACGTAGTCGGGGTCGGAGAACAGGACCTGGGCGCACCGGGTGGGATTGATGTACATCCCGGCGGACACCACGTCGAACTGTTGCGCCTTGAGCCCCGGAATCAGCGCGCTGAATTCCACCGGAACGGGTGTGACATTCTCCACACCGAGCCGTTGGAAGATGACCTTGGCGACCTCCGGCGCCTCGCCGGTGGGCTCGCCCTGGTCGTCGATATAACCGAACGGCGGCTCGCTGGCGATACCGATCTTCACGGAACCGCTGTCGCGCAGCCGGTCCAGCAGATCGCCTCCTTCCACCTTTCCCTGCGCGGCGACCCGTGAGCAGCCGGCGGCGCCCAGCGCCCCGAAAGCCGCCATCCCGGCCAGCAGGGACCTGCGGCTGACGCCTTTCGTCTCCGGATATCTCTGAAATGGTCGTGGAAATTCTCTCGGTGGAGCCATGGCCGCGCGGCTACCCATCATGGGCGGATCCATGCGCACCTATTCGCCGTCGTTATCCGCCCGCCGCTCCATGAGCTCCGCGAGCCGGGCCAGATCCGCCGCCACCGCCGCCGCGTCCCGCTCGAACTCCTCATCGCTCGTCCCGGGCCGCCTGCGCAGCGTGAACACCACCTCGCACGCCTCGTGGCCGTCCCCGATCACCCGCATCGGGTTGTGCACCGTCTCCCCGGACGGCAGCGTCACGTCGTGGTCCACCACGCCGTACTCGTTGTTCGGCGCGAACGTGATCCGCACCCGCCCCATGGGCGAGTCGACGAACCACTCGCCCTCGCCCACCTCCTCGGCCGAGGTGCCGAGACCGTGGGCCCAGCGGGGCAGGTTGACCGGCTGGGAGGCGTAGGCGTACACGTCGCCGGCCGGGCGGGCGAC
>NZ_SMKI01000554.1 GCF_004348415.1 Streptomyces hainanensis
CACCCGCACCGACCCCGCCACCGACCTGCCGGCCCTGCTGGACGGCGCCGACCTGGCCGTGGTGCGGCTCCTCGGCGGCCGCCGCGCCTGGGAGGCGGGCGTCGACGCCGTCATCGCCTCCGGCGTGCCCGCGGTGCTGCTCGGTGGCGAGTCCACGCCCGACGCGGAGCTGATGGCCGCCGCCACCGTGCCGCCGGGCGTCGTGGCGCGGGCGCTCGCCTACCTGGTCGCCGGCGGGCCCGAGAACCTCGCCGAGCTGGCCCGCTTCCTCTCCGCCACCGTGCTGCGCACCGGCGAGGGCTTCGCGCCGCCGCTCGTCACCCCCGAGTTCGGGGTGTACCAGGAGCGGCCGCACAAGCCGGGCCGACCGACGGTCGGCGTGCTGTTCTACCGGGCCCACCACCTGTCGGGGAACACCGGCTTCGTCGACACCCTCTGCGACGCCGTCGAGGACGCCGGCGCCAACGCGCTGCCCGTGTACTGCGGCAGCCTGCGCGGCGCGCCCCCCGAGCTGTTCGCCCTGCTCGGCCGCGCCGACGCCCTGGTCACCACGGTGCTCGCCGCCGGCGGCACCGCCGGCGGTCCCGGCACCGCGGGCGCCGAGGGCGGCGACGAGACCTGGGACGCGGGGGCGCTCGCCGCCCTCGACGTGCCCGTCCTCCAGGGGCTCTGCCTCACCGGCTCCCGGGACGGCTGGGCCGCGTCGGACGCCGCGCTCTCCCCGCTCGACGCCGCCATGCAGGTCGCCATCCCCGAGTTCGACGGACGGCTGATCACCGTGCCCTTCTCCTTCAAGGAGGAGGGGCCGTTCACGGAGGAGGGGCCCGACGGCGTGCCGGTCTACGTCGCCGACCCCGAACGGGCCCGCCGGGTCGCCGGGATCGCCGCCCGGCACGCCGCCCTCCGCCACCTGCCCCCCGCGGAGAAGCACGTCGGCCTGGTCTTCACCGCCTACCCGACCAAGCACTCCCGGGTCGGCAACGCCGTCGGCCTCGACACCCCCGCCTCCGCCGTCCGGCTGCTGGCCGCGCTCGCCGCCGCCGGCTACACGGTGGGGGAACACCCGGACGACGGCGACGAGTTGATCCACCGGCTGATCGCCGCCGGCGGCCACGACGTGGAGTGGCTCACCGAGGAACAGCTGGCCGCCGCGCCCGCCCGGGTGCCGCTGGGTGACTACCGCGAGTGGTTCGACCGGCTCGACCCCGGGCTGCGCGCGGCCATGGTCGAGCACTGGGGCGAGCCGCCGGGCTCGCTCTACGTCGACGGCGACGACATCGTGCTGGCGTCGCTGCGGTTCGGCAACGTGGTGCTGCTCATCCAACCGCCGCGCGGCTTCGGCGAGAACCCGATCGCCGTCTACCACGACCCCGACCTGCCGCCCTCCCACCACTACCTGGCGGCCTACCGGTGGCTCGACCACACCTTCGGCGCCCACGCGCTGGTCCACCTGGGCAAGCACGGCACCCTGGAGTGGCTGCCGGGCAAGGGGCTCGGCCTCTCCGCCGGCTGCGCCCCGGACGCCGTGCTCGGCGAACTCCCGCTGGTCTACCCGTTCATCGTCAACGACCCGGGCGAGGGCACCCAGGCCAAGCGCCGCGGCCACGCCACCGTCGTCGACCACCTGGTGCCGCCGATGGCCCGCGCCGACTCCTACGGCGACCTGGCCAGACTCGAACAGCTGCTGGACGAGTACGCGCTGGTCAGCGACCTCGACCCGGACAAGGTGCCGGCGGTGCGGGCCCAGATCTGGACCCTGGTGCGGGCCGCCGAGCTCCACCACGACCTGCGGGTGACGGAACAGCCGGACGACGACGAGTTCGACGAGTTCGTGCTGCACGTCGACGGCTGGCTCTGCGAGATCAAGGACGTCCAGATCCGCGACGGCCTCCACATCCTCGGCGAGGGCCCGGTGGGGGAGCCGCGCGTCAACCTGGCGCTCGCCGTGCTGCGTTCGGCCCAGGTGTGGGGCGGGGTGGCCGGCGCGCTGCCCGGGCTGCGGGCCGCGCTGGCCGCCCACTTCGGCCTGGACGAGGCGCGGCTGCTCGCCGAGCCGGGCGCCCGGGTGGCGATCCCCGCCGAACTCGGCCCGGGCCGGACGGCGTCGGACGCGGTCGACCTGCTGGAGGCGCTGGCCCGCCGGCTCGCCGAGGCGATGGAGGAGCGGGACTGGGCCCCGGCCGCCGCCGGCCCCGTCGCCGCCGCCGTGCTCGGCACCGAGGAACCGGATGTCGTACGGGTGTTGGACTTCGCCGCCACCGAGCTCGTGCCGCGCCTGGCCCGCACCGGCGAGGAGATCGGGAACGTACTGCACGCGCTGGACGGCGGCTACGTGCCGGCCGGCCCCTCCGGATCGCCCACCCGCGGCCTGGTCAACGTGCTGCCCACCGGCCGCAACTTCTACTCCGTCGACCCCAAGGCCATCCCCTCCCGGCTCTCCTGGGAGGTGGGCCGGGCCCTCGCCGACTCCCTGCTGGCCCGCCACCTCGCCGACGAGGGACGCTACCCGGCCTCCGTCGGCCTCACGGTCTGGGGCACCTCCTGCATGCGCACCCAGGGCGACGACATCGCCGAGATCCTGTGGCTGCTCGGCTGCCGCCCGCGCTGGGACGACGCGTCCCGGCGCGTCACCGGCTTCGAGGTGGTGCCGCCCGCCGAGCTCGACCGGCCCAGGATCGACGTCACCATCCGGATCTCCGGCTTCTTCCGGGACGCCTTCCCCCACGTCGTGGCCCTCCTCGACGACGCCGTGCGGACGGTGGCCGAGCTCGACGAGACCCCCGAACGGAACCACGTGCGGGCGCACGCCGACCAGGACACCGCCCGGCACGGGGACCGCCGCCGCGCCACCACCCGGATCTTCGGCTCCAAGCCGGGCGCCTACGGAGCCGGGCTGCTGCCCCTCATCGACTCCCGCGACTGGCGCGGCGACGCCGACCTCGCCGAGGTGTACGCGGTGTGGGGCGGCTACGCCTACGGGCGCGGCCTCGAAGGACGCCCGGCCCGCGGCGACATGGAGGCCGCGTTCCGCCGCATCCAGGTCGCCGCCAAGAACGTCGACACCCGCGAGCACGACATCGCCGACGCCGACGACTACTTCCAGTACCACGGCGGGATGGTCGCCATGGTCCGCCAGCTCACCGGCACCTCACCCACCGCCTACATCGGGGACTCCGCCGTGCCCGACCAGGTGCGGACCCGCACCCTCGCCGAGGAGACCCACCGGGTGTTCCGGGCCCGGGTCGTCAACCCCCGCTGGATGGCGGCCATGCGCCGGCACGGCTACAAGGGCGCCTTCGAGATGGCCGCCACCGTCGACTACCTCTTCGGCTACGACGCCACCGCCGGCGTCGTCGACGACTGGATGTACGAACGCCTCGCCGCCGCCTACGTGTTCGACGACGAGAACCGCGCCTTCATGGAGCGGTCCAACCCCTGGGCGCTGCGCGGCATCGCCGAGCGGATGCTGGAGGCCGCCGACCGCGGCCTCTGGGCGCGGCCCGAGGCGGAGACGCTGGCGGCGCTGCGCGAGACCTACCTGGAACTCGAAGGCCGGCTGGAAGGCGACGACACGTGAGTACCCGACCCCCGTCCCCCGGCTACCCGTTCGCCGCCCTGGTGGGCATGGCCGACCTGCGGCTCGCGCTGCTGCTCAACGCGGTCTCGCCCGCCGTGGGCGGGGTGCTGGTCCGCGGCGAGAAGGGCACCGCCAAGTCCACCGCGGTCCGGGCGCTCGCCCCGCTGCTGCCCGAGGTGACCGTCGTGCCCGACTGCCGCTTCGCCTGCGACCCGGCCGCGCCGGAACCCGACTGCCCCGACGGGCCCCACCCCACGGGATCCGGCGCCGGCCGGCCGGCGCGCCTCGTGGAACTGCCGGTCGGCGCCAGCGAGGACCGGCTCACCGGCGCCCTCGACCTGGAACGCGCGCTGGCCGAGGGCGTCACCGCCTTCGAGCCCGGGCTGCTGGCCCGCGCCCACCGCGGCGTGCTCTACGTGGACGAGGTGAACCTGCTCCACGACCACCTGGTCGACCTGCTGCTCGACGCCGCCGCGATGGGCGTCAGCCACGTCGAGCGGGACGCCGTCTCGGTCCGGCACGCCGCCCGCTTCCTGCTGGTGGGCACCATGAACCCGGAGGAGGGCGAGCTGCGCCCGCAGCTCCTCGACCGGTTCGGCCTCACCGTGGAGGTCACCGCCTCCCGGGACCCGGACGAGCGGGCCGAGGTGGTGCGCAGGCGGCTGGCGTTCGACGCCGACCCGGCCGGCTTCGCCACCCACTGGGCAGCCGAGGGCGACGCGCTGCGGCACCGGATCGCCGCCGCCAGGGCGCTGCTGCCCGACGTGGTGCTCGGCGACACCGCGCTGCGGCAGATCGCCGCCACCTGCGCCGCGTTCGAGGTGGACGGGATGCGGGCCGACCTGGTGATGGCCAGGGCCGCCACGGCGCTGGCCGCCTGGGCCGGCCGCACGGCGGTGCTCGCCGAGGACGTCCGGCAGGCGGCGCTGCTCGCGCTGCCGCACCGCAGGCGCCGGGCGCCGTTCGACGCCCCGGGCCTCGACGAGCGGACACTGGACGAGACGTTGGAGCGACACGGCGGCGACCCCGACGACGAGCCGCCCCCGCCTCCGCCCGGACCCGACGAC
>NZ_SMKI01000555.1 GCF_004348415.1 Streptomyces hainanensis
GAGATGTGTATCAGAGACAGCACCGACTCTCCCCGCTCTCCCACCGCGACCGAAGCCGAGCGCCACCGTCCACCACGCCACGTCCGGACCACGACGGCAAGCAGACGACGCAGACGACTAGGACAAGGGAGTCAGCCCAGCCATGCACGATGACCGCAATCTCGTCGAACAACGACTGCACCGGGTGCTGACCGAGCGGATCAGGCCGGCTGTCCACGGCCCGACGGCGCCACTGGCCCTGGAGCGGTGGGACGCGCCGGGCGAGCCGGTGCCGGTGGCCGAGGGGCTCGCCGCCGTCTACCGCCCGGCCGCGGTGGGTGAGTCGTGGGGCCCGGCGTGGGGCACCACGTGGTTCCGGGTCACCGGCCGGGTGCCGCGGGAGTGGGCGGGGCGGACCGTGGAGGCGGTGCTCGACCTGGGCTTCGAGCGGCGGATGCCGGGCTTCCAGTGCGAGGGGCTGGTCTACCGGCCGGACGGCGAGGCCGTGAAGGGCCTGCACCCGCAGAACGACTGGGTGCGGATCGGGGACGCGGTGGCCGGCGGCGAGCCCGTCCAGCTGCTGGTGGAGGCGGCGGCCAACCCGATCCTCAACGAGCAGGGGCCGAGCCCGCTCGGCGACCGGCTGACCGCCGGCGACGAGCCGCTGTACCGGCTGGCGCGGATGGAGCTCGCGGTCTTCGAGCCGGAGGTCTGGGAGCTGGTGCAGGACCTGGAGGTGCTGGGCGGCCTGATGACGCGGCTGGCCGTCGAGGACGCCAGGCGGTGGACGATCCTGCGGGCCGTGGAGCGCGCGCTCGACGCGCTCGACCTGGACGACGTCGTCGGCAGCGCGGCCGACGCCCGGGCCGAGCTGGCCGGGGTGCTGGCCGATCCGGCGCACGCCTCGGCGCACCGGGTCAGCGCGGTGGGGCACGCGCACATCGACTCGGCCTGGCTCTGGCCGCTGCGCGAGACAGTGCGGAAGGTGGCCCGCACCTCCGCGAACGTGGTGCGGCTGATGGACGACCACCCCGAGTTCGTCTTCGCCATGTCGCAGGCGCAGCAGCTGGCCTGGCTCAAGGAGCACCGGCCCGAGGTGTACGCGCGGGTCAAGAAGAAGGTGGCCGAGGGCTCGTTCGTGCCGGTCGGCGGCATGTGGGTGGAGTCGGACACCAACATGGTGGGCGGCGAGGCCATGGCGCGGCAGTTCGTGTACGGCAAGCGGTTCTTCCTCGACGAGTTCGGGATCGAGACCGAGGAGGTGTGGCTGCCCGACTCGTTCGGCTACACGGCGGCGCTGCCGCAGCTGGTGCGGCTCTCCGGCTCGAAGTGGTTCCTGACCCAGAAGATCTCCTGGAGCCAGACCAACCCGTTCCCGCACCACACCTTCTGGTGGGAGGGGATCGACGGCACCCGGGTCTTCACGCACTTCCCGCCGGTGGACACCTACAACTCCGACCTGGGCGGCGAGCAGCTGGCCCACGCGGCGGCCAACTACCGGGAGAAGGGTCGGGGTTCCCGCTCGCTGGTGCCGTTCGGCTTCGGCGACGGCGGTGGCGGCCCGACCCGCGAGATGCTGGCGCGGGCCCGGCGGCTGCGGGACCTGGAGGGCTCGCCGCGGGTGGCGATCGAGCGGCCCGCCGCGTTCTTCGCCGAGGCGGAGGCCGAGTACCCGGACGCGCCGGTGTGGGTGGGCGAGCTGTACCTGGAGCTGCACCGGGGCACCTACACCTCGCAGGCCAAGACGAAGCAGGGCAACCGGCACAGCGAGTCGCTGCTGCGCGAGGCCGAGCTGTGGGCGGCGACGGCGGCGCTGCGGGCGCCGGGGTACGCGTATCCGCACGAGGCGCTGGACGGGATCTGGAAGACGGTGCTGCTGCACCAGTTCCACGACATCCTGCCCGGCTCGTCGATCGCCTGGGTGCACCGGGAGGCGCGGGCGACCTACGCGCGGCTGCGGGACGAGCTGCTCGGCCTGATCGCCGAGGCGCAGCGGGCGTTGGCGGGCGACGGCCCCGGCACGGTGGTGTTCAACGCGGCGCCGCACGAGCGGGGCGGGGTGCCGGCCGGCGGAGCCGGGCCGCGGTCCGGCCCGGCGCCCGGTGCCGAGCCGGTGACGGTGGCGCCCCGCGAAGACGGTGGCTGCACGCTGGCCAACGGGCTGCTGCGGGTGGTGGTCGACGGGCGCGGCCTGGTGGTGTCGGCGGTGGAGCTGGCGACCGGGCGGGAGGCGATCGCGCCGGGCGGCGCGGGCAACCTGCTCCAGGTGCACCCGGACCTGCCCAACCTGTGGGACGCCTGGGACATCGACGCCTTCTACCGGCACCGGGTCGTCGACCTGGTGGCGGTGGACGAGCTGGCGCTGGAGTCGGCCTCGGACGGGGCGGCGACGGTGGCGGTGACCCGCTCGTTCGGCGCCGGCTCGCGGGTGACGCAGCGGCTGACGCTGCGGGCCGGCGCCCGGGTGCTGGACGCCGAGGCGGCGATCGACTGGCACGAGCGGGAGAAGATCCTCAAGGCGGCGTTCCCGCTGGACGTGAAGGCGGACCGGTCGGCGGCCGAGACCCAGTTCGGGCACGTGGAGCGGCCCACCCACACCAACACCTCGTGGGACGCGGCCAAGTTCGAGATCTGCGCGCACCGCTGGCTGCGGGTGGCCGAGCCCGGCTGGGGCGCGGCGCTGGTGAACGACTCGACGTACGGGCACGACGTCACCCGTGAGGTGCGGCCGGACGGCGGGCAGACGACCACGGTGCGGCTGTCGCTGCTGCGGGCACCGCGCTATCCGGACCCGGAGACCGACCAGGGCGAGCACCTGCTGCGGTACGCGCTGGCGCCCGGCGCCTCGCTGCTCGACGCGGTCCGGGAGGGCCACCGGATCAACCTGCCGGAGCGCGAGGCGCCGGGCTCGGCCACCGTGGAGCCCCTGGTGTCGGTGGCCGGCGAGGGCCTGGTGGTGGCGGCCGTGAAGCTGGCCGACGACCGGAGCGGCGACGTGGTGGTCCGGCTCTACGAGGCGGGCGGCGGCCGGTCGTCCGGGCGGCTGACGGCCGGCTTCCCGCTGGCCGGGGTGACCGCGACCGACCTGCTGGAGCGGCCGCTCGACGCGGGTCCGCTGGCCCCGGAGGTCGCGCTCGACACGGACGGCGGCGTGCCGCTCGCGCTGCGCCCGTTCCAGATCGTCACTCTGCGGTTGAGGCCTGCCGCGGCGGGCTGACCGGGGCGGCCTCGTGCCGGGTCTCGGGGGCGTGCCGCGGCAGGGTGATGGTGACCCGCAGGCCGTGGGGCCGGTGGTGGTCGTAGGCCACGTCGGCCCCGGCGGCCCCGAGGAGCGCGCCGACGATGGACAGGCCGAGCCCGGAGCCGTTGATGTTCTGGTGCCGGCCGCTGCGCCAGAAGCGGTCGCCGATGCGTTCCAGCTCGGCGTCGTCGAGCCCCGGTCCCGTGTCGGTGGTGACGATGGTGACGTGGTCGCCGGCGGCGGTGACGGTCAGGGTGACCTCGCCGCCGCTCGGGGTGAACTTGAGCGCGTTGTCGACGAGCGCGTCCAGGGCGCTGGAGAGGCCGACCGGGTCGGCCCAGCCGGTGACGGCGCCGGGGCCGCCGAGCCGCAGGTCGACGCCGCGCCGGTCGGCGACCGGCTGCCAGGCCGACAGCCGCTCGGCGACCAGCGCGGCGACGTCGGTGATCGCCAGGTCCGCCGCGCTGTGTTCGGCGAGCGCGAGGTCGAGGAGGCCGTCGAGCACGGTGGCGAGCCGCTTGCCCTCGGCGCGCACGGAGGCGATCTCGGCGTTGTCCTCGGGCAGTTCGAGGCCCAGCAGGTCGATGCGGAGCAGCAGGGCGGCGAGCGGGTTCCGCAGCTGGTGGGAGGCGTCGGCGACGAAGGCCCGCTGCTGTTCGAGCACCTGCTCGACGTTGTCGGCCATCTCGTTGAACGACTGGGCGAGCCGGCGCAGCTCCGGTGGGCCGCCGGAGGGCGCGACGCGGGCGGTCATCCGTCCGGTGGCGATCTGGTGGGTGGCCCGGTCCAGCACCCGCACCGGTCGCAGCACCCAGCTGGTGAGCTGGACGGCGGCGGCCACGGCGAGCAGGGTGGCGGCGGCCAGGCCGGCCACGATGGGCAGCCAGCCCTGGAGGATCCGGGACCGCAACGGGCCGGTGGGTGACTCGGTGACCACCACGGCTATCACGTCGCCGTCGCGGATCACCGGGGAGGCGACCACCAGGTGCCGGTCGGTGTTCCACGGCCACACCTGGCTCGGGCCCTCGCTGCGCCGGCCGGCCAGCGCCTCGGCGAACTCCTGCGCCTGGCTGCCGCCCGGCATCTGCCAGCCGTGCGGCGACGCCGCCAGCGGCTCGCCGGTGCGTTGGAAGACGCCGGCGCTGATGCCGTAGACGTCGTAGTAGGTGTCGAGCTCCAGTTGGAGCGTGTCGAGTTGGTCCTCGCCGGCGTCACCGGCGGCGAACTGGGCGAGCGAGGCGAAGCGGGCGGTGTCGTCGATCCGGTCGACGACGACGCGCTGCTGCTCGGTGCGCGCCTGGCTGGCGGCGAGCGGGATGCCGAGGGCGAGCAGCACACCGGCCAGCAGGACGATGAGCAGCGGGAGCAGACGTGATCGCATGTGGGGGTCGGGGTGGGGTCAGGACTGTC
>NZ_SMKI01000556.1 GCF_004348415.1 Streptomyces hainanensis
CTGTGGGCCCTGGCCCGACCCGCCCCCGGCGGTCGGGTCGACGCGTGATCGTCCGATCGACGAGGATGAGGCCATGCGGGAACCAGAAGAGCGCCCGGAGCGCGTCGCCGTCACCGGGTCGTCCGGGCTGATCGGCTCGGCGCTGGTCGCCGCGCTGCGCGCCGACGGGGTCGACGTCGTCCGGCTGGTGCGGCGGCCGCCGCGCACGGCGGACGAGGAGCGCTGGGATCCGTCGGGTCAGGAGCCCGAGGTCAACCGGGTGGCGCTCGACGGCTGCACGGCCGTCGTCCACCTCGCCGGCGCCGGCGTCGCCGACCACCGCTGGACCGACCGCTACAAGGCGGAGCTCCGCGACAGCCGGGTCGTCGGAACGGCGTCCCTGGCCCACGCGATCGCCTCGCTCGACCGGCCGCCGCGCGTCCTGGTCGCCGGCAGCGCCATCGGCTACTACGGCTACACCGGCGACCGCCCGGTGGACGAGCACGAGCCGGCGGGCACCGGCTTCCTCGCCGACCTCTCGGTGGCCTGGGAGGCGGCGGCCGAGCCGGCGGAGCGGGCCGGGGTGCGCGTCGCGTTCGCCCGGACCGGCCTGGTGGTGGCCCGCTCCGGCGGGGCGTGGGGGCGGCTGTTCCCGATCTTCCGGGCCGGGATCGGCGGCCGGCTCGGCAGCGGCCGGCAGTACTGGAGCGCCATCTCGCTCCACGACCACGTGGCCGCCCTCCGCTTCCTGCTCGACGACCTCCCCGGGCTCTCGGGCCCGGTCAACCTCACCGGCCCCGAGCCGCTGACCAACCGCGAGGTGACGCGGGTGATGGGCCGGGTGCTGCACCGGCCGACGCTGTGCGCGGTGCCGGCGCCCGCGCTGCGCCTGGTGCTCGGCGAGTTCGCGCAGGACGTCCTCGGCAGCCAGCGGGTGGTGCCGCGCCGGCTGCTCGACGCCGGCTTCGCCTTCGCCCACCCGACCGTCGAGGAGCAGGTCAGGGCCGCCGTGGCGGGTTCCTGAACCGTCCGGGCCCTCCGGGACCTTCCCTCGGCTCCCCCGCGACTCCCTCCGCGACTCCCCCGTGACTTCCCCGCCGACAGATCGGCGACAGATCGGCGACAGCCGTCCGCGCGAGGGTGGACGTGCGGCGGCGATCGTCGCCGAAGCAGTCGACGCAAGGGAGAACACCGTGGCCGAGGTCCAGGAAGAGACCGTCACGACCGTGCGGCCCGAGGAGGAGGCCGCTCCGCGGGCCATCGAGATCCGGCTGCTCGACAGGATCGAGACGATCCAGAACAAGGCCGTCTCGCGCTGAACCGAGCGCTGAACCGGACGCTGAACCGCGCGTTGAACCGCGCGTTGAACCACGGTTCGGCCAGCCCGTGTCACCTCACGAGGGGTGGGCCGGCGAGAGGCGTGACCTCCTCTCGCCGGCCCGTGGGACACCAGGCCCGCAGGTCACCAGGGAGGGTGCCGCAGTGCGACGTCCACGAGTGAAGGTCGAGCATCTTCCCCACCGGCACACGGAGGGACTGGTGCGGATCGGCGGTGACGTCTACGGGCTGGCCGCCGAGATCAGGGACCCGCACGGCTGGGTCTGGGCGGCGCTCGCCCTGCTGGACGGGGAGCACTCCCCCGCCGGCGTCATACGGCGGCTGTGCGAGGACTTCCCCGAGCTCTCCCCCCGGACCGCCGCCGGCCTGGTCGCCGAGCTGATCGACTCCGGGTACGTCGAGGACGCGGCTGACCAGTCGACACCGGAGGGGCTGAGCGTCGCCGAGGCCGAACGGTACGGCAGGAACCAGGCGTTCTTCCGCCGGGTCGACCTGCGGCCGCGGCCGGGCCGGTGGGACGCCCAACTCCGGCTCAGGAACGCCCGGGTGCTGGTCCTCGGCCTCGGCGGCACCGGAAGCCACGCCGCCTGGGCGCTCGCGGCGGCCGGCACCGGCCGGCTGCACTGTGTGGACGCCGACGTGGTCGAACTGACCAATCTGACCCGGCAGGCGCTCTACACGGAGGCCGACCTCGGCCGGCCCAAGGTGACGGCCGCCGCGAGCGCGCTGCGGGCGGTGAACTCGGAGGTCACCGTCACCACGGAACGGCGGATGGTGCACACCGCGGCGGAACTGACGGAGCTGCTGGCCGGCTTCGACGTACTGGCCATGTGCGCGGACGAGTCGCCGGTCGAGGACGTCAACATCATGGCCAGCCGGGCCTGCGTCGCGGCCGGGGTGCCCTGGGTGGGCGGCGGGTACAACGGGCCGCTGGTCTCCGTGGGCACCTACGCGCCCGAAGGGCCCTGCTACGAGTGCGTGGCGGCCGGCGAGGAGGCCAGGGTCGCGCCGGGCCAACCGATGCCGGTGATCGGGGGGCACGGGGTGATCGCGCCCTCGGCGGCGATCTCCGGCCAGTTGGTGGCGTACGAGATCATCTCGCTGCTGACCGACACGGCCAGGCAGCCACCCGGCTACGTCAGGGGCGTCAACCTGATCGCCCCCGACCACCTGGTGTACGTGCGGCATCCGGCGCGCGAGGGGTGCGAGCTGTGCGGGCCGGGCCGTGCCGGTGGCTGACGGTGGGTGACGGCGTGTCGAGGGTGGTCTTCCATCCGCTGGGTTTCCGCGCGGACGGCGCGGAGTGGATCGTCGGGCGGCGGGACGCGGGGAGCTACGTGGCGGTGCCGGACGCGGGCGTGCGCGCCATCCGCGCGCTGGAGTCCGGCGCGACCGTGCGGGACACCAGGGCGCGGATCCGTGCCGAGACCGGTCAGGACCTCGATGTCGCCGGATTCGTGCGGACGTTGGCCGGGCTCGGCATGGTCGCGTCGATCGACGGCCGGACCCAGCCGGGGCCCGAGCCGGTGGCGTCGAGCCTTCCCCGGGTCACGCCCCGCCAGGTGCGGTGGACGCTGAGCCCGCTGCTGCACGGCGCGCTGCTGGCGCTGGCGCTCTGCGGCGTCGCGGTCGCGGTGTTCAGGCCGGCGGCGGTGCCCCGGCTCGGTGACCTCCTGTGGGCCGAACACGGCACGGTCGTGCTGCTCACCCAGGCCGCGCTGACGTGGCTGCTGATCTTCCTGCACGAGCTGGCGCACCTGCTGACGGCGCGGGCCGCCGGGGTGCCCGGGCAGATCCGGCTCGGCACCCGGCTGCACTTCCTGGTGGCGCAGACCGAGGTCTCCGGGATCTGGCTGGCGGACCGCCGCACGCGGCTGACGGTCTATCTGGCGGGCATCGTCCTCGACCTGGCGATCTGCGGGGCCGGCCTGACGGCCATGGCGCTGTGGGGCGGCATTCCCGTGCTGACGGTGCTGGTCCTCGCCGCGCTGTTCGGCACGGCGAGCCAGCTGATGGTGTTCATGCGCACCGACCTCTACTTCGTCCTCCAGGACCTGACGGGGTGCCGCAACATGTTCGGCGACGCGATCGGTCACCTGCGCTTCCTCGCCGCCCGGCTGGTCCGCCGCCCGGCCCGCGACCCGCTGGCCGGGCTGCCCGGGCGGGAGCGGCGTGCGCTGCGCTGGTACGCGGTGCTGCTCGTCGGGGGCTCGGGCACGGCCCTGGTGCTCGGCGTGAACATCCTGACGCAGGTGACGTGGCCGCTGTTGCGTCGTTCGCTCACGGCGGTGGTCGAGCCCACCGACTGGGTGACGGCGCTGGACGCGGCGACGACCATCGCGGTGGTGGGCGGCCTGCAGTGCCTGTGGGCGTGGGCCTGGTGGCGGCGGCACGGGCCGCGGGTGCGGCGCCTGCTGTCGCGCCGGCGCACCCCGGCACTGTGACCGGCGCGCGGGCGGGCGCGGCGTGCATGGCGTGGCCATGCGCGGGCCATGCGGGCGTGCTCCACAGTACCGACCGGTCCGTTCGACGATTGGCTGGTGCGATGGAGATCCGACTGCTCGGCTCGGTGCGGCTGCGGGTGCCGGGAACGCAAGTGGACCTGGCCTCGGAGCGGGTGCGTTCGCTGCTGGCCGCGCTGGCGTGGCGCGCCGACGAGTTCGTCTCCGACGAGTTGGTGATCGACCAGATCTGGGGCGGTGAGCTGCCCCGGCACCCCAGGGCGGCGTTGTACACCTGCGCCACCCGGCTCCGGCGGGCACTGCCGGCCGGCCACTCCCTGGTGCTGCGGCGGCGCGGCGGCTACCTGCTCGCCGTCGACCCCGCGGCCGTCGACCTGCACCGCTTCCGTCGTCTGGTGGCCCAGGCGCGGGACGCGGTGCGGGGGCGGGACGAGCCGGTCGCGCTCGCCCTGTTCGACCGGGCACTGGCGCTGTGGGACGACCGGCCGCTGTCCGATCTGACCACGGCGTGGGCGGCGAGCGCCCGGGTGACGCTGGAACGGGAGCTGCTGACCGCGAGGATCGGCCGCGCCGAGCTCGGCCTGCGGCTGGCACGGCACGCGGAGGAGATCCCGTTCCTGCACCAGCTCGCGGAGCAGCACCCGCTGGACGAGACGATCGCGGGCATGCTGATGCTGGCGCTCCACCGCAGCGGGCGGCAGGGCGAGGCGCTGGCGTCGTACGACGGGATCCGCCGGCGCCTGGTGGATCAGCTCGGGGACGAACCCGGGCCGGCGCTGCGCGAGTTGCACGCCCGGATCCTGCGCCGGGACGCGGACCCGGCCGGGGTGGGGCCGGCCGGTCAGCCGAG
>NZ_SMKI01000557.1 GCF_004348415.1 Streptomyces hainanensis
CCCCCGGCCCCGGGGGTCCCCCGGCCGACCGGTCGGCAACGCGTGCTTAACTTCCGATCAATGTTCAGCGATGATGAATCCAATTCCGGCAGCTAGGGAGTGGGAGACCCCATGGACACCGATCTCGCACTGTCCTGGGTGCGGTCCTTCGCCGCGGCCGTGGCCGAGCACGAGGAGCGGCTGACCCAGCTCGACTCGGCCATCGGCGACGCCGACCACGGCGCCAACCTGCGCCGCGGCTTCTCCGCCGTGCTGGCCGTCCTGGACGAGCGGCCGCCCACCTCGGCCCCCGAGTTGCTGACCGTCACCGGCGACACCCTGGTCCCCGGCGTCGGCGGCGCCGCCGGCCCGCTCTACGGCAGCGCCTTCCGCGCGCTCGGCCGGGCGCTGGCCCGGCCGGAGACCGGGCTGGCCACGGCGCTCGCCGAGGCGTTGGACGCCGTGCGGACGCTGGGCGCCGCGGCGGTCGGCGACAAGACCATGATCGACGCGTTCGCGCCGGCCGTCGAGGCGTTCGCCCGCAGGTCCGACGCCGGCGACGACCTGGCCGCCGCCGCCTCGGCGGCCGCCGAGGCGGCCGAGCGCGGCGCGCTCGCCACCACCCCGCTCCAGGCCAGGCGTGGCCGCGCCGCCTATCTGGGCCCGCGCAGCGTCGGCCACCAGGACCCGGGCGCCGCGTCGACCGCCCTGCTCTTCCGCGCCCTGGCGGACGCGGCTACCGGAACGGAGGTCGCCCGATGACCACCAACACCACCGCCACCACGGCCACCACCGCCACCACCCGCCGGAGCTTCGCGGGACGGGTCGCCGCACCAGGCGTCGGCCTCGGCCCGTTCCTCCGCACCGACCGCCCGCTGGAGCTGGACGCGGCACCGGACGGCGAGCCGGCGGCCCTGATCGCCGAGGCGCTGGACGCCGTCGCCGAGCGGCTGTTCGCGCTCGCCGAGTCGCTGCGCGGCGAGGGGCGCGCCGAGCAGGCCGACATCATGGAGGTCGGCGGCCAGATCGCCGGCGACCCCGAGCTACGGGCCGGCGCGGTCGCCCGCGCCGCCGCTGGGGCGCCGCCGGCCAGGGCGCTGGACGAGACGGTCACCGCCTACGCGGACGCGATGGCCGCCCTCGACGACCCGACACTCGCCGAACGCGCCGCCGACATCCGCCAGGTGGGGCGGCGCGCCCTGGCCTGGCTGGCCGGTGAACGCGAGCCGGCCGCCGAGAACGCCGCCGAGAACGCCGCCGGCCGACCGCGGGTGTTGGCCGCCCGGGAGATCGGCGCCGCCGACCTCCTGGAGCCGGGCCGCGCGGTCGGGGCCGCGATCACCCTCAGGGGCGGCCCCAACTCGCACGCCGCGATCGTCGCCCGCTCGCTCGGCGTCCCGCTGCTGCTGGCGGCCGACCCCGAGGTGCTTGACCTGCCCGACGGCGTGGAGGTCCTGGTGGACGACGCGGCCGACGGCGGCCCGGCCGCCGTCGCCCACCCGGCCGAGGCGGAGCGTGCGACGGCCCTGGCGGCGCTGGCCGAGGCCGGCGAGCGGCGGGCGGCGCTGGCCGCCGGCCGGCACCTGCCGTCGGAGACCACCGACGGGCACCGGATGGTGCTGCGCGCCAACGTGGCGACCGCCGACGACGCGCGTGCCGCGCTGACCGTCCACGCCGAGGGCGTCGGCCTGCTCCGCACCGAGTTGCCGTTCCTGGACGCGGCGGCCTGGCCGACCAGGGAAGCGCACGTCGCCACGGTCACGCCGGTGCTGCGGGCGCTGGAGGGGCGGCCCGCGGTGGTGCGCACCCTGGACTTCGCGGACGACAAGCTGCCGCCGTTCCTCGCCGCCGCCAGCCCGAGCGGCCACCTGGGGCGCGGGCTGCCGCTGATGCTGGCGGCGCCCGAGGCGTTCGCCGACCAGTTCCGCGGGCTGCTGACCGCGGCCCGCGCCACCGGGGCCGAGCTGCGGATCATGATCCCGATGGTGGCGTCGCCCGAGGAGCTGGCGGCCTGCCGCGCGCTCCTCGACCTGGCCGCCGCCGAGGTCGGCGTCGAGGCGCCGCCGCTCGGCGTCATGGTGGAGCTCAGGGAGGCCGTCGACGCGGTGGACGAGCTGGCCCGCGACGCGGCGTTCCTCTCCATCGGCAGCAACGACCTGACGTGCCAGCTGCTGGGCGTGGACCGCCGCGACCCGGCCGCCACCCCGGCGCTGGCCGCGCATCCCAGCGTGCTGACCGCGATCGGCGAGGTGGCGGCGGCCGGCCGCCGCCACGGGCGGCCGGTCTCCGTCTGCGGCGACGCGGCGGCGCACCCGCTGCTGGTGCCGCTGCTCGTCGGCCTCGGTGTCGACGTGCTGTCCGCGGCACCGGCCGCGCTGGACGCGGTGCGGGCCCGGGTCAGGGGCCTGCGGTACACCGACTGCGTGGCGCTGGCCGCCGAGGCGCGCGAGCTGGACTCGGTCGAGCGGGTGTGGCGGCTGGTGGAGGAGCGGGTCTAGGGCGCGACGGGCCCTAGCCGCCCGGGAGTTGCTGTTCGGCCCAGATGGTCTTGCCGCTCGCGGTCTGCCGGGTGCCCCACTGCTGGGTGAGCTGGGCGACCAGCAGCAGGCCCCGGCCGCCCTCGTCGTAGGTGCGGGCCCGGCGCAGGTGCGGGGCGGTGCTGCTGCCGTCGGAGACCTCGATGATCAGCGACGTCTCGCCGCGCAACAGCCGCAGCTGGATGGGCGCTTCGGCGTGCCGGATGGCGTTGGTGACCAGCTCGCTGACCACCAGCTCGGTGACGAAGGCGGCCTCGGTGAGCTCCCAGGCGACGAGCTGGTCGGCCGCCGCCTTGCGGGCGGTGGCGACCAGCGCCGGCTCGGCGGCCAGCTCAAGCGTGGCCACGTGCCGCGCGTCCAGGGCCCGGGTCCTGGCCAGCAGCAGCGCGGCGTCGTCCGTCTGCCGCTCGGGGAGCAGCCGGCCGAGCGCGCGGTCGGAGATCTCCTCCAGGGTGCTGGCCGGCGCGGCCAGCGCCTCGTGCATCAGCCGCTGGCCCTGTTCGATGGCCCGGCCGCGCGGGGTGATCAGGCCGTTGGTGCTGAGCGCGATGAGGCTGCCCTCGGGCAGCCGCACCTGGGTGGCCTCGAAGGGCAGCCCGCCGACCCCCAGCGGGGGGCCCGGGCTGATGTCGACCGGGATGGCGGTGCCGTCGGGGCCGGTGATCACGGGCGGCGGGTGGCCGGCGCTGGCCATGGCGCAGATCCGGGAGACCGGGTCGTACACGGCGTAGAGGCAGGTGGCGCCGACCTCGCCGATGGTGGCGGCGGTCGGGTCGGCCGCCTCCTCCTGCTCGGCGAGGTGCGAGACGAGGTCGTCCAGGTGGGTGAGCAGCTCGTCGGGCGGCAGGTCGACGTCGGCGAGGGTGCGCACCGCCGTGCGCAGTCGGCCCATGGTGGCGGAGGCGTGCACGCCGTGGCCCACCACGTCTCCGATGACGAGGGCGACCCGGGTGCCGGAGAGCGGGACGACGTCGAACCAGTCGCCGCCGACGCCGAGCCGGCCGGCGGCCGGCCGGTAGCGGGAGGCGACGTCCACCGCGATCTGGCCCTGGAGCTGACGCGGCAGCAGGCTGCGCTGGAGCGCGAGGGCGGTGCCGCGCTCCCTGGCGTAGCGGCGGGCGTTGTCGATGCTGACCGCGGCGCGGGCGCACAGCTCCTCGGCGAGCAGCAGGTCGTCGGCGGCGAACGGTTCGGGGCGGCTGCGCACCAGTCGGGCGATGCCCAGCACGATGCCCCTGGCACGCAGCGGGACGTCCATCATGGTGCGGACGCCGTAGTCCTCGGCGCGGGCGCGGCGCGGCGGGTCGGCCGCCATCCAGCGCACGAAGTCGGGGTGGTCGACGTCGGAGAGCACGGACGCGCCGGTGGTGAGGGCGCGGGCGGGCGGCGTGTAGCTCGGGTACTCGTCGAGGCGGCCGACCTGGACGGCGGACTCGGGGGCGCCGTCGTGGACGGAGCGCTGGGCGGCGCGGTGCAGGGCGAGCCCGCCGGCGTGGTCACCGGGGAGCGCCGGCTCGCCGCCGGTGGCGACCTGCGGCAGCAGGTCGACGAAGGCCAGGTCGCAGAGCGTCGGCACCAGGGTGTCGGCGAGTTCCCGGGCGGTGGCGGAGACGTCGAGGGTGCCGCCGATGCGGTCGCCGGCCTCCTTGAGCAGCGCCAGCCGCTCGCGGGCCCGCACCTGCTCGCTGACGTCGAACGTGCAGCCGAGGACGCCGCGCACGGTGGCCGCCTCGTCGGTGACCGGGGAGAGGAAGACGGCCCAGGTGACGGGCTTGCGGGCGAGGGCCGTGGGCGCGGAGAGCTCGCGCAGGACGCTCTGCCCGTCGCGGGCGACCTGGCGTATCAGCCCGATCAGCTCGCGCAGGAACCCGGCCGGCGCGGAGTTCGGGTCGGCGAACGGGTTGTCGGTGGGCGCGCCCGGCTGCTCGAAGATCTCGGTCCAGGTGTGGCCCAGGATCTGCTCGGACGAGGCGCCGATCATGCGCCGGCTGAGCTCGTTGGTCCAAAGGACCCGGCCCTCGGTGTCGTAGAGGGACATCGCGTTCCGCGACTGCTCGCAGGCCCTGAGCAGGAGTTCGGGCAGGCCGGCCGGGGTGGCGG
>NZ_SMKI01000558.1 GCF_004348415.1 Streptomyces hainanensis
CCTCCCGACTCCCCCTCCGACGCACCCTCCCGACTCACCCGGTGGGGAAGGCCATCACCGCCAGGGGTTCGCCGGTCGGCTCCGGCGAGCCGCCGGCCGGCTCCACCGTCACGCCCATCCCGGACGCGCCGTCCACCGCGCCCTCCAGCATCCGCCACTCGCCGGCCCCCGAGCCCAGCAGACCGGCCGGCCGCATCCCGCCCTCCTCGTCGAACCACAGCTGGTACACCCGGTCGTCCGGCAGTTCGGGCAGCCCCGTCGCCAGGAACGCCGCCCGGTCGGCCTCGGCCGACACGACGACGCTCGCGCTGCCGCCGCCCGGCAGTGGCCCGCTCGCCAGCCGCGCGTCCCCGGCCGAGAGCACCGCGGCCAACTCGTCCGCCCGCCGCTCGGCCGACTCGGCCCGCCGTTCCGCGTCCTGGGTGGCCCGCCACTGCCACAGCGTGCCGCCGGCGCCCGCCGCGGCCACGGCCACACAGGCGGCCAGCGCCAGGCCGAGCAGCCGGCGGCGCCGCCGCCCGGCCGGCGCCTCGTCGCGCTCCGCGACCGGCGGCCGGTCCTGCCGCACCGTGGCGATCCGGCGCAGCACCGCCGCCCGCATCCCGGGCGGCGGCGCCTCGGCCACCGCCATCCCCAGCCGGGCGGTCGTCTCCGCGAACTCGACGACCTCCGCCGCACAGGACGCGCACCGCCGCACATGCGCCTCGAACAGCTCGCGTTCCCGCTCCGACACCGCGTTCAGCACGTAGGCACCGCCCAGCACGTGCGGCTCCGTGTCGCTCGCGGCCACCCCGCCACCGTCGTCGTGCCCGCTCATCACAGGATCACCCCCAGGCAGTCGCGCAGCCGGATCAGCCCGTCCCGCAGCCGCGTCTTGACGGTGCCCAGTGGGAGCGACAGCAACTCCGCGACCTCGCGGTAGGTCAGCCCCCGGTAGTAGGCGAGGGTCACCGACTCACGCTGCCGGTCCGTCAACGCGCCCAGGCAGCGCCGCACCTGCTCCCGCTCCAGACGGGTCTCCACCTGCTCCGTCACCTCGTCGAACGCCGGGGTGCGCGCCAGCAGCGCGGCCCGCTCCTCGCGCGCCCCGGCCGCCTCCTCCGCCCGCACCCGGTCGACGGCGCGCCGGTGGGCCATCGTCATCACCCAGGCCATCACCGAGCCCCTTTCCGGCCGGTAGTGGGCGGCCCGCCGCCACACGTCCACCAGCACCTCCTGGGCCACCTCCTCCGACTGCGCCGGATCGCGCACCACGCCGCGGACCAGGCCGAGCACCGGACCGGCCACGGCGTCGTACACGTGGGCGAACGCGTCCTGGTCGCCGCGCGCCACCTCGGCGACGCGGTCGGCGAGCGTCGGCCCCGGCTCCACGCCGTCGACGAGACGGGCATGTTCCCTCATCGGGCGCACCCCGCTCCCCGACACGGGGCCGAATGGGCAGGCCGCGGGACACACTGCATAGACGCACTCCTCCATGGACGGCGGACAGGACCCCGCCGCGCGGGTGCCCCTCGCTATTCGGCGCCGCCCCACGCGCGGGATTGGTCCGATCCGGTGCCTCACCCGATCAGGTGATATTGGTGATCGTCACCTTGACAGACAGCCTGGCCCGGGCCGGCAGCGTCTCGCGGGCGGCCTCGGCGACGGCGGCCCGCACCGTCCGGGCGACGTCGAGGGCCCGGTGGCCGGCCAGCACGGCCAGGTGCAGCTCGATCGCCCACCGCTCGGGCTCCGTCCGGTGCCTGACCCGGACCCCGGCCGGGCGCGGATGGTCCGCGCCGCGCAGCAGGGCGGCGAGCCCGGGCCGCAGATAGGCGACGCCCTCGACCTCGCGGGCCGCCCGCGCGGCCCGCTGGGCGAGACGGTCCGCGGTCGGGACGCGGCCGGTGGTCGGGTGGTGTCGGGTCACCGTGGCCTCCCGTTCGGTCGGTGGGCGTCGTCGTCGGCGGCCACCAGGACGTCGACGACGGCGATGTCGACGACGCGGACGTCGAGGCCCAGCGTCTCGCGCGCCGCCCGGGTGATCCGCTCCCGCAGCACCCGGGCCAGCTCCGGCACCGTCCAGGTGAGGCCGGCCGCCACCTCGATCCGGACCCGCAGCGGGCCGCGCGCCTCGGCCGTCGCCCCCGCCCCGGCGACCGGCGCCACCCGGCAACTGCCCGCGCGCACCCCGGGCATGGCGTCGGCCACCGCCCGGAACGTCCGGGCCGCGGCGGACTCGACCAGCCACAGGTCCTCGGCCGGCTCGCCGAGCGGCAGCGGCCTGCCGGGCCGCAGTTCGCGCCGTACGAGGTCCATCACCCGGTCCGTGACGGAGGTGGCGCGGGCCCGCTCCGCCTCGGCCACCGCCTCGGCCTCGGTGGCGCGCTCGCGGCGCACGAAGTCGTCGAGCACGCCGAGGTCCGCGACGGCGGCCGAGCAGTGCGGGCAGGCCGCCAGATGCGGATCCGCGGCCGTGGTGCCGTCGTCGCACGCCTCCCACACCGCGCTCAGCGTCCGGCCGCACGGCAGCACGTCCGACGCGACCTCGGCCTCCTCGTCCCGCGGAGGTGGGACGTTCATCGCCACGCGCCCATCACCTCCATCAGCTGGCGCCGTGCCCGGTGGATCCGGCCGCGGACCGCCGGATGACTGATGCCGACCGCGTCCGCGATGTCCTCGTACGACAGGCCGTGCAGCTCCCGCAGCACCCAACAGGCCCGCTGCTCGGCCGACAGCCCGGCCAGCGCGTCGGACAACGCCGCCGCTGCCGCCGTCGACTCGGCCGCGCGGACCGGCGACGCCTGGTACTCGGGGGCCACCGGCTCGGGGACCGCGTCGAGCCCCGTGGTGGGCCGCCGCGCCCGCAGTTGGTTCAGACACCTGTTCGTGACGATACGGTACATCCAGGTCAGGAACGCGGCCTCGCCGCGGAACTCCGGCAGCCGCCGCCAGGCGTTGACGAAGGACTCCTGGACGGCGTCCTCCGCCTCGGCGTGGTCGCCGAGCAGCCGGGAGGCCAGCCGCAGCAGCACCGGGCCGTGCCGGCGCACCAGGATCTCGAACGCCTCCTCGTCGCCCTCGCCGGCCCGAACGGCCAGCAGCGCGTCGGGAGTCGACGTCCCCTCCGCCTCACGCACCCACCGGCTCCTTCCACCACGCGTGGGGAACGGGCCGGAGAAAAAACCGCGAACCCGCGTGACGTTCGACGCCCGGGCCGTGTCCAACCGCCGTCAGCATCCGAACCGACGTGAGGAGAAGGACATGGCGACTCGAACGGCGTCCCCGGCGGAGAAGCTTACGGCGACCGCGACGGAGCCCGCCACGACGGAGCCCGCCACGACGGAGCCCGCCACGACGGAGCCCGCCACGACGGTGCCGCACGCCAGGACCACCGGCGCCTCGGCCGGCACGACGGTCAGCGACGGCGCCTCCGGCGTCGACGAACCGGCGGTCAGCCGGGGCAAGACCTCGATCGCGGACGGCGTGGTCGAGAAGATCGCCGGCATGGCCGCCCGCGAGGTGCCGGGCGTGTACGCCCTGGGCGGCGGCTTCGCCCGCGCGTTCGGCGCGGTCCGCGACCGGGTGCCCGGCGGTGGCGGCCGCGCCAACGTGGCCCGCGGCGTGCACGCGGAGGTCGGCAAGCGGCAGACGGCCATCGACCTCGACGTGGTCGTGGAGTACGGGGTGGCCATCCAGGACGTGTCGGGCGAGATCCGGGAGAACGTCATCGCCGCGCTGGAGCGGATGACCGGCCTGGAGGTCGTCGAGGTGAACGTGGCCGTGGGCGACGTGCACCTGCCCGAGGACGATGACGACGAGACCCGGGTGGCGTGACGGTGGCCTTCATGGGACTGGCGGCCGGCATGGCGCTCGGCTTCGCCGCCTGGTTCGGCGGATTCGCCGCGTTCCTGCTGGTGGGGGCGCTGGGCGCGGTCGGGTTCTGCCTCGGCCGGCTGGCCGAGGGCGACCTCGACCCGGGCCGGCTGCTTCGGGCGCCGGAGCGCCGGCGGTGAGACCGGCGCGGGCCGAGCCGGCCGCCGGCGCCGCGCCGGCCGTGGCCCGGCGGGCCCCCGGCGGCCGGCGGACCCCGACCCGCGCCGGCACGCCGGTGGAGTCGGTCCGGGTCCTGGCGCACGCGCCGCCGCCCCGCCGCCGGTGGCCGGCCCCGGCCGGCGCGCTGCTCGCCCCGGCCGCCGCGCTGCCCGGCCTCGCGCTGGCCCGCGAACTCGCCCTGCCCGCACCGGACACGGCGCTGGTCACCGCCGCCGTGACGCTGGCGCTCCTCGGCGGCTGGCTGGTCCGCCGCGCGGTCGTGCCCCTGGCCCCTGCCCGCGCCGGCCTCGACCTGTCGGCGGTCGCGCTGCTGCTCCAGGACACCGCCGCCGAGACGCCGGGCGTGGCCTGCGCGCACGTCCGGGTCCGGCGGCGGCGGGCCACCGTGGCGGTCCGGGTGCGTTGCGGGGATCCGGAGACGGCGCACGACTGGCTCGTCGAGACGCTGACCGCCCGGCTCGCCCGCCTGTCCCCGGACCGGCCGTTCCGGCTCGTCGTCCGGGTGACGCCGCACCGGTGACCGCGTGACCCCGACGGCGGACACCCGGCCCGCCC
>NZ_SMKI01000559.1 GCF_004348415.1 Streptomyces hainanensis
CGGCACCGCCCCGCACCACCACCCGGTTCGCCCCGCCCGAAACCCACGAGACGGCGCGAAAACGGCGAGAACCAGGCATTTCGGTAAGCCTTCGCTTACTGGACGGATCGCCCGCGTGATGCCACGATGCGCGCACGATCCGGCCGGCCCCGCAGGGCCGGGCGAAGCCGCGGAACGCCAGGGAAGGAACGCGCCGCCATGCAGGGCGACCCCGAGGTCATCGAGTTTCTGAACGAGCAGCTGACGGCCGAACTGACGGCCATCAACCAGTACTTCCTGCACGCGAAGATGCAGGAGAACTTCGGCTGGACCAAGCTGGCCGCCTACACCCGCGCCGAGTCGTTCGACGAGATGCGGCACGCGGAGGTCCTGACGGACCGGATCATCTTCCTGGAGGGCCTGCCGAACTACCAGCGGCTCTTCCACGTCCGGGTCGGCCAGACGGTCACCGAGATGTTCCAGGCCGACCGGCAGATCGAGGTCGAGGCCATCGACCGGCTCCGGCGCGGTATCGAGGTGATGCGGGCCAAGCACGACATCACGTCGGCCAAGATCTTCGAGTCCATCCTCAAGGACGAGGAGCACCACATCGACTACCTCGACACCCAGCTGGAGATCGTCGAGAAGCTGGGCGAACCGCTGTACATCGCCCAGCAGATCAAGCAGCCGAGCTCGGACGACGACGGCGCCGGCGCGAACTACGCGGAGTAGACCGGGGTGGCGGCGGGGGCCGGGAGCACCGCCGCGGGCGCCTCGGCCGCCGGCCTGACCCGGCCCAACAGACACTGGATGCGGCGCACGCAGGAGCCGCAGTCGGTGCCGGCCTTGCACTCGGAGGCGAGCTGCCGCGGCGTCGCCGCCCCGGCGGCGGCGCGCTCGCGCACCTGCTGCTCCGTGATACCGAAGCACGAGCAGACGTACACCTTCAGATCCTCCGAACAGCGGGCAGGGCAGGTAACCAAGTGAGGTAAACCTAACCTTAGCCGCTGTCCGAATCGCCCGACAGTACCCCGGAGTGTGGCCCCCGCCACCCCCGCCGAGCGGCTACGCCCGGTACATCTCCGCCACCAGGAACGCCAGGTCGAGCGACTGGCTGCGGTTCAGCCGGGGGTCGCACGCCGTCTCGTACCGCTGGTGCAGGTCGTCGACGAAGATCTCGTCGCCGCCGCCCACGCACTCGGTGACGTCGTCGCCGGTGAGCTCGACATGGATGCCGCCCGGGTGGGTGCCGAGCCCCTTGTGGACCTCGAAGAAGCCCTTCACCTCGTCGAGGACGTCGTCGAAGCGCCGCGTCTTGTGCCCCGAGGCGGCCTCGAAGGTGTTGCCGTGCATCGGGTCGCAGACCCACGCCACCTGGGCGCCGGACGCCGTGACCTTCTCCACCAGCGTGGGGAGCCGGTCCCTGATCCGGTCCGCGCCCATCCGGGTGATGAACGTCAGCCGGCCGGGCTCCCGGTCCGGGTCGAGGCGCTCGATCAGGGTCAACGCCTCCTCCGGGGTGGTCGTCGGGCCGAGCTTGACACCGATCGGGTTGCGGATCTCCGAGGCGAACGCGATGTGCGCCCCGTCCAGCTGCCGGGTGCGCTCACCGATCCACACCATGTGCGCGGAGACGTCGTACAGGCGGCCGGTGCGGGAGTCCGTCCTGGTCAGGGCGGACTCGTAGGCGAGCAGCAGCGCCTCGTGCGAGGAGTAGAACTCCACCGAGTGGAACTCGGCCGGGTCGGCGCCACAGGCCCGCATGAAGTTCAGCGCGTTGTCGATCTCCCGCGCCAGCGCCTCGTAGCGCCGGCCGGACGCCGAGTTGCGCACGAAGTCCTGGTTCCAGGCGTGCACCTGGCGCAGGTCCGCGTAACCGCCCGTCGTGAAGCCGCGCACCAGGTTCAGCGTGGCCGCCGACGCGTGGTACATCCGGCGCAGCCGCTCCGGGTCGGGCACCCGGGCCTCGGCGGTGAAGTCCGCGCCGTTGACCGAGTCGCCCCGGTACGTCGGCAGCGTCACGCCGTCCCGCACCTCGGTCGGCTTCGACCGCGGCTTCGAGTACTGGCCGGCGATCCGGCCCACCTTCACCACGGGCACGGCGGCCGCGTACTGGAGCACGGCGCTCATCTGGAGCAGCGTCTTCAGCTTCGCCCTGATCTGGTCGGCGCTGACCTGGTCGAACGCCTCGGCGCAGTCCCCACCCTGCAGCAGGAACGCCTCGCCCCGCGCCACCGCGGCCATCCGGGCACGCAGCTGGTCGCACTCGCCGGCGAACACCAGCGGCGGATAGGACTCCAGGTCAGCGACGACGGCCCGCAGGGCCTCGGCGTCCGGGTAGTCCGGCTGCTGAGCCGCGGGGAGGTCACGCCAGGCGGACGTGCGAGTGCTGCTGTCTGGGTTCACGCTCACGCGCTCCAGATTACGGGGTGGAGTCCAGCTCTTTTCCAGCCCGGCCAGGGAGTGAGACGGCCCCACCCGGCACGGGCCGTGGTGTACAGTCCCCGGCATGTTCGCGACGCGTATCAGCTCCTGGTGGTGGACCGCTTCTCCGGCGGCCCACTGATCGCGCGCAGCACCGACCACCGCGAAGGCCGCCCGAGGGGCGGCCTTCGGCGTTCGCGGGCCCGTCCCTCTCGATCTTCGACCCACTCGACATCGTTGACGATGCGAATCGAAGGGACCCCCGTCATGCACGACGCCCCACGTCTCCTGGACGCGCTGCTCGCCGGCCCGACCCCGTTCGCCCTGCTGCGCCGCCGCACGCCCGGCCGTGACCACGACGTGGTCGAGTTGCTGACCGGCCCCGTCGTCGAGCTCGACCGGCTCGCCGAGCTGCCACGCCACGAGCACGCCCTGGCGCTGATCCCCTTCCGCCAGCTCGCCGAGCGCGGCTTCGAGGTCACCGACGACGGCACCCCGCTCGCCGTGCTGCTGCCCGAGACGGTCCACGAGCTGCCCGTCGACGCGGTGCTCGACGCCCTCCCCGACCACGGCGTCACCGTGCGGGACGGCGCCTTCGACCTGGACGACGCGGCCTACGAGCGGGTGGTGGCCGACGTCGTCCAGCATGAGATCGGCGCCGGCCAGGGCGCCAACTTCGTCATCAGGCGCACCTTCACCGGCCGGATCGACGGCTTCTCGCGCCGCGACGCGCTCGCCCTCTTCCGCCGTCTGCTGGCCGCCGAACGCGGCGCGTACTGGACCTTCGTGGTGCACACCGGCGACCGGGTGCTGGTCGGTGCCAGTCCCGAGGTCCACGTCCGGATGAGCGGCGACACCGTCGTCATGAACCCCATCAGCGGCACCTACCGCTATCCGGCCGACGGCCCGAGCGTCACCGGGTTGCTGGAGTTCCTCGACGACCGCAAGGAGACCGAGGAACTGTCGATGGTGGTCGACGAGGAGCTGAAGATGATGTGCGCCGTCGGCGACCAGGGCGGCGTGGTGATCGGGCCCCGGCTGCGGGAGATGGCCCACCTCGCGCACACCGAGTACGAGTTGCGGGGACGCAGCACGCTCGACGTCCGGGAGGTGCTGCGGGAGACGATGTTCGCCGCGACCGTCACCGGCTCCCCGGTGGAGAACGCCTGCCGGGTGATCAGCCGGTACGAGCACGACGGCCGCGGCTACTACGCGGGCGCGCTCGCCCTGCTGACGGCGGACGGCGTCGACTCGCCGATCCTGATCAGGACCGCCGACATCGACGCGACCGACGGCCGGCTGCGGGTCCCGGTCGGCGCCACGCTGGTGCGTGGCTCCGACCCGGCGGGCGAGGTCGCCGAGACCCACGCCAAGGTCGCCGGCGTGCTCTCGGCCCTCGGCGTCCGGGCCGGCCGCCCCGCCGAGTCGGGCTCGCCGCGCCCCCGGCTGGCCGACGACCCCCGCGTCGGCGCGGCGCTGGCCGCACGCCGCACCGGCCTGGCGCCGTTCTGGCTCCGGATGCAGGACACCCCGGCCACGGGCGGCGGCCCGCGGATCCTGGTGATCGACGCCGAGGACACGTTCACCTCGATGCTGGCCCACCTGCTCAGGTCGACCGGCGCGGAGGTCGAGGTGACCCGCTTCGACGCACCCGGCGCCGTGCCGCGCGCCCTCGCCCACCCGGGCCCCGTCCTCCTCGGCCCCGGCCCCGGCGACCCGCGCGACCTGACCGACCCCAGGATGCGGCTGCTGCGCGAGCTGACGGCCGACCTGCTGGCCGACGGTGCCGGCGGTGCCGGCGCTGGCCGGTGGGTGATCGGCGTCTGCCTGGGGCACGAGCTCATCGCCGCGCACCTCGGCCTCGACCTGATCCGCAAGCGGCGCCCCTTCCAGGGCGCCCAGGAACGGATCGACCTCTTCGGCCACGAGGAGACGGTGGGCTTCTACAACTCGTACGCGGCACGCTGCGACGACGAGACGGCCGCGACGCTGGCGCGGCGCGGCGTCGAGACGGCGCGCGACGCGGCGACGTCGGAAGTCCACGCGATGCGGGGCCCCGGCTTCACGGCGGTCCAGTTCCACCCGGAGTCCGTGCTGACGCTGAACGGGCTCGCGATCGTCGAGTCCCTGACGAGGGTGAGGGGCCTGCCGGTCTGAGTCCCACGGGGGTTGTCCCCACCTCCCCCA
>NZ_SMKI01000055.1 GCF_004348415.1 Streptomyces hainanensis
GCCGCCCGCCGCCGGCGCCCCCCGCGTCGCCCCGGGCGGCGCACCGGGACGACGCCAGCCCGGCGGCCGCCTGACCGCCCGCGGGTCGGCGCGGGCGGCTCCCACGCCGCGCCGGCCCGCCGGGCTACTGGCCGACGCGTCCGTCGACGCGCTCGCGCAGCAGGTCGGCGTGCCCGCAGTGCCTGGCGTACTCCTCGATCCGGTGCACCAGCAGTTCCCGGACCGAGATCCGGTTCTTCCCCAGCCGCTCCCCCAGATCCTGGTGCTCGGCCAGCGCCGCGTCGGTCGCGGCCTGTTCGCGCGCCAGATCGGCGAACGCGGCGTCCACCACGGCCTGCTCGGCGACGGCCCCGTCGAAGTCCGCGTCGCGCACGCCGTACAGCTTCGGCAGCGGGTCGCCCTCGGTGATCCAGTTGCGCCAGTCACGCTCCACCTCGGCCAGGTGCCTGACCAGGCCGAGCAGGGACATCGTCGACGGCGGCACCGACCGGCGGGCCAACTGCTCGGCGTCGAGGCCCTCGCACTTCATGCGCAGGGTCAGCCGGTAGTTCGCCAGGTAGTCCACGAGCGTCGCCAGCTCGCCGTCCGGGCTGGCCTCGTCGTTGCGCGGGTCGTCGTCCGGATCGGCCCACATGTCGGGGTAGACGGTGGCCTGGGTCCATCGTGCGGGTTCGTCACTCACGCGGCCCATCGTCGTCCGCGACGGCCGGGGCGCGCCACCGCTTTACATGTCGGCCTTCCCGGTCACCGGGGGCCAGGAACCGCGGGCCGCCGGTCGACGTCCGCATCCGCGTTTCGCACCGTTTTGAACGAGCGTCCTGAACGAACGTCCTGAACGCTCGTTCAAAACATGGGTAGGGTGTGCCCCCATGGGCAACGCGAACGACCGGGACTTCACCCATCTCCACGTCCACACCCAGTACTCGCTGCTGGACGGCGCGGCACGGCTGGGGGACCTGTTCGCCATGTGTCGGGCGCACGGAATGACGCACCTCGCCATCACCGACCACGGCAACCTGCACGGCGCGTACGACTTCTTCCAGCAGGCCATGGCGGCCGGCGTCACGCCGATCATCGGGATCGAGGCGTATGTGGCGCCGGAGTCGCGCCGGCACAAGCGGCGGGTGCGCTGGGGTCAGCCGCACCAGAAGCGGGACGACGTCTCCGGCTCGGGCGGCTACACCCACAAGACGATCTGGGCCACCAACAAGACGGGGCTGCACAACCTGTTCCGGCTCTCCTCGGACGCCTACGCGGCGGGCTTCTTCGTCAAGTGGCCCCGGATGGACCGGGAGAGCATCGCCGAGCACGCCACCGGCCTGGCCGCCTCCACCGGCTGCCCCTCGGGGGAGGTGCAGACCCGGCTGCGGCTCGGCCAGCCCGAGGAGGCGATGAGGGCCGCCGCCGACTACCGCGACATCTTCGGAGCCGAGAACTACTTCCTGGAGCTGATGGACCACGGCCTCGACATCGAGACCCGGGTCAGGGACGGCCTGTTGGAGATCGGTCGGAAGCTCGGCATCCCGCCGATCGTCACCAACGACTCGCACTACACCTACGAGCACGAGTCGAGCGCGCACGACGCCCTGCTCTGCGTCCAGACCGGCAAGAACCTCTCCGACCCGGACCGCTTCCGGTTCGACGGCACCGGCTACCACCTCAAGTCGCCGGCGGAGATGTACGCCATCGACTCCTCCGACGCCTGGCAGCGGGGCTGCGCCAACACCGCGCGCCTCGCCGAACGCGTCGACACCACGGGGTGGTTCGGGAAACACGACCTGATGCCGCGCTTCGAGGTGCCCGACGGGCACACCGAGGTCTCCTGGTTCCGCGAGGAGGTGGCGCGGGGCATGGCCCGCCGCTACCCCGGCGGTGTCCCGGAGGCCCACCACCGCCAGGCGGAGTACGAGATGGACGTCATCATCCAGATGGGGTTCCCCGGCTACTTCCTGGTGATCGCGGACTTCATCATGTGGGCCAAGGCCCAGGGCATCGCGGTCGGCCCGGGCCGCGGCTCGGCCGCCGGCTCACTCGTCTCGTACGCGATGGGCATCACCGACCTCGACCCCCTGGAACACGGCCTGATCTTCGAGCGGTTCCTCAACCCCGAGCGCGTCTCCATGCCCGACGTCGACATCGACTTCGACGAGCGCCGGCGCGGCGAGGTCATCCGCTACGTCACCGAGAAGTACGGCGCCGACAAGGTCTGCCTGATCGGCACCTACGGCACCATCAAGGCCAAGAACGCCATCAAGGACGCGGCCCGCGTCCTCGGTTACCCCTACGCGGTCGGCGACCGGATCACCAAGGCCATGCCCGCCGACGTGCTCGGCAAGGGCATCCCGCTCTCCGGCATCACCGACACGTCGCACCCGCGCCACGCCGAGGCCGCCGAGGTCCGGTCGATGTACGAGAACGAGCCGGACGTCAGGCGGGTCGTCGACACGGCGAGGGGCGTGGAGGGCCTGGTCCGGCAGATGGGGGTGCACGCCGCCGGCGTCATCATGTCCAGCGAGCCCGTCACCGACCACATCCCGGTCTGGGTCAGGCACACCGACCAGGTCACCATCACCCAGTGGGACTACCCCACCTGCGAGTCGCTCGGCCTGCTGAAGATGGACTTCCTCGGCCTGCGCAACCTCACCATCATGGACGACGCGCTCGCGCTGATCGAGCGCGACAGCGGCGTCCGGCTCGACCTCCTCTCGCTACCGCTCGACGACCGTGCCACCTTCGAACTCCTGGGCCGCGGCGACACGTTGGGCGTCTTCCAGTTCGACGGCAACGCGATGCGCGCACTGCTGCGGCTGATGCGGCCCGACCAGTTCGAGGACATCACCGCGGTCACCGCGCTCTACCGTCCCGGGCCGATGGGCATGAACAGCCACACCAACTACGCGCTGCGGAAGAACGGCCAGCAGGAGATCACCCCGATCCACCCGGAGTTGGCCGATCCGCTGCGCGACGTGCTGGAGATCACCTACGGCCTGGTGGTCTACCAGGAGCAGGTGCAGAAGGCCGCCCAGGTGCTCGCCGGCTACTCGCTCGGCCAGGCCGACCTGCTCCGCCGCGCCATGGGCAAGAAGAAGCCCGAGGTGCTGGCCAGGGAGTTCGTCACCTTCCAACAGGGCGCCAGGGAGAAGGGGTTCTCGGACGAGGCGGTGCGGGCGGTCTGGGACGTCCTGGTGCCCTTCGCCGGCTACGCCTACAACAAGGCACACGCCGCCGCCTACGCCCTGGTCTCCTACTGGACGGCCTACCTCAAGGCCAACCACCCGGCCGAGTACATGGCCGGCGTGCTGACCTCGGTGAAGGACGACAAGGACAAGATGGCGCTCTACCTCAACGAGTGCCGACACATGGGCATCAGGGTGCTCCCGCCCGACGTCAACGAGTCCGACGCCGACTTCACGCCCAACGGCGGCGACCGGATCCGCTTCGGGTTGACGGCGGTCCGCAACGTGGGCCGGAACGTGGTGGACTCGGTGATCCGCACCCGGAACTCCCGGGGGAGGTACGCCTCGTTCACCGACTACCTCGACAAGGCCGAGGCGGCGGCCTGCAACAAGCGCGCCACCGAGTCGCTGATCAGGGCCGGCGCCTTCGACCAGCTGGGCCACACCCGCCGGGGTCTGGCGGAGGGGTACGAACCGCTGGTCGACGCCGCCGTCGCCGTCAAACGCCGGGAGGCCGAGGGCCAGTTCGACCTGTTCGGCGGCCTGAGCGACGTCGGCGCGGACGCGCCCCCGCTCGGCCCGCCGGTCGCCTTCTCGGACACCGAGTGGCCCAAGCCCCACCTGCTGGCCCAGGAGCGGGAGATGCTGGGGCTCTACGTCTCCGACCATCCGCTGTCCGGCATCGAGCACGTGCTGGCGGAGCGCGCGGACGCGACGATCGCCACCCTGAACGGCGACCGTCCGGACGGGGCGGTCGTCACGATCGGTGGCATCATCTCGGGCCTGCAGCGGAAGACGACCAAGCAGGGCAACCCCTGGGCCATCGCCACCGTGGAGGACCTCGGCGGCTCCCTCGACTGCATGTTCTTCCCCGCCACCTACCAGCTCGTCTCCACCCAACTCGTCGAGGACGCCGTCGTCTTCGTCAAGGGCCGCCTCGACAAACGCGAGGACGTCCCCCGCCTCGTCGCCATGGAACTCCAGGTCCCCGACCTGAGCCACGCGGGACCCGACGCCCCGGTCCGCCTCGAGATGGCCGAGTCCGCGATCACGCCCGCCGCGGTGCGCCGCCTCAAGGAGGCCGTGCTGGCCCACCCGGGGCCGACCGAGGTCCGTCTCCATGTCCGCGGCCGGGAGAAGACGACGGTGCTGCGGCTCGGCCCACGCGTCACGGCCGGCCCGGGGCTGTGGGCCGACCTCAAGGCGGCGGCCGCCGTCCGCCGGCTGGTCTGAACAACCGTTCAACAGCCGGGGTAGGGTGACCGCATGGGACACCGGGAGCGGTTGATGGCCGGGGCCAGGCGCCTCCTGGCGGAGCGCGGCTACGCCCGCATCACCTCACGCGACCTCGCCGCGGCCGCCGAAGCCCCGCTCGGCACCATCAACTACCACTACGGCTCCAAGGAGGCCCTGCTCAACGCCGCCCTCCTGGAGACGCTGCGCGAGTGGGGCGACCGCACCATGCCCCCGGCCGAGCCGACGGCCGGGGACGACGCCGAGCGCCTGGACCGGATGTGGTCCCGGATCATCGCGTCGGTCTCCGCCGACCGTCCGATGCTGCTGGCCGCCGTCGAGGCGTACGCCCAGGCCGAGCGGTCCCCGGACATCCGCCGTCAGATCGCCGAGGCCCTGGAGGCGTCCCGCCCCCGGATGGCCAGGGAGCTCCACGACCTGGACGCGGAGACCGACCCCGACGTCGACGAGCGCACGGCGCGGGCCGTCGGCTCCGTCCACATGGCGCTCACCACCGGCCTGATCCACCAGTGGCTGGTCGACCCCGAACGAGCCCCGGACGCGGCCGAGTTGGCCCTCGGCCTGCGCGCCATCGCGCACCGCCTGGAGACGGCGGGCCGTTAGGCCCTGCCCGGGTCGGAGGTCGTCGTCGGTCCTGGCCGGTCCGTCCCCCGTCAGCGGAAGATGGCGAGGGCGTCCACCTCAAGGACGCCGTCCGCCGGGTTCCAGTAGCCGACCTTGCCGAGGCAGCGGCCGGAGAAGGCGCCGCTCGGAACCTCGGTGCGCAGACCCGTGGTGCGGCAGGTGACGCGGACGTGGGCGGTCAGGGTGGGATCCTCGTCCGTTCCGTAGGGGGCCGTGAAGACGGTCGTGCCCGGGGAGTCCGGTGTCTGCTCCGACCTGCGGAAACGGCCGCGGACGAGGACGAAGTCGTCGACGTCGCCGAGGGGGACGGCCTCAGGCAGGCGGCCCACGCCGTGGGCGACGCCCATGGTCTTGACCAGGGCCTCGTTACGGCGGACGGTGCGACGGAGCAGGTCGGCGTGTACGACGACGTGTTCGCGTTCCAGGGCCGCGACGATGACGCCGATGACCGAGATCGGCTCGGCGACCTCCAGCCATCTGCTGACGACCTCCCGGCTGCCCTGCACGCCGACCGTCCCGCCGGTGCCCAGGACGCCGGCGTCGACGCCCATCTCCGCGCCGCGCTGGTCCCGTTGCTCGACCTCCTTCTGCAGGGCCTCGGTGTAGCGGCCCATCTGGAAGTGGTCCATCACGGAGCGGTCGTGGAGGTAGATGCACATGGCGAAGGTCAGCCCCGGGACGCCGCGGTCGCGGCGGGAACGCACGATCTCCCGGAGGATCTGCCCCAGGAGGACCAGGAGGCCGGCGGCGGTTCCCAGCCACAGCAGCATCCAGGGCCACCAGACGCTCCACCAGGATTCACGCAGTATGCCCACAGCTCCCCCTGTCCGTACGGTCGTGGGAGGCGAGGGCCGCGCGCCGTCCATGGCGCGGCGGCCGGGGTGGCCGGGGTGGCCGGGACGCCCGCTTCCGGGTGCGGCCGGCCGTCATCCCGGGCCCCCCGCCGGGTCGCACTCACCGACGATCCCGATCATGCGCTCCAGGTAGGTGAGGTCCGGCAGCCGCGCCTGCGTGGTCTCCCGCACCCAGGGGGCCGGGATACCGCGGTCCGCGAGGAATCCGTCGAGCTGTTCCGCGTCCACGGTGCCGTTCGTCGGCTCCAGGACCTGGTAGCCCAACTCCAGGGCGCGCCGGCGCAGTTCGGGGTCGTTGACGATCAGCCGGCCGAGGCGGTCGCCCTCCGGGGTGAGCGCGATCAGCTGCGGCTGGCTGACGGAACGGCTGGTGGGGTAGAGCAGGACCCGTTCCTCGTCCACCGCCCCCCGCTGGGCCTGCTCTCCCACCTGGTACGTGAGGAACTGGTTCTCGTACAGCACGACGATCGGGGCGACCGCCTCGCCCTCGCGGGAGGTGTAGCTGCGGAGTCTGTCGCCCGAGCCCATCCCCTGCCCGACCAGCAGCGGCTTGATGTCCGCCGCGACGGTGTCGGCCTCCGCCGGGTCGTCGGGCACCTTCTGGCCGTTGCGGGTGAAGGCCACCAGACTCAGGTAGGCGGCCGCCGAGTTGCTCGCGCAGAAGTCGGAGGTGTGGGCGAGGACGATGTTCTCGTTGGCGGCGCCGTACCGCTGGATGTCCAGGTCCGTCCAGCGGGTGCCCCGCTCGGTCGCGGAGAGGAACGCGTCCATGTCGAGCTCGTAGTACAGCGGCGCGTCCCCCCGGGGGGTGGGCTGCGGGGTGGCGATGCCGTGGGCCACCAGCGCCTCGGCGTAGGGGCGGAAGGTGGCGAGCACGATGGGGGTGAGGAACGGCCGGTGCACGTTCGCTTCCGGGAACTCCTCGCTGACCAGCTCCGCCGCCGGCTGGCCCGAGGGAAAGACGAAGTCGTAGCCGTCCAGGTTGCCGTTGGCCATCGCGCGTGAGCCGGGCGCCCGCGTCATGCGCACCTCGATGTGGTGGCGCAGCAGGATGCGTCTGACCTCGGCGTCCTCGAAGAACTCGGTCCGGGAGGCCGCCCGGCCCTCCAGGGTGACGACCCGCTCGAAGGGCAGCGGCAGCACGCCCCCGACGGACAGCAGGAGGCAGCCGGCCAGCACCATGGCGAGCACCGGGCCGGCCGACCGGAAGAACCGCCGGTGCACCCGGAGGAAGGACGGCGGCGCTTCGATCGTTAAGAGTGGCTGTTCCACAATGCCGGCTCCCCCATCACCCGACGCTCCCCCTGCGCGGGACCACCCGGACAGGCAACCAGCCACCGGTGGCATCGGTCGGTCGCCGTCGCGACCGTCACGCCAACGCGGCGTGGACGAACGGTGAACGCCCCACGGAGAACTCGTCCCCGCGCGCCTCGGCCCCCGGCGGAAGCCCGCCCGTCGGCCGGGCCGGGGCCTGGTCGGACCCCCGCGCTCGAACTCGTGCCGGACGATCTCTTGTCAGCCCGACGGGCAGCGCCCTATTCTCGCCGGACAGAAAGCGCTTTCTCATCCGCTTTCTGTCACCTTCCATCCCTTGCGCCATGTTGCACGTGAGCCACCAAGTGATCGGGCGTGTCCCTTCGCCCCCCGGGACAGGGTGACGGGCGTGCGACACCGTCACGCACACGTTCCAGGCCGTCCCTCGCGGTTCCGCGACGACGGCTTCTCGCAACAGGTCACGTGCCGCGCCGGGGCGTCCCGGCATGACACGGCGACCTCCACGCACCCCCCACACGAAGGGCGAGCCGACAATGAGAGGTTCAGTCGCGCCGCGACTGTACGCGGCACTGGCCTTGCTGGCCATGCTGGTCATGACGGGCGTGGTGCTGTCGATGCCGGAGGCATCGGCGGCGTCGGGCAGTGCCACGGGCTACGCGTCCCAGAACGGCGGCACCACCGGCGGAGCGGGCGGGCAGACCGTCCGGGCCACCACCGGAACCGCCATCCACCAGGCGCTGTGCACCCGGGCCAGCAGCAGCACCCCGATCATCATCCAGGTCGAGGGCACCATCAACCACGGCAACACCAGCAAGGTGTCCGGCGACAGCTGCAACACCGCCGACGGTGTGATCGAGCTCAAGCAGATCAGCAACGTGACGATCGTCGGCGTGGGCGGCGGAGCCGTCTTCGACCAGCTGGGCATCCACATCCGCGAGGCCAGCAACATCATCATCCAGAACGTGACGGTCCGGAACGTCAAGAAGTCGGGCTCCCCCACGTCCAACGGCGGCGACGCCATCGGCATGGAGAGCGACGTCCGCAACGTCTGGGTCGACCACGTCACCCTGGAGGCGTCGGGTGGTGAGTCGGAGGGCTACGACGGACTCTTCGACATGAAGGACAACACCCAGTACGTGACCCTGTCCTACAGCATCCTGCGCAACTCCGGCCGCGGTGGGCTCGTCGGGTCGAGCGAGAGCGACCGCTCCAACGGCTTCATCACCTACCACCACAACCTGTACCAGAACATCGACTCCCGCACGCCGCTGCTGCGCGGCGGCATCGCGCACGTCTACAACAACCACTACGTGAACCTCAACGAGTCCGGGATCAACTCCCGGGCCGGGGCCCGCGCCAGGGTGGACAACAACTACTTCGAGGACTCGAAGGACGTCCTCGGCACCTTCTACACCTCCGAGGCCGGCTACTGGCAGGTCAGCGGCAACACGTTCGACAACGTGACCTGGTCGAGCCCCGGTGAGGACACCAACCCGGCCGGGCCCAACCCGCAGTCCAACACCTCGGTCAGCATCCCCTACTCCTACACGCTGGACGCCGCCAGCTGCGTGCCGAGCGTCGTGAGCCAGACGGCGGGCGCCAACAAGGGCCTGCGCGAGTCGGACGGCAACTGCACGCCGCAGAACCCCGACCCGACCGACCCGGACCCGACCGACCCCGACCCCGACCCGACGGACCCGGACCCGACCGACCCGCCGACCGGGACCAACCTGAGCCTCGCGGGCGACTCGGACGGCAGCAGCAAGGCCAGTGGCACCAGCTTCGGCAACGTGCGGGACGGCAACCTGAGCACCTACTGGTCGCCGTCCGGCTCGACCGGCTCCGTCTCGATCAAGTGGAGCTCCGCGACCACCGTCTCCTCGATCAACATCCGTGAGGCGTCGGGCGCGGTGGGCAACATCGGGTCGTGGCGGGTCGTCAACGCCGACACCGGGGCCGTCCTGGCCTCCGGCACCGGCGCGCGCGCCATCACCTTCCCGGCGACCTCGCTGCGCAAGATCACCTTCGAGATCACCAGCTCGACCGGCACCCCGAGGGTCGCCGAGTACGAGACCTACGCCGGCTAGGTCCGCGGCACCCCGCGGGGGCGGCCGGGCCGCGGTCGCCCCCCTTCCGGCGCCCGGGCGCCGGCTACGCGGCGGGCTTCCTCAGCAGTTCCACCACGCTGGAGAAGCTGTCCGCCGCGTGGCCGGCGTCCATACCGCGCCGGAAGAGGTCGACGACGGCGGCCGGCAGCGCGGTGTCGACGCCGGCGTCGGCGTTGGTGCGCAGGATGTGCTCGACGCTCGCCGTGCCCATGGCCAGGCGGTCGACGTCGCCCCGGTGGTCACCGGCGTCCACCCGCTCGGCGTAGAAGGCGAAGAACCCGGGCAGCGAGTTCGCCGTGTCGACGGCGTGCGACAGGATGTCGGCCGCCGTCAGGCCGTTCGCGTTGGCCAGGGCGATCGCCTGCCAGTAGCTCAGCATGGAGGTCCAGAACATGACCATGCCGATCTGGTAGTAGAGCGCGGCCAGCCCCGGGTCCTCGCCGCAGTAGGGCGTCCGGCCGGTCACGACCTCCAGCAGCGGCTGGTGGGCGTCGAACGCGTCACGGGGTCCGCTGTAGAAGGTGGACGACTCCGGCCGCCCGACCCCGGAGGGCGGCACGGTGACGCCGCCGGTCAGGTGCGTGGCGCCCCGCTCGGCCGCCCAACGGGCGGCGGCCCTGGCCTGCTCCGGCGTGTCCGAGCTGAGGTTGACCAGGACCCGGCCGGCCAGCGCGGCCTCGGCGGGCTCCAACACGGCGTACATCGCCGCGTAGTCGGTGAGGCTGAGGACCACGACCTCGTTGGCGGCGACCGCCTCGGCGACGCCGGGCGCGAGCACGGCGCCGCGCGCCACCAGGGCATCGGCGCGGGAGGCGGTGCGGTTCCACACGGTGACCGCGTAGCCGCGGTCCAGGAAGGCGTCGGCCATCGCCCGGCCCATCGGGCCCAGGCCCATCACGGTGACCGACCGGCCGGAACTGTTGCTGCTCATGTCGAGATCTCCCTCGCTGCGGTCTCTAAAACGAACGCTCTATCCAGAGCCAGGGCACCGTAGCACACCGCTAAAACGAACGTTCTACTCAGTGGCGCGGTACGGTGGCGCCATGCAGACCAGCACCCGGGACCGGATCGTCGTCGCCGCCGCGCGCCTGCTCCAGCGGCAGGGGTACGTCGGCACCGGCGTCAAGCAGATCGCCCAGGAGGCGCGCGCCACCCTGGGCTCGGTCTACCACTTCTTCCCCGGGGGCAAGGAGGCCGTCGCCGTCGCCGCGATCGAGCACAGCGGCCGCGAGTTCGCCGCGCTCCTCGCGACCGCGTTGGACAGCCGACCGGACCCGGCCGAGGCGGTGGACGCCTGCGCCCGGCTGCTCGCCGAGGAACTGCGCGCCTCGGGCTGGATCGACGGCTGCCCGGTCACGGCGGCGGCCCTGGAGACCCTCGGCACCGACTCGGAGATCCAACGGGCCTGCGCCGCCGCGCTGCACGACTGGGAACGGCTGGTCGCGGACAAGCTGCTGCGCGGCGGCTTTCCCGCCGACACGGCGGGGGAACTGGCCACCACCGTCATCAGCACCCTGGAGGGCGCCGAGGTCACGGCCCAGGTCAGGCGCGCCGAGGAACCACTGCTCGCGGCCGGCCGGCAACTCGCCCGCCTGCTGCGGTCGTACGAGATCGCCCCGGCCGAGGCGCGCTGAGCCCGGCGCGGCACCGCCGCCCAACCTCCCCGAGGACGCCAGCCGTTCGACACCGGCCGGGCGCCGGCCTGCACTGGCCTCACGCGTAACCCATAGGTTACGCTTCTGCCGTGGACGAGCTGAGCGAGGTGGCGGACGCCGTCGCGGATCCGGTGCGCCGGGAGATCCTCGACATGCTGCGCCACGCCCCGTTGACGGCGGGCGCGATCGCCGGCCGGTTCGCCATCAGCCGGCCCGCGGTGAGCCGCCATCTGCGGGTGCTGCGGGAGAGCGGCCTGGTCAGGGACGAGCAGGTCGGGCGGCACCGGCACTACTCGCTCGTGCCCTCCCGGCTGTCCCAGCTCGCCGCCTGGCTCGCCAGGTTCGAGGCCCAACAGCCCAACTGGTCCCAGCGCCTGGACGCGTTGGGGACCGAGGTCCACCGGACACGCCGGGAGCGGAGCCGGGTTGAGGCCGAGGCCGCCGCGCCGGACTCCGCATCCGACCAACGGCAGCCCAGGAAGGACACCGCTTGACTTCCTCCCCCTCCTGGTAGAGGGGGATTCCTACGGCTCGCGCCGTGGGGTTTTCTGCTTCGTCGCCGACTGCCCGCCCGGAGTTCTCCGTTGAGGTCTTACACCGGCTCCACAGACTGTCACCGCCAGCCCGGCGGCCTTGAGGTTCCTGGCCGCGTTCACGTCCCGGTCATGGGTCGTGCCACAGCCCTCACACGTCCAGACGCGGACGTGCAGCGGCATGCTCCTGGCGAGAGTGCCGCAGTGGGAGCACAGTTTGGAGGAGGGGAAGAAGCGGTCGACCACCACCACGTCCCGTCCGTACCAGGATGCCTTGTACTCCAGCATGCTCCGGAACTCCGACCATGCCGCGTCACTGATGGCGCGGGCCAGGCTCCGGTTCTTGACCATGTTCCGCACGGTCAGGTCCTCGATCACGAGCGTTTGGTTCTCACGCACGAGCCGAGTGGACAGTTTATGCAGGTGATCGCGCCTGCGGTCGGTGATACGGGCATGGATCCTGGCGACCACGCGCCGGGCCTTGACCCGATTCGCCCCATCTCCCTTGGCCTTCTTCGCCAGACGGCGCTGCGCCAGGGCGAGACGGGCACGGTCGGTGCGTTCGTGCCGGGGGTTGGCGATCTTCTCACCCGTCGAGAGGGTCAGCAGGTGATCAAGGCCCACATCGATGCCGACCGCACCATCGGTGCCGGGGAGCGGCTGGACACTGGGGTCCTCGCACAGCATCGAGACGAAGCAACGCCCCGCGCCGTCCTGGGAGACCGTCACCGTGGACGGTGTGGCGCCGTCGGGAAGCGGGCGCGACCACACGATGTCCAGGGGTTCGTGCATCTTCGCCAGCCACAATTCACCGTCCCGGAAGCGGAACGCGGAGGTGGTGTACTCGGCGGACTTCCGCGACCTCTTCCGCGACTTGAAACGGGGATACCTCGCCCGCTTGCCGAAGAAGCCCGCGAACGCCGCCTGCAGGTGCCGCAAAGCTTGCTGGAGCGGCACCGAGGACACCTCGTTGAGGTAGGCCAACTCCTCGGTCCTCTTCCACGCGGTCAACATGGCCGAGGTCTGGTTGTAGTTCACCCGCTCCTGCCGCGCCCACGCCTCCGTACGAGCCGCGAGCGCCAGGTTGTAGACCTTGCGGACGCACCCGAACGTGCGCGACAGCTCAGCCGCCTGCGCATCGCTCGGATAGAAGCGGTACTTGAACGCCCGCTTCACACACGCCATGCTCACAAACTAGTGTGCCATCAACTAAAGATCAAATCCTCGGGTCAGAGCACCGCGATCCGCCTTGACGGCGCATCGCAGCCCTATTGTCCTGCTCCGCAGGAGTCCGATTCCTCCCCCGCCCGAAGGCGGGGTTTCCTCGGAGGTCCCAGATGACCCAGGAGCCCACCGGCCGACTCGTGCCCACGCCGACGGGATGGGATCTGGTCCTCACCCGCACCTACCGCGCCCCGGTCGCCGACGTCTGGGCCAGCGTCACAGAACCGGACCGCACCGCGCGCTGGTTCGGCCCCTGGCGTGGTGACGCGGCGCCCGGACGCTCCGTGGAGGTGCGGCTGGCGTTCGAGGAGTCGGCGCCGTGGTGCCCGATCCGGATCGACGCCTGTGAGCCGCCTCGGCGGCTCGCCGTCACGATGGAGGACGAGGCCGGGACCTGGGCGCTGGAGCTGCTGCTCGCCGAGACCGACGGCACCACGGAGCTCCGGCTGGTCCACCACCTCGCCTCCACGGAGCAACTCGGCTCGGTGGGCCCGGGATGGGAGTACTACCTGGACCTGCTCACCGCCGCCCGCACGGGCACACCGCGGCCCGACTTCGCGGACTACTACCCGGCGCAGCAGGCCTACTTCGACTCCCTCGCCTGAGACGGCCCCAGGCCGTCACGCCTGGGCCAGCCGGGACCTCACCTCCATCAGCGCGAAACCGAGCAGGTTCCGACCACGCCACCGGGCCGGATCCTCGGCCCGCTCGTCGTCGGCGGCCAGCCCGATCCCCCAGACGCGGTCGAGCGGGCTCGCCTCGACCAACACCCGGTCACGGGTGCCCGACAGGTAGGCGAGCCGGGCCGGGTCCTGACCGAACTTGGCGATGTTCCCCTCGACCACGAGCTCGAAGCAGGAGGCCTGCCAGCGCTCCTCGTCGAACCCCCGCACCCGCCGGCCCAGCTTCTTCGCCTCGGCCGGGTGGCCGGCGGCGAGAATCCTCGCCTCCGACTCGGCGTCGCCGAAGAGCCGCGCCTTGCCGGCCATCATCCAGTGCTCGGCGGTGGCGTACTCCACCCCGCCCACCACGAAGCGCGACGGGCACCACTGGCTGAGCACCCCCGCCCCCAACCGGCCGTCGGCCCGGGGCTGGTGCCCCCAGAACATCAGCCACTCCGGGCTCGCGCCGGCGGCGACAAGCGCCGCCAACTCCTCGCGGCTCCTGGCCTGAACCGCGCTTCTCCCCCACTCCGTGTCCATGCCCCCGATACTCCCAGCCGCCACTGACAACCGGCGACCGGATATTTCCCGCCCGCGCCCGCCTCACCGCCCGGCCCGCTCGCCGGCCGCGCCGATCGCCAGGCCGAGCACGACCATGACCACATAGGCGTAGATCTCGTAGCCCCCGGGGGCCAGCACGCGGAGGAACCCGAAGATCCGGAACACTCCGAACCACTCGTGCAGCAGCCCACTCGCCCCGCCCACGACGAGGACGAAGCAGATCAGGCCCGACAGGACGGTCAGCGGTGGGTTCCGCGGCGCGGTCGACATCATGCCCCGACGCTAGGGAGTCGGTGCGGGGCCGCGCGTCCGGCTTCGGGCGCGAACCGCGACGACCATGGGAGGACGCCGCCGACCGCCCGTCATCCTTAGGTATCGACTCCCCGGCCACCGCTCCCGCCGCCGCCACCCGCCGCGTAGATTGCCGGGACATGCGCCGCATCCCACGCAGCCGCCGGGACTGGGCCGCCGACCTGGGGCTGCTGCTCTTCGCCGCCGGCTTCGCCGCGGTCAGCTCGCAGTCGATCCCGGTCGACGGCGACCCGGGCCCCGTCTGGCGGGCCGCCGACCAGGTCGTCGGCGGCCTGGGGTGCGCGGCGATCCTGCTGCGGCGCCGCTGGCCGGTGCAGTTGGCGGTGGTGCTGCTGTTGGCCGGCAGCCAGGCGCACTATCTGACCGGGCCCGCGATGGTGGCCGTGTTCACGGTGGCCGCCACCCGGCCCTGGCGGGCCACGGCCTGGGTGGCGGGGCTCGCCTTCGCCCCGCTGCCCCTTCTCCTGTGGCAGCTGCCGGATCTGGCCCAGGACCGCGCGTCGTCGGCGGCCACCTACTTCGCGTTGCTGGCCGGGACGGTCGGCTGGGGGCTGTTCCGCCGCTCCCGGCGGCAGTTGATCGCGTCGCTCCGCGAGCGCGCCGAACTGGCGGAGGCCGACGCCGAGTTGCGTGCCGAGCGGGCCCGCCGCGAGGCCCGCGAGGAGATCGCTCGCGAGATGCACGACGTGCTCGGGCACCATCTCTCGTTGCTGAGCGTGCACGCCGGCGCGCTGGAGTTCAACACCGCGGCCCCGCGCGACGAGATCACCCGGGCCGCCGGGGTGATCCGGGAGAGCGCGCACCTGGCCCTGAGCGACCTCCGGGAGGTCATCGGCGTGCTCCGCGCCGACCCTTCGGACGGCGACCGGCCGCAGCCCGAACTCGCGGACCTGCCACGGCTGGTGGCCGAGGGCCGGGCGGCGGGCGGCCGCATCGAGCTCACCGGGCCACCGGTCGGGCCGACGCCGCCACCGCTGGTGGGCAGGACGGCCTACCGCATCGTCCAGGAGGCCATGACCAACGCGCGCAAGCACGCCCCCGGCGCGGCCGTCGCGATCCGGGTGGCCGGGCGCCCGGCCGACCGGCTCACCGTCGAGATCCACAACGCGCCGTCCGCCGCCACCGCCCGCCCGGATTCGCTCCCCCCGGTCGGGGGCGGCGGCCAGGGCCTGGTCGGGCTCGCCGAACGGGCCAGGCTGGCCGGCGGCGAGCTCCGGGCGGGCCCGGCCGTCGACGGGTTCCTGGTCCGCGCCTGGCTACCCTGGCCGACGGCGGAGAAGGGAGGTGGCCGGTGATCCGCGTCCTGCTCGTCGACGACGACGCGATCGTGCGGGCCGGACTCCGCCTGATGTTGGGCGGCGCGCCCGATGTCGAGGTCGTCGCCGAGGCGGCCGACGGCCGCGAGGTGGCGGCGCTGGTCGCCACGCACCGCCCCGACGTGGTGCTGATGGACATCCGGATGCCGGACGTCGACGGGCTGACCGCCACCGAGGCGCTGCGCGCCGGGCCCGACGCCCCCGAGGTGCTGGTGCTGACGACGTTCCACACCGACGGGCACGTCCTGCGGGCGCTGCGCGCCGGCGCGGCGGGCTTCCTCCTCAAGGACACCCCGCCGCGCGAGATCGTGGCCGCGATCCGCACGGTCGCCGCCGGTGATCCGGTCCTCTCGCCCGCCGTCACGCGCCGCCTGATCCAGCGGGTGACCGGCGACCCGGGCCAGGACGACCGCGCCACCGCGGCCAGGTCCAGGCTCGCCCTGCTCGGCGAGCGCGAACGCGAGGTGGCGGGGGCCGTCGGGCGGGGCCTCTCCAACGCGGAGATCGCCAGGCGACTCCATCTGGCCGTCCCGACCGTGAAGACCCATGTCTCCCGCATCCTCACCCGGCTCGGCCTCAACAACCGCGTGCAGATCGCCCTGTTGGTCCACGACGCCGACCCGCCGCGCGACGCCGACCCGCCGCGCGACGGCGCCGCCGGCTGACCACCGGGGCGCCGGCCGTCGGGTCACCCGCTCAGGCGTCCGTCGGCGGCGAGGTGAGACCGGCCAGGTCCGCCATCACCCACGCCTGGTGGTCGAAGTAGTCGCGCCGGGCCTCGATCATGTCGTCGAGCCGGCCGAAGGTCTCGAAGCCGACCAGGCCGAAGAGCTGCGTCCACAGGGTGAGCGCCGTGGCCAGCACCGATTCGAGGGGCATGGGCAGGTCGGGGAGCCGGGTCGGCCAGTAGGCCGTCAGCCGGTTCAGGTCCTCCCGCACCGCGGGGGGCAGCGGCCGGGCGGGGACGGGTGAGCGGTGCCCGTCGGCCGCGCCGTCGATCAGGATGCCGGTCACCGTGAGCAGGATGCGCGCGGCCGGCGCGACCGTCTGCCGGGGGGCGGCGTAGTCGGGCAGGGGGCTGCCGTAGATCAGGCCGTACTCGGCCGGGTGGGCGAGTGCCCAGGTGCGCACCGCGTGGCAGACGGCGAGCCAGCGTTCGTCCGGGCGCGCGTGCGGGACGGCGGCGACGGCGGCGTCCACCGACCCGGCCAGGGCCTCGTAGGCCTCGGTGATCAGCGCGGTGAGCAGGGCTTCGCGGCTGTCGAAGTAGCGGTACAGCGCGGACGGAACGAGACCCGCGTCGCGGGCCACCGCCCGCAACGAGAGGTTGGCTCCCTCCGTGGCCAGGTGGCGGCGGGCGACGCCGAGGATCTCCTCGGTGATCTCGGTGCGCACCCGCTCGCGGAACTTTCTCCCTGACATGCCCGGATTATGACACGCGCGAGAACGGTGGAGCGATACGAGAACGGTGTTCTTGAAAAATGCCCTTGCCAGCGCGTACGCTGCACGAAGCCTGGACGAGAACAGTGTTCTCACACGAGAACGGCGTACAAGGAGCGGTGTCCCATGTCCCTACACGTGATCGTCGGAGCGGGCCCGGTCGGATCCGCCACGGCACGCCTCCTCGCCGCCCGCGGCGAGGAGGTGCGGCTGGTGACGCGGAGCGGAACCGGCCCCGAGCACCCCGCCGTCGAACGGGTGGCGGCCGACGCGGCCGACACGGCGGCCCTCACCGGACTCGCCGACGGCGCCGCGGCCCTCTACAACTGCGCCGGTCCCCCGTACCACCGCTGGGCCGAGGAGTGGCCGCCGCTGGCCGCCGCGCTGCTGGAGGCCGCCGGCTCGACCGGCGCCGTCCTGGCGACCACCTCCAACCTCTACGGCTACGGGCCGGTGGACGGCGTCCTCACCGAGGAGACGCCGCTGCGCGCCCAGGGCGTCAAGGGGCGGGTGCGGGCCCGGATGTGGGAGGACGCCCGCGCCGCACACGAGGCCGGGCGGATCAGGGCCACCGAGGTCCGCGGCTCGGACTACCTGGGCGACGGCACCCAGTCGCTGCTGACCGCCGCCGTGCTGCCCGCGGTGCTGGCCGGCCGGCGGGCGCGGGTGCCGGCCGACGTCGACGCCCCGCACAGTTGGACGTACGCCGGCGACGTCGCCCGCACGCTCGTCACCGTCGCCGCCGACGAGCGTGCCTGGGGCCGGGCCTGGCACGTGCCGACGCCCCGGCCCCGGTCGATCCGCCAACTCGCCACCCTCGCCTGCTCCCTCGCCGACGCCCCCGCGCCCCGGCTCTCGGGAATGCCGCGCGCGGTGCTGTGGCTCGGCGGCCTCGGCAACCCCGTGGTCCGGGAACTCCGGGAGACCCAGTACCAGTTCAGGAAGCCGTTCGTGCTGGACTCCAGCGCCGCCACGGCCACCTTCGGCATCGAACCGACGCCGACCGAGGAGGCGTTGGAGGAGACGGTGCGCGCCCTGCCGCGGTAGGCCGGCTCTGCCCTCGGCTAACTCCCTGGGCGACGGCCGGTCGCGGGTGCTTGGCTGGCGGCATGGACATCCTGGTACTCGGCGGAACGGCATGGGTGGGGCGCGAGGTCTCGCGGGCGGCGATCGAGCGCGGTCACCGGGTGACGTGCCTCGCCCGCGGCGAGAGCGGAGGCGTGGCGGACGGGGCGGCCCTGGTGGCCGCCGACCGCCGTGACCCCTCGGCGTACGAGCGGGTGCTCGGCCACGACTGGGACGCGGTCGTCGAGGTGTCGTGGCAGCCGGGCTTCGTCCGACGGGCCCTCGCCGCGCTGGCCGACCGGGCCCGGCACTGGGTCTATGTCTCCTCCGGCAACGTCTACGCCTCGCACGCCGAGTCGGGGGCGGACGAGTCGACGCCCCTCCTCGTGCCGACCGACCGGGAGGAGGTCGACCGCGCGCTGTACGGCGAGGCCAAGGTGGCCTGCGAACTGGCGTCGACGGCCGCCGTCGGCGACCGCCTCCTCATCGCCCGCGCCGGCCTCATCGGCGGCCCGGGAGACCACAGCGGCCGCTCCGGCTACTGGGTGGCCCGCGCGGCGCGCGACCCGCGGGGCCCGATGCTGGTCCCCGACACCCCCGCCATGCCCACCCAGGTGGTCGACGTCCGCGACCTCACCGACTGGCTGCTCGACGCGGCCGAGACGGGACACACCGGCACCTACGACGCGGTCGGCCCCGTCCTCCCGCTCGGCGAGTGGATCGACCTCTCCCGCACCGTCGGCGGCCACGCCGGCCCGGTGGTCACCGCCACCTCGGACTGGCTGTTGGCGCACGAGGTGGCCGAGTTCATGGGGCCCGAGTCGCTGCCGATGTGGCTGGTCGAACCAGGCTGGGAGGGCTTCTCGGCCCGCACCGGCACCGCCGCCCGAGCCGCCGGCCTGCGCCACCGCCCCCGGGCCGAGCTGGTGGCCGACACCCTCCGCTGGGAACGCGACCAGGGCCTCGACCGCGAACGCCGCGCCGGCCTCAGCGAGGCCCGCGAGCGGGAACTCGTCGCGGCCCTCGCCTGAACGCGGAGCGGGCCGTCGCTACCGCTCGTCGCCCCGAACGGCCCGAACGCCCTACAGGCGGCGTACCCGGGATGCGACCAGATGGCCGATGAACAGGTAGACCACGGCCGCGAGTCCGTAGCCGCAGACGACCCGTGCCCACTCGTCGTCGAAGGTGAACATGTCGTGGGACCAGCTCGCCAACCATCTCGACAGGCGTCTGAGAAGGCTGACCAGATCGTTGTCCGGGTTGGCGTCCAGCAGGTACATCAGGATCCACAGACCGATGACGGCCGCGGCGATGTCCGCGACGACGCCGATCGCTGTAGCCGCGGGGCCGGAACGCACTTTGTAGGGAGACATGACAATTCGCCTTACCTCTGGCGGCCGATCGAAACGCGGCCCGGTGGGTCTGCCGTGCGTGTGACAGCGGTCAGATCCTGACGCCCGCCCGCTTCGCCAGCCGGGTCAGGCGGGGGTTGCTCCGCCGGTGAAGGGATGTCAGCACCCGCATCAGCTCCTGGCTCGTGGGGTGCACGGCCGCCATCTCGGGGGCCGCGGCCCAGGCCGACTCCAGTGACTCCAGGGCGCTGTCCCGGTCCCCCAGCGCGAGCTGCGACCGGCCGAGGTTCATGTACAGCGGACCGATCCGCGTGGCGGGCAGCGCCAGTCCGCTCCGCAGCAGGTCCTGGGCGGTGTCCATGGCGTTCCGGTGCCGCCCCAGGTCGGTGGCGGTGGAGACCACGTGCACCGCCGTGTTCTCAGGGCCGAAGTGCAGGCCGTGGTCGTCGACGTCCTCGGCGAACTCGTCGGCCGCCCGCCACGCGGCCTCGGTATGCCGCTCGACGGTGGCCCTGTCGTTGAGGCGCCCCGCCAACGTCAGCCCCCGCAGGTGGAGGATGCCGAGCCCGAAGGCACGGTCCCGCCCGCGCAGCGTCGACTCGGCCGCCACGACCGCGCGGTCGACCACCGCCAGGCCGCCGGCGAAGTCCCCGGAGTTCAGGAAGGCGCCGGCCTCGTCCCGGGCGGCGAGGGTGGCCGCGACGGGGTCGGCCCGCTCCGCCGCCAGGCGTTGCTTCATGACCGCCAGTTCGGCGAGGTGCATCCACCGGTGCCGGGCCGCGAGCCAGTACACGGCGCTGTACACGTCGGCGACCAACGTCCAGGCCGCCGGCGAGCCGACCGCGTGCGCGTGGTTGGTGGCCCTCGTCAGAATCCCCGGCAGCTTGGCCAGGACCTGGGACAGCTTGGAGTTGTGCCGGTGCCGGACCAACTCGGCCAGCTCGCGCGGCAACTCGTGCGGCGCGGTCGGCGGGGTGTCCGCGATGTCGAACCGCCGGATGGCGAAGGTGAGACTGGTCAGGTTCTCCTCCGCCGAGCGGCCGACCGGCGCCCGGCCCAACAACTCGTCGAGGGTCAGCCCCATGGCGTGGGCGAGCGATGCCGCCACGCCCTGGGTCAGTGTCCGGTCGCCCACCTCGATCTTGCTGAGGAGGGACACGGAGACGCCAGCGCGTCGGGCGAGGGCGACCTGCTTCAGGCCACGCTCCTTGCGGAGGTCGGCCACGTTGGTACCGGGTCCGGGAACCGTGGTGCCGCTCATGGTGTGCGTCTTCCCCGTCGGCTGTCCTTCCCCCCATGGTTCCACCGGTTCGCACCAACCGCTCGGCAGCTGTGCGAGCCGTGTGCAAGTTCGCCGATCAGCAAGGTCGTTCACTTGGCGTGTCCGCAAGCACACGATCCGAACAGGAGCTGACCGTGGTGCATCGCCTGATCGAGACCACTGACGAACTACCGTTCCCCAAGCGGTCGCTGGCACACGGTGAAGTCGCACTCGTCGGCGCCGGCGGCTTGGCCGCCCTCCTGATCTGGGAGGACGGCGGGGCGCTACGGGTCCCCTGCTGGGAGCACCTGCCGGTTCAGCCTGAAGAACCCTGACGGCACCGGTGCCTCCGCCACCGCCGCTCCGGCTCGTGGAAGCCCCGGCCCTCCGAGACCGGCGCCGCTCAGACCCGGTCGAGCGGCCGGTGCGGACCGGCCGGCAGCTCCACGGTGATCGCGTCGCCGGGACGCACCACGCCGCCCGCCTTCACGATGCTCATGACGCCGGCCCTGCGCACGATGTTGCCGAGTCCGTCGCGGCCGACCACCTGCTTCAGCGGACCCGGCTGGAAACCCTCGATCTGCAGGCAGGGGTTGCGCAGGCCGGTGACCTCGACCACGGCCTCGGCGCCGACGCGCAGCAGCGCGCCCACCGGCAGGCCGAGCAGGTCGACACCACGGCTGGTGATGTTCTCGCCGAGCTCGCCGGCGGCCACCCGGAAACCCGCCTCACCCAGCTCGTCGAAGAGCTCCTCCTGGATGACGTGGACCTGGCGCAGGTTCGGCTGCGTGGGGTCCTGGGCGACCCGCGAGCGGTGCTTGACCGTCACACCAGCGTGTACGTCGCCCTCGACGCCCAGGCCGGCGAGCAGGGTGATGCTCTCCCGGTTCGGCTTCGTGAACGAGTACTCCCCGTTGCTGCTGACCGCCGTCACTACCCCGCTCATACGTGATTCCCTTCTTCGCGATCCGCCACGACTCCGACTCCGACTCCGACTCCGACTCCAGGCCGTCAGTGGGTCGGGGCGTGGCTGCCGGCCACCGGCGCGGTGGCCAGGGCGCCGAGTATCTGCGGGGCGTCGCGGCGCCTGGTGGCGATGAGCACCGGCTCCGCGCCGTCGCGGCACTCGATGACGACGCCGTCCCAACCGTAGGCGTTGGGCCAGGCGTCGTGATCGCCGGGCCGGAACGGCCTGACGCCCACGACGGTCAGCGACTCGGGCAGCGCCCGGAGCGCCACCCGCCCGTCCGGATCCGGGGTGGCCGCCGGGCGGCCGTCGCCCAGCAGCAGGAAGTCGAACCCGGATTTGCTGTAGGACACGTCCCCCTGGACGGTGGCGCGGACGATCGCCCGCTCGCCGGGAAGCACGGCGACGATGTGCGCGACACGCTCCGCCCGCCGCGCCCGCCGCAACCACCACCAGCCGAGCAGCGCGGTGAGCCCGGCCACCGGGGGTATGGCCGCCGCCGTGACCAGCAGTGCCTGCGGCACGCCCGCACTCGCCATGCTCGCCACCACGCCGACGGTGCCCAGCAGGGCGGCGCCGACGACGACCGTGGCCTGCCAGGGAACGGCGTGTGTCGTGCGCGGGTAGCGGTAGCGGACCCACCAGGCCATCCACAGCACGGACAGGCCGAAGCACAGCGCCATCAGGCCGAAGCCCAACGGCAGTTGCCAGCCGCGGAGCGGCGAGGCGTAGGCGCTCTGGGTGCCAGTGGTGAAGCCGACCTCCCGGATCTCGCCCCGCCAGTACGTCAACGTGACCTCGTCGCCGGGGCGCACCGCGTCGTAGACGGGCTCCCGGCCCTGCATCCGGACAGACCGCTCGGTGTCCGCGCCGCCCTCGGTGACGACGAGCCAGTACCGGACGCCCTTCCCACGGGCCTCGTCCTCCGTGCGAACGACGGTGGCCGGCACCGGGGCCCGGCAGTCGGCGGCCGGCTCGCCGGCCGGGCAGGCGGGCGCGGCCTCCCACGCGTCGCGCGCGTCGAGCCGGCCCGGCACGAGGGCGAACAGCCAACCGGCGACCAGCAGGAGCAGCAGGCCGAAGCCGGCGGCCGGCTGCCACTTCCACGCGAGCGTCGCTCTCGTCGTTCCTTCCGCCATCCCTGTCACCCCCCGATCCACGGCCGTCCCACCAGCCGCGAACTCCGACACTCCTTCACAGTATGCCCGAACCTCTGTTCGCCTAGCCTGGGCCGAGGCACGGCTCAACTCTCCGACGCACCCCCCGACACGCCCTCCGGCGTGCCGATCCGGAGCCGGTTCCCGTCCGGGTCGCGCAGCTCGATCTCGCGGCCCCACGGCGCGGCCTCCGGCTCGACGCCGAACTCGGTGGCGACGGCGTCGACATCACGCACCCGCAGATAGACGAGGGTGTCCGGCCGCGCGTCGCCCTCGTGCTCCGACAGGAACAGCCGCACCTCGCCACGGGCAACCTCGGTGAACACCGGGAGGCCCGGCTCGAACCGGTGCTCCCACCGCTGGACGAACCCCAGCCGCTCGTACCAGGCGACGGCGGCCGCGGCGTCCGCCACGCGCAGGATCGGGATGACCTCTTCTTCCATGCCGCGATTGTCTCCCCCGGCACTGACAACGCCCGGGCGCCGGGCGGACGCTCCGCCCGGACCCAACACGTCGCGCCGTCACGCCCCTTGACTCCCGCTCACCCCACCGGGAACACTCTCGGCGACATCAGCAAGCGCTTGCCCCAGCGCACCCCCTC
>NZ_SMKI01000560.1 GCF_004348415.1 Streptomyces hainanensis
TGTTGGTGGACACCCGGCGGTTGGCGGACTGTTTCCCGGCGGTGGACTACTTCGAGAACAGTGGTCTGCCGTTCGTGATCGCGTTGAACGGGTTCGACGGGCATCAGCCGTACTCGCCCGAGGAGGTACGGGAGGCGCTGCAGATCGGCCCCGACGCCCCGATCATCACCACCGACGCCCGACACCGGTCCGAGGCCAAGAGCGGTCTGATCACCCTCGTCGAACACGCGCTCCTGGCCCGCCTCCACTGACCGACCCACCCCGGTCGTCCGCCGCCCGCCGGCTCAGCCGGCGGGCTGTGCTGTCTGTGGCGGACGCGCCGGCTGTGCCGTCCGTCACGGCGTCACGGAACCCGCGCCTCACCTCCAGGATTCCGTAACAATTCGACCGGCAATTCCGCACATTGTGTGCACGGGCCGCAAGTGGACGGCTCCGCTCCGCGTACGAACCCTCCGGGCTTTGTGGGGTATCGCGTGTGATACCCCGCTTTGTGGGCATTGATCGGTGGCCGGAATCGGCATGGTTTGGGGGATTGGAAAGTCATCCCGTGGCGTGTTGGAATCCACGCAACCCCCGGGCGTGACCGGCCCACCCGCGATGGCGAAAATCAATGCCGAGAGGTGACAGCCTGTGAGGCGCAATTCCGCGACTCCTCCGTTCCCCGGAGAAGCGGCCGCCCACGGCGAACCGAGCCGGAGCCCGTTCCAGCCGCCCGCCGCGACACCCGGGCCGCCGGCCGGAGCCCCGGGTGACCGGGAGCACCCGCCCGCCGCCGGCTCCCGGTTCGCCCCCCGCAACCTGCGGGTCGCCACCAAGCTCTACGCGATCCTGCTGATCCCCGTGCTGGTCGCCCTCCTGCTGGGCGGCCTCCGCGTCTGGGGTTCCTACGACCGCTGGCAGGAGGCCGGCGACGCCGAGCGCATCGCCGAACTGGTGCGCGCCTCCACGGCCTACGGGCACGCGCTGATCGACGAGCGCGACGTCACGGCCCAACCACTGCTGCAGGGCGACCAGTCGGCCGAGGTCGTCGCCGAGGCCAGGGCGGCCACCGACGCGGCGCGCCAGGAGTTCTACGCGCGAGCGGAGGACGCCCCGGACACCGAGAGCCTGCGCCGCCGCGTCGCCGCCGTCGCCGAGGTGGAGCCCCAGCTCCAGCCGCTGCGCGACGCCGCCTACACCGGTGAACTGCCGGGCGTGGCCACCGAGGAGGGCTACGTCGCCGTCCAGCACCCGCTGATGTCGTTCTCCAACGAACTCGGCCTGGGCACCGACAACATCACCTCCTACGGCCGCACCGTGTACGCCATCTCGCTGGCCAAGGCCGCCAGCTCGCTGCAACGGTCCATCGGCACGCACCTGTTGGTGGCGCCCGGTCCGGGCGAGCAGAGCACCGAGGCGCAGCTCACCGCGTTCGGCTCCTACGACTACCTGGAGAACATCGCCCGCGCCGAGTACACCGCCGCGGGCACCCCCGAGGACGTCGACCGGCTGGCCGAGGCGATGGCCGAGGCGAACGACGCCGCGGCGGCCGGCGCCCCGGGCGCCCCCGACCTGCGGAACATGGTCGAGCTGGTCTCCTCGGGCGCCACCCCCGAGCAGCTGTCCGCCCAGGGGGTCACCCCCAACAACTGGTTCCAGGCCGCCACCGCCGAGTTCGACGCCTACCGCGACATCGAGGTCAGCCTCGTCGACGACGCGGTCGACGAGGCCCTGGACGTCGCCGGCGCCGCCCGGCGCGACATGATCGTCAACTCCGCCGGGGTGCTGGCCGCCGTGCTGCTGGCCCTGGTGCTCGCCGGCCTGGTGGCCCGCGCCATCAGCCGCGACATGCGCCAGCTCCGCGCCGCGGCCGCCGAGGTCGCCGAGCAGCGGCTGCCCGCGATGGTCCACCAGCTCTCCCGCACCCGCCCCGGCGACGTCGACACCACGGTGGCCCCGATCAGCATCGTCGGGCGCGACGAGATCGGCGAGGTCGCCCGCGCGTTCGACCAGGTCCACCGGGAGGCCGTCCGGCTCGCCGCCGAACAGGCCCTGCTGCGCGGCAACGTGAACGCCATCTTCACCAACCTCTCCAGCCGCAACCAGGGACTGATCGAGCGCCAGCTCACCCTGATCAGCGAGCTGGAGAACCACGAGGCCGACCCCGAGCAGCTCGAGCACCTGTTCAAGCTGGACCACCTGGCCACCCGGATGCGCCGCAACGGCGAGAACCTGCTGGTGTTGGCCGGCGAGGAGCCCGAGAACCGCTGGAACCAGCCGGTCGCGCTCGTCGACGTGCTGCGGGCCGCCGCCTCCGAGGTGGAGGCCTACGACCGGATCGAGATCTCCGGCGTCCCCGAGGCCGAGATCCAGGGCTCGGTGGTCAACGACCTGGTGCACCTGCTGGCCGAGCTGCTGGAGAACGCCACGACGTTCTCCTCGCCGCAGACCAGGGTTCGGGTCACCGCCACCCGGCTGCCGGACGGGCGGATCATGGTCGAGATCCACGACAAGGGCATCGGCCTCACCCAGGAGGACTTCGCCGAGATCAACAAGCGGCTGGCCGAGCCGCCGGCCGTGGACGCCGCCGTCTCCCAGCGGATGGGCCTGTTCGTGGTCGGCCGGCTGTCGCTGCGGCACGGCATCCGCGTCCAGCTGCGGCCGTCGGGCGAACAGTCGGGCACCACCTCGCTGGTGATGCTCCCCGACACGTTGACACTGGCGGGTGGCACCGGTCGGCGCCGCAAGCCCCCGCGCGACGAGATCGCGCCCGCCCTCACCGCCGCCGGCTCGCCGGACGTCAGCGAGGCCGACCGCAGGGCCGCCGCCCGCGCCGCGGCCGAACTGGGCTTCGACGAGTCCCGGTACGGGAGTCCGGGCGACACCATCGAACTCGACCCGGTCGGCCGCTCGCTGCTGCGCGGCGGGCGCCGGGTGGCGCTCGACCCGGCCAGCGCGCCCCCGGCGTCGGCGGCCGGCCCCGACACGCCTCCCGCGCTCCCGGCACCCCAGCCGACCGGGCGGCACGCCGCCGCCCCGGCGCTCGAAGGGCGGCCCGAGGCCACCCCCGAGCCTTACCCCGGGTATGGTGAACCGGCCGACGCACCACCGGTGTTCGGCGGTTTCGCGCCAACGGCGGAATCTCCACTCGGAGGTCCCGCGGGCGCCCAGCAGCGCGTAGGCTTCACTGAACCAGACCAGGTCGCGGCGCAGTACCCCGCGACCACCAGCGCGGGGCTACCCCGCCGGGACCGACAGTGGCAGCCCGAGGAGGATTCGGCACAGCGACCGCGGGAAGAGGCTCCGGCGTCGTCGACGTCGGACGAGGTGCGATGGGATCGCGGTCCACGCCGCGAGGAGCGCACCGGCGGTACCACGTCCTCGGGGCTCCCGAGGCGAGTCCCCCGGGCCAACCTGACGGAGCACCCCCTACCGGAGCCCAAGCCCGGCGGTCCTCAGATATCCCGGGATCCGAACGATGTCCGCGGCCGGCTCAGCAGCCTGCGCCGCGGGGTGGAGCAGGGCCGCGGCGCGGGGAAGAGCCGCGACGCACAGAACGACGAACGGGGCTCAGGCCCCGGTCACACCTACGATCAGGAGCGTTAGTGTGAGCCCGATGAGCCAGGCGGCGCAGAACCTGAACTGGTTGATCACCAGTTTTGTGGACAACACCCCTGGGGTGTCGCACACGGTGGTGGTTTCCGCTGACGGTCTTCTTCTGGCGTTGTCCGAGGGGTTTCCGCGGGATCGTGCTGATCAGTTGGCGGCGGTGGCTTCCGGGCTGACGTCGTTGACGGCTGGTGCGTCGCGGATCTTCGAGGGTGGTGCGGTGAATCAGACGGTGGTGGAGATGGAGCGGGGGTTCCTCTTCATCATGTCGATCTCGGATGGTTCGTCGTTGGCGGTGTTGGCGCACCCTGAGGCCGATATCGGTCTGGTGGGGTACGAGATGGCGTTGCTGGTGGACCGTGCCGGTACGGTTCTGACGCCCGACCTCCGCGCCGAACTCCAGGGCTCCCTGCTGAACTGAAACAAAGCTCCCCCCACATGAGCACCACCAACTGAATTGCCGACCTGAGGTATCGCTCGGAGGAGCTATGATCACCCCGCCACCTTCGCAGGGCCCGTACGGTGCCTCGCATCACTACGGGTCCTATGACGACGAGGGCGATCAGCCCCTGGTGCGTCCGTACGCGATGACCGGTGGCCGGACGAGGCCGCGGTACCAGTTGGCCATCGAGGCGCTGGTGAGCACCACGGCGGATCCGGTGCAGCTCCAGGGGCAGCTGCCCGAGCACCAGCGGATCTGCCAGCTCTGCTACGAGGTCAAGTCCGTCGCCGAGGTGTCCGCGCTGCTCTCGCTCCCGCTGGGGGTGGCCCGGATTCTGGTGGCCGATCTCGCCGAGGCGGGCCTGGTCGCCATTCACCAGCCGGGTCATGACGGGGATCCCGGCGGTCAGCCTGATGTGACACTGCTCGAAAGGGTGCTCAGTGGACTTCGCAAGCTCTAGCGACGCCGGTTGTCCGGGCCGCCGCCGTCTCGAGCCACGACCTCCGCGAAGATCGTGATCGCGGGTGGGTTCGGGG
>NZ_SMKI01000561.1 GCF_004348415.1 Streptomyces hainanensis
CGTCGAGCCCGCCCACCCGGCTGATTCCGTCACTCACCCGAGGCAGGATGTCACGAAAGCCGCTCCGGTTCGTACGCCTCGACCCCTGGCCCTTCGGCCGCCAGCGCGACCAGGCCGGTGTCGGTTCCCGAGGCGTGCACCTCGCCGGCCTCCCAACGGACGCCCCAACCAGCGGAGATGGCCACCCGGTCGCCGTCCGCCCCGGCGACCCACCCCTCGCCCGAGACGACGAGGAAGAGCTGGGTGGCCGGTGCCGCGTGCGCGCCGATCGTGCCGCCAGGCCGAATGGTGAGCCAGGTCAACTCCACCGCACCCCGCGGCGACGCGGCGATCCGGGTGGCGACCACCCCGACGCTCCCGAACCGACCCACGGCCCGCTCCGCCCGGTCGAACCGGAACAGCGAGACATGGGCGGGCGCCGGGGGACGCGGTTCGGTCATGCTCACAGCATGGGCGTGCTCGGCCGTCCGTGACCAGCCGTACGACGTCGAGGAGAAGCGTGCCGACCGGCCGGTGGGGCCGGTCGGGCCGGTGTGATGATGGGTGACGTGGCCGAGGACTCGTTGGTGATGCGTGGACGTCGACTGTGGGAGGGCCTCGCCGGGGTCGACGGCGCGGCGTTCCCCGAGGTTGGCGGCGTCCGGGTCGTCGTGTCGCCGGGGTCGGGGTTCTGCCCGCCCGGCTGGGTCGGCGTGGTCGTGCTGGAGGGCGCGGCGCTGGTGACCGTGCCGGCGCCGGGCCTCGTGGCGGCGGTGGAGCGGGCGGTGTCCGGGGCGCCGCCGGACGCGTGGACGCTCCGGACGGCGTTGAGGGCGGCCGACGTGTTGGGGCCGGCGGCGTTGGCCTATCTCCCGGACGGCGGCCTCCGCCCGGCCGGCGGCCACGTCGACAAGGTGGCGGCGGATCACCCGGGCCTGCGCGCGCTCCTGGCGGCCGTCGGGCCCGAGGACGCCGACGAGGCCGGTCTCGACGCCCTGGACTCCCCGGCCTTCGTGGTGCGCGACGGCGACGGCTCCGTGGCGGCCGCCGCCGGATACCACCGGTGGCCGTCCGCGACCGCGCACCTGTGCGTGTTGACGCACCCTCGGCACCGGGGCCGGGGACTGGCCAGGCGGGTGGCGTCGGCCGCGGTGGCCCACGCCTCGGCGGAGGGCCGGTGGCCGCAGTGGCGGGCCAGGCCGGCGGCGTCCAGGAGGGTGGCCGACGCGCTGGGCTTCCGCGAGATCGGCTGGCAGCTGAGCCTGCGGCCTGCGGTTGAGCCGGCGGCCGGCTACTGACCGACCCGGCCGTCGATGAGCTCGCGGAGGAGGTCGGCGTGGCCGTTGTGGCGGGCGTACTCCTCGATCATGTGGACCAGGAGTTCGCGCAGCGAGACCGGGCCCTGGGCGGTCTGGCCGAGCACGTCCAGGGTCGACGCCTCGGCCACGAAGCGGTCCGCGAAGGCGCACTCCGCGCGCCAGTTCGCCCAGGCGTCCTCGACGAGGGCCGGGTCCGCGGCCGCGCCGTCCCAGTCGGCGTCGGGGGCGTCGGCGGAGGTGTGGTACGGCACGTCCGGCAGGCCCGACATCCGGACGCGGAACCAGCGGCGCTCCACCTCGGCCATGTGCCGCACGAGGCCGAGCAGCGACATGGTGGACGGCGGGACGGACCGCCGGGCCAGTTCCTCGGGGGAGAGGCCGGCGCACTTCAGCTCCAACGTCAGCCGCTGGTAGCGCAGGTACTCCACGAGCGTCGCCCGCTCGTCGCCCAGCGTGGGGCCGCCTTCGCGGGGGTCGTCCTCGGGCGCGAGGAACACGTCCGCGCGCTTCTTCGCCTTGGTCATGCGGACAGGATCGACGCCCGGGGGCCGGGAGGGCCAGGCGTTTTCCCCTGATCACGCACCGTGTGCCGGGTCAGGGCGCCGGGTCAGGGCGCCTGCTCGCGGCCGTCCCGTGGCGCGAAGACCGCCAGGGCCTCCGCGTCGGTGGCGGGGGCGCGCAGGTGGTCGTCGGCCCAGGCGGCGACCCCGGGGAAGGCGGAGTCCCGGCGGAGGCGGGCGACGGCCGCCTCGACGTCGAAGGCCGTGGTGCGCAGCTCGACGCCCGGCCCCAGCAGGGCCCAGTGCGCTCCGGCCCGGCCGTAGGGCATGCCGACGCTGCCGGGGTTGACCACCAGCCGGCCGTGGGCCAGCCGGACGAACGGCATGTGGGTGTGGCCGCAGACCACGGTGCGGACGTCGGCGTCCAGCCCGTCGAAGACCTCCCGCCAGCGGTCGAGCCGCGAGTCGACCACGACGACCTCCTCGTCGTCGCGCGGCGTGGCGTGGCAGAACAGCGTCCTCCCCAGGCCGGACACGTCCAGGGTGCGGGACGTCGGCAGCGCGGCGAGCCGGGCCACGTGGTCGGCGCGCAGCTGGGCGGCGGCCCACGGGGTGATCGGGTAGGGGGCCGGGCGGTCCCGGTCGGTCCGGTGCTCGACGAGCTCGCGGTCGGCGTTGCCGCCGATCCACACGACGCGGTCGCCGAGGTCGGTCAACAGGTCGAGCACCTCGGCCGGTTGCGGCCCGGAGGCGATGTCGCCGGTGAGCACGACCCGGTCGGCGGCGCTCACCTCGGGTTCGGCGAGCACCGCCTCCAGGGCCGGCAGGACTCCGTGGATGTCGGACAGGACGGCTACGCGGGTCGGCATGGGCCCACTCTGGGCGACGACCGACCCGCGCGGCCAGCCGCCTTAGCTGATGGCGAAGTCCGACGCGTCCGACGGGTCCGACCCGTCCGACGGGTCAGACGCCGAACGGCGCCGCGTAGCGGACGGTACCGGTCGGCAGCGGGTGGGCGGTGTCGAGGGCGAGGGCCATCAGCGCCTCGTCCGGGACGTCGAAGGTCACGCCGATGCCGTGGACCGAGGCGCGGGTGAAGCCGAAGCGGGGGTAGTACGCCGGGTGTCCGAGGACGACGACGTACCGCTCGCCCAGGTCCCGCGCGGCCGCCAGGGCGGCGCGGGTGGCCGCCGAGCCGGCGCCCGTCCGCTGGTGGTCGGGCCGCACGGCGACCGGGCCCAGGCACAGGGCCGGGGTGTCGCCGATGTGGCACCGGGTCAGCAGCGCGTGGCCGACGAGGCGGCCGCCCGGCTCCGCGGCGACGAGCGAGAGGCCGTCGAGCCAGGCGGTGTCGTCCGCGCGCAGTGCCTCGACGAGGTCCGCCTCGAGGGCGGTGGGGAAGGCCGCGAGATCGATCTCGCGGATGGCGGGGATGTCGGCGCCGGTCTCGGCGCGCGTGATCCACGTGTGGGTCATGACAGAGAGGATCCGTTCGGAAGTGAGATGCGAGTGGGTGCCGCGACGGCTCACGATCCCGGCGCGGGCGGACAGGACGACGTCAGGCCACGACCCGGGACGTGAGGGAGACCCGGGCGCTGCGCGCGGTGGCCCTGAGCGCGGTCATCAACCTCACCTCCCTCGTTTCTCACTCCTGAACGAACACGAACACGAACACGCGGCAGCGTACACCGCTCCGCCGGCTACTGCCCCGGCGGCGGCTTCAGCTCGCTCGGCTGGACGATGACGAACCCGTCGCCCTGGAGGGCCAGTTGCATCGCCTCGCCCGAGCCGCCGCGCAGCATCGAGCCCATGCTCTGGCTGCGGTTGATCGACGTGTGCAGGTTGGCCGACCAGCCGACCACCGCGTCCGTGTCCACATAGACCGGCGCCTGGGCGGTCACCGGGATGATGATCGGCTCGCCGTCCGAGATCAGGCCGATCCGGCCCTGGCCGGTGAAGTGGCAGTTGAAGAGGCCGCCGCCGGTCATTCCGGCGCCGCCGACCATCTTGATCTCGTAGGAGAGCGTCGGATCGAAGGCCAGCACGTTGCGGCCGTTGATGGACAGCGCCTCGCCCGGCTGGTCGAGATCCATCACGAAGCAGTTCTGCGAGTTGTGCGCGAGCCACACCTCGCCCTGGCCGCGCACCGCCATCAGCGGCAGGCCCTCGCCGGTGACCGCGCGCCGCAGGAAGTTTCCGACGCCCTGCGACTTCACCTCGAACTGCAGGTTGCCGCGGAACGCCACCATCGATCCCTGACGGGCGTGGCACTCGCCGTTCACCACGTACTTGATCGCTTTGGCGTGCTGCAGGGTCATGCCCGGCGCGGTGGGCGGCTGGGCCTGGTATTCGGGTTTGAAAAGATCGCTTCGCACGCCGCCAAGCATAGACTTTGGGTCATTCCCGGGTGAAGACTCGCGCTTTTCGTCGCGTTCCGTAGCTGAGCCGGCCGAAATACGGACCTGGCGAAATTCGCGGGAATTCGACTACGCCGGCACGGTCGCCGGTTCCCACCGGAATGACGAGGCGACGAACGGCGGCGACGAACGGCGGCGCCACACGCGGCGACACGTGCGGCGCACCTGCGGCGACGAACGGGACCCTCCTCCGCCGCACGCCGAGTTGTGAGCACGACGTGGCGCGGCGGAGGAGGGATGTTCCGGCGGGGGTGGCGAGGCGTCGCCCGGGCGTGGGGCCCGGTCGACGGT
>NZ_SMKI01000562.1 GCF_004348415.1 Streptomyces hainanensis
GGGCACGAGCGGTCGGCGGGGGCGCCTCAGGTGCGGCCGGCCAGGCCTCGGCGCTTGTTCCAGACGTCGAAGGCGACCGCGACGAGCAGCACCAGGCCCTTGATCACCTGCTGCCAGTCCTCGCCGACTCCCACCAGTTGCATGCCGTTGTCCAGCACGCCGAGCACCAGGCCGCCGATCACCGCGCCGAGCACCGTGCCCACGCCGCCGCTCATCGAGGCGCCGCCGATGAACGCCGCCGCGATGGCCTCCAGTTCGAAGAGGTTGCCGGCGCCGGTGGTGGCGGTGCCGGTCCTGGCCGTGAACACGATGCCGGCGAGCGCCGACAGCAGGCCCATGTTGATGAACACCGCCATGGTGACCCGCCGGTGCTTCACCCCGGACAGCTCGGCCGCCGCCCGGTTGCCGCCCAGCGCGTACACGTGCCGCCCGAACACCGAGTTCCGCATCACGAATCCCAGCAGCACCAGCAGACCGCCGAGGATCAGCAGCACCACCGGCGCGCCCCGGTAGCTGGCCAGGGTGAGGCTGAACGCCATCACCGCCGCCACCAGCGCCACGCAGCGCAGCACGAACAGGTTGAACGGCAGCACCGTCAGCTCGTACTCCCGCTGCTGGGAGCGGCGCCGCCACTCCTGGGCCACCACGGCGACCGACACCGCGACGCCCAACAGCAACGTCAGGTTGTGGTAGTTGGTCTCCGGGCCGACCTCCGGCAGGAAGCCCTGGTTGATGTCCTGGAAGCCCTGCGGGAGACCCGACCAGGTGCGGCCCTCCAGCAGGATCCGGGTGGCCCCGCGGAACAGCAGCATGCCGGCCAGGGTGACGATGAACGACGGTAGTCCGACGTACGCGATCCAGAAGCCCTGCCAGGCCCCGATGGCCGCGCCGATGAGCAGCGCCACCAGCACCGCGAGCTGCCACGGCAGGTCGTGCTCCAGGATCAACACAGCCGCCGCGGCCCCGCTGAAGCCGGCGATCGACCCCACCGACAGGTCGATATGGCCGTTGATGATGACGATCATCATCCCGATGGCCAGGATCAGGATGTAGCCGTTCTGGTTGATGATGTTGCTGACGTTCCGCGGCAGCAGCACGTCGCCGCCGGTCCAGATCTGGAAGACCAGCAGCAGCACCGCCAGCGCGATCAGCATGCCGTACTGCCGCATGTTGGTGCGCAGCGCGGTCAGCACCAGCGCGGCCAACTGCCGGATGCCGCCGCCCCCGCCGCCGTCGCCCGGAGGCTGGTCGGTCGGGGTCTTGCCCAGGGTGGCCTGGCTCATCTCACCGTTCCTCGCTTCCGGGCACCGTTTCGGCGTTCGCCTCGGCGCTCGCCTCGGTCTTGGTCATCAGCCGCATCAACGCCTCCTGGCTGGCGTCCGCGCGGTCCAGCACGCCGGTCAGCCGGCCGGCGGCCATCGTGGCGATCCGGTCGCAGATGCCCAGCAGTTCGGACAGCTCGGAGGAGATGACGATCACCGCCTTGCCCTCGGCGGCCAGTTGGTCGATCACCGTGTAGATCTCGGACTTGGCGCCCACGTCGATGCCGCGGGTCGGTTCGTCCAGGATCAGCACCCGGGGCTCGGCGTTGATCCAGTTCGACAGCACCACCTTCTGCTGGTTGCCGCCGGAGAGCCGGCCCACCTGCTCGAAGACGGTGGGCGTCTTGATGTTCATGGAGGCCCGGAAACGCTCGGCCACCCGGGTCTCCCCGTGCCCGTCCACCAGCCCCCGGCGGGCCATCCTGGGCAGCGCCGCCATCGAGATGTTCCGGCTGATGGTGTCGATCAGGTTGAGGCCGTACGTCTTGCGGTCCTCCGTGACATAGGCCAGGCCCCGCTCGATGGCCTCCGCCACCGACCTGGTGGAGACCTGCCGGCCACCCATCGAGACGGTGCCGCGCTCGTAACGGCCCCAGGACCGGCCGAACACGCTCATCGCCAACTCGGTGCGGCCGGCGCCCATCAGCCCCGCGATGCCCAGGATCTCGCCGTGCCGCACCTCGAACGACACCGAGTCCACCACCCGGCGCGCCGGGTCGAGCGGGTGCCGGACGGTCCAGTCCGACACCGACATCGCCACCGTCCCCGCCAACTCCCCGGTGTACGGGGTGCGGGTCGGGTAGAACCGCGTCAACTCCCGCCCCACCATGCCGCGGATGATCCGGTCCTCCGACACCTCGGCCGGCGCGCCCGGTTCCGCCCGCACCGGCAGCGTCTCGATGGTGCGGCCGTCCCGCAGGATCGTCACCGAGTCCGCCACCCGGCGGATCTCGTTGAGCTTGTGCGAGATCAGGATGCAGGAGATCCCCTGCTCCCTGAGCTCCACTATCAGGTCGAGGAGCTTGCCGCTGTCCTCGTCGTTGAGCGCGGCCGTCGGCTCGTCCAGGATCAGCAGCCGCGCCCGCTTGGCGAGCGCCTTGGCGATCTCCACCAACTGCTGCTTGCCGACTCCGAGTTCGGCGATCGAGGTGGTCGGACGTTCGTCCCCGAGACCGACGCGGCGCATCAGCCGCTCCGTCTCCCGTAACGTGTCCGTCCAGTTGATCACCCCGGCCCGGTTGGCACGTTCGTTGCCGAGGAAGACGTTCTCCGCGATCGACAGGTGCGGCACCAGCGCCAGCTCCTGGTGGATGATCACGATCCCGCGCCGCTCACTGTCCTTGATGTCGCGGAACGCGCAGCGCTCGCCCTCGAACCGGATCTCGCCCTGGTAACTCCCGTGCGGGTGCACGCCACTGAGGATCTTCATCAACGTCGACTTGCCGGCGCCGTTCTCCCCGCAGACCGCGTGGATCTCGCCCGCCGCGACGGACATGCCGACCTCGTCAAGGGCCCGCACCCCGGGAAAGGTCTTGGTGATGCCGCGCATCTCCAACACGTGCTCGGTCATGGTGGGTCAGCCCAGCTGCTCTTCGGTGTAGAAGCCCCCGTCGACCAGGAGTTGGTAGTTCTCGGCGTCGATGCTCACCGGGTCGAGGAGGAAGGCCGGCACCACCTTGACGCCGTTGTCGTAGGACTCGGTGTCGTTGGCCTCGCACTCCTCACCGCCCAGCAGCGCGTCGCCCATGGCCACCGCCTGAGCGGCCAGCTCCCTCATGTCCTTGAAGACGGTCTGGGTCTGCTCGCCCGCGATGATCGACTGCACCGAGGCCAGCTCCGCGTCCTGCCCGGTCACCACCGGCAGCGGCTGGTCGGCCGTGCCGTAACCGACGTTCTTCAGCGCCGCGATGATGCCGAGCGAGATCCCGTCGTAGGGGGAGAGGACGGCGTCGAGCCGCTCGGAGCGGTACTCGGCGGTCAGCAGGTCGTCCATCCGCTCCTGCGCCTCGGGGCCCGACCAGCGCTCGGTGGTGACGGCGTTCAGCTCCGTCGCGCCGGAACGGACGGTGAGCTGGCCGTCGTCCAGGAAGGGCTGCAGCACCCCCATCGCGCCCTGGAAGAAGTACCGGGTGTTGTTGTCGTCCGGAGAGCCGGCGAACAACTCGATGTTGTACGCCTCGTCGCCGCCCTCGGCCAGGCCGAGGGAGTCCACGATGTACTGGCCCTGCAACGCGCCGACGCGCTCGTTGTCGAAGGAGGCGTAACAGTCGACGTTCTCGGTGTCCATCAACAGCCGGTCGTACGCCACCACCGGGATGTCGGCGTCGGCCGCCTGCTGCAGCACGTTGCCGAGCGAGGCACCGTCGATGGCGGCGATCACCAGCAGGTCGACGCCCTGCGCGATCATGTTCTCGATCTGGCTGATCTGGTTCTCGATCTGGTCCTCGCCGTACTGGAGGTCCGTCTCGTAGCCGGCCTCCTCGAACTGCGCGACCATGTTCTCGCCGTCGGCGATCCAGCGCTCGGAGGAACGGGTGGGCATCGCGATGCCGACGGTGCCGCCCTCGGCTTCTGGATCTCGCTCCGTCTCCGAGCCGCCCTCGGAGTCCTGGCCGCAGGCGGCCAGTGACAGGGCGAGGGTGGCGGCGACGGCGAGGCCGCGGGTGCGGCGGGCGCCGCGGGTGCCGCGGGTGGCGCGGGCGGCGATTCGGGCACGGGACAAGGTGCTCACGTCCTTCCGGCTGATGGTGGCTGGTACCGGCCCCCTGCGGGGGCTGCTGCGCGGGCCGCCGGCCGGTCGGCGCCTGGCGGCGCCGGCCCGTGGACGGCCTTGGTGCGGTGTTGCCTGCGGCGCTGAGCCGCGTCCGGCGCCTGGCGGCGCCGGTCCTTGCCGTTTGCCTGCGGCGCTTGGCCGGGGCACGGACGCCTGGCGGCGTCGTGCCCGGCCTGGCCGGTGGTGCGTGGTGCGTGAGTTGCTTGCGGCGCCTGGCGGCGCCTGGCCCGGCTGCGCCGGGTGGTACGTGCGGCGCCTGGCGGCGCCGGTTCTTGCGGTGTTGCGTGCGGCGCTGGGCCGCGTCCGGCGTCTGGTGGTGCCGGGAGGTGCGGGTGGCGTGGGGCCGTGCTCGGCGCCTGCTGGCGCCTTGGCGTTCGGCCCAGCACTGGGCGCCGAGGGCGCCGGGAT
>NZ_SMKI01000563.1 GCF_004348415.1 Streptomyces hainanensis
ACCGGAACCTGGCGACGCTGACGGCCGCGCTGCGGGCGCTGTTCCCGGCGTGACCGCGCCCGTGGCCGCGCCCGTGACCGCGGGGCCGGGCCGGGGCGTGCCGCGGAGCCGCCTCAGCCGGACGGCGCCGACGAGCAGCCGGGTGGCGGCCACGGTGAGGCCGGCGAGGGCGACGGCGACGAGCAGCCAGCCGACGTCCGGGGCCCACAGCCGGATGGTGCGGAGGTCCACGCCGAGCCAGCGCGGCACGGCGAGCGCCGCGAGGCCGGCCAGCGCCAGCCCGCCGAGCGCCCAGCCGGCCGTGCCGGCCACCACCCGGGCCCGACCTGGCGGCGCGGCCTTCGGGCGTGCCAGCCGGTAGCCGGACCGGAGGACGACGGCCGCGGCGCCGAGCAGGACGGCGGTGAGGACCGCCAGCGCCGCCGGGTAGGCCGGGTCGCCCGCCACGGCGTCGGGGCGGCCGCCGGCCAGGATCCGGGCGGCGCCGAGGGCGTGTCCGACGAGTTCGGCGTCCTGGAAGTAGCCGTAGGCGTTTTCCAGGACGACGACGCCGCGGTCGAGTTCGGGCAGCAGCACGACGCCCGCGAAGTAGCCGGGGGCGGCGCCGGTGTGCCAGACCGTGCGGGTGCCGAGGTCGGCGTTGCGCTCGTCGACCCGCCAACCGAGGCCGTACCGCAGGGTGTCGGTGATGCGCGCCGTGCCGGTCTGCGCCGCCGCGACGGAGTCGGGGTCGAGCACCTGTTCCCCGCCGAGGCTGCCGCCGTTCAGCTGCGCCATGGCGAAGTGCGCGAGGTCCTCGACCGTGCCGCCGAGGTACCCGTAGCTGGCCCCGGTCTGGTCGTAGCGGGGCGCGACGTCGACCGGCCGGCCGAAGACGTAGCCGTGGCCGGCGGGCAGCGCGGCGGCGCGCGCCTCCTCCGGGGTGGTGAGGGCGCCGGTCATGTCGAGCGGGTCGAGCACCCGCTCGCGCAGGTGGGTGTCGAAGGGTTGGCCGCTGACGGCCTGGACGAGGGCGCCGAGGACCAGGTAGTTGGCGCTGGAGTAGGTGAACCGCTCGCCCGGTGGGAACAGCGGGGTGACGTCGGCGAGTTCGGCGAGCGCCGCGCCGTAGGGGTCGTCCCGGCGCTCGAAGTGGTCGGTGGCTCCGGTCGCTTCGGGTATGCCGCTGGTCTGGTCGAGCAGTTGCCGGACGGTGATGTCCGCGCCGGCGCCGTCGGCCAGGGTGAACTCGGGCAGCCTGGCCCGCACCGGCTCGTCCAGGTCGAGCGCGCCCTCCTCGGCCAGGGCCAGGACCGCCGTCGCCGTCACCGGCTTGGCGACCGAGCCCCACAGGAACGGGGTGGTCGCGGTGACCGGGTCCCCGTCCCCGGTGCGCCCCCGGACGCCGACGTGTTCGATCGCGTCGGGCGTGACGATCGCGTAGGCGACCCCCGGGGTCCGGCTGGCCGCCGTGCGTTCCCGCAGAAAGGCGTCGATCTCCTCCTGTTCCCGTTCCTGAACCTGCTCCCGGTGCGTGGTCGGGGGCGCCGCCCCCAGGGCGAGGCCGGCGGCGAGCGCCGCGGCCACGAGCGTGCGGATTCTCATGTGGTTCCCTGTCGAGCCATAACCATATCGACGTACGGTTTTGAGCAGACCATACACTGATACGGTTATGGCGTGGCACGAACCGCGGACCATGACCTCCGCCGCCGGGAGATGGCCGCCGCCGTGCGGCGGCTCGTCGCCACCGCGGGGCTCGACGCGGCGACGGTGGCCGGCGTGGCGCGGGAGGCGGGCTTCTCCGTGGGCCTCGTGCAGCACTACTTCAAGAGCAAGGACGACCTGCTGCTCTTCGCCTACCGGCAGGTGACCGAGGACGTCCACGACCGGGTGGCCGCCCGCATCGCGGACGGCGTCGCCCGGCAACGCCCCATCTCCGCGGTGCTCTTCGACAGCCTGCTCGAACTGCTGCCCCTCGACGACGCACGCCGGGCCGAGTACCGGGTGTCGCGCGCCTTCTCGGGCCGGGCGCTGGACAACGAGACGCTGGCCGAGGTGGCGAGGGCGGGCGCGGCCGACGTCCGCGACCAGTTGGCGGTCGCCGTGCACAACGGCAAGGAGTGCGGCGAGGTCGAGCCGGACCTCGATCCCGCCCTGGCCGCCACCCGGATCTCGGCCGTCGTGGAGGGGCTGGCCGACCAGCTCTACCGCGACCCCGAACGCCGCGTCGGCACCCGCACGTTGCGGTCGGCCGCCGAGGAGCTGGTCCGGGAGTGCCTGGCCGGCGTCTTCACCGGCGAGTGCCGCCAGTACGCGAACGCGAAACGCTAGGGCGCGGCCAGCGCCTCCGTGGGCGGCAGGCGGGCGGCCCTGAGCGCCGGGTAGAGGCCGGCCAGCCCGCCGATGACCAGGGTCGCGGCCAGGCCGCCCGCCGCGGCCGACGGCGGGACGACGGTCGGCCAGTCCCTGGACAGGGCGTAGCCGCCCGTGACGGCGGCGCCGAGGGTCGTGCCGCCGGCGCCGCCCAGGACCGACAACAGCAGCGACTCGGCCAGGAACTGGGTGCGGATCTGGCCGCGGGTCGCCCCGAGTGCGCGGCGCAGGCCGATCTCGGCGCGGCGCTCCAGGACCGAGATGACCATGGTGTTGGCCACGCCGACCCCGCCGACCAGCAGGGCCACGGCGCCAAGGCCCACCAGCAGGCCGGTGAACGCCTCGTCGGTGGCCCGGCGGGCGGCGAGCGCGTCCGAGGGGCGGGAGACCGCCACCTCGTTGGGCGCCGCCGGATTGGCCGTGGCGCCCAGCACCGATCTCACCTGCTCCACCCGTGCCTCGTCGGCCCGCGCGTACACGGTGGTCGGGTGGCCGTCGAAGCCGAGGCGCGCCCCGGCCACCGGCCAGCCGACGAGAACGGCGGCGTCGAGTTCGGGCGCCAGCGGCACCGGGTCGAGGACGCCGAGGACGGTGAACCGCTCGCCGCCGACAACCACCTGGGTGTCGGGTCCCGGCGCGGTGACGCCCAGCCGCTCGGCGGCCGTCGCGCCGAGCACCGTCGCCGGGTAGTGGCCGGTGGCCTCGTTGAGCCAGGTGCCGCGCACCGTCGCGCCGACCGTGTCGGGCAGGTCCTCGCGGGCGGCGTAGGTGGCGATGCCGCCGGTTTCCGCCTCGGGGATCTCCTCGGACCGGTAGACGCCGGCCCCCGTGACGAGGCCGACGGCGGAGACCGACTCGACGGGCCCGACGCGCTCGATCATCTCCTCGGACTCCTCGGGCAGTTGGGCGTCCTCGCCGAGCAGGGTCCGGCCGGGGGCGACGGTGAGCAGGTTGGTGCCCAACGCGTCCAGCGTCCGGTCGAGTTCGGCCCGCGACGAGGAGGAGATCCCGACCACCGCGATCATCGCGCCGATGCCGATGGCGATGCCGAGCGCCGAGAGGAAAGCCCGCAGCGGTCGGGTGCGCAGGCCGACGGCACCGACCCGCAGCACGTCGGACGGGGGCATTCGGGCCGGGACCAGCCGGTGGGGAGGCTCGGGGGCCCTCATGTCGCCACCTCCGCGACGATCCGCCCGTCCCGCATCCGCACCTGCCGGGGCAGGCTCGCGGCGATCTCCCGGTCGTGCGTGATGACGACGACCGTGGTGCCGGCGGCGTTCAGCTCGCGCAGCAGTTCCATGACGCCGGCGCCGGACGCGGAGTCCAGGGCGCCGGTCGGCTCGTCGGCCAGCAGCAGCGGGGGTGCCCCACAGACCGCGCGGGCGATGGCGACGCGCTGCCGCTCGCCGCCCGACAGTTCGTGCGGCGGGTGGTCGAGGCGGTGCCCGAGGCCGACCCGCTCCAGCGTGGCCGCCGCCAGGCGGCGCCGTTCGCGGCGGCCGAGGCCCCGGTAGAACAGGCCGTCGGCCACGTTGTCCAGGGCCGGCACGCCGGACGCCAGGTGGAACTGCTGGAAGACGAACCCGATCCGGGTGGCCCGCAGCGCGGCGAGCTGGCGCTCGTTCAGCCGCCCGATGTCGTGGCCCTCGATGCGCACCGTCCCCGAGCTCGGCCGGTCCAGGGTGCCCACGATGTGCAGCATCGTCGACTTGCCGGAGCCCGAGGGGCCGACGATCGCCACGAGTTCGCCGTGTTCGACGCTCAACGACACGGCGTCGAGCGCGGTGACGCCGCCCGGGTGGGTCCTGGTCACGTCGGCGAGCGCGATCACGCTTCCGTGTGCCGTCACCGCGGCACCCCCACGGACATGCCCTCCTCGACGCCCTCTCCTGAGATCTCCAGCCGGCCGCCGGCGAACAGCCCGGTCTCCACCGGCACATACCGCGTCCCCGACGCCTCGACCACCTCGACGCCGAAGCCGCCCTCGCGCAGCGCCACCAGCGCCGCGACCGGCACCGTCAGCACGTCGGCACGCTCGTCGGCGGTGAACGTCACGGTCACCGCCGCCTGGTCGAGGTCGGCCACCGCCGCCTCGTCGTCGAGGACCACGTGGACCTCCAGCTCGGTGTTCGACCGCCCGCCCTGCC
>NZ_SMKI01000564.1 GCF_004348415.1 Streptomyces hainanensis
AGCTGTGTATAAGGGACAGGAACAGCCCGGCGCGGTGGCGGAGCCGTCGTGGCCGGCTTGTGCGGGCCGAGGGCCCCGCCGCGCCAAGTGCGAAGCGTCAGGGGTGGGTTGTCAGGGCCCGGAGGGCCTGCCGTAGGTGGGTTGTCGCCGCGGCCACCCACGGGAGGTCGAGTGGGGCGGCCGACCGCAGGGTCTCCCAGCGTTCGGCCGTGGTGTCGCCGTACAGCAGGCTGGTGGCCGCGCGGAAGCGCAACGCCTGTGGGTCGTCGCCGAAGGCGTGGCCGGGGAGGACGCCGATGCCGTGCCGGTCGAGGAGGGCGGTGGCCAGCGACGCGCCGTCGGTGATGCCGTGCGCGGCCAGCGCCCCGCGGCGGGGGGAGAGGTCGGGGTAGAGGTAGAAGCCGGCCGTCGGCGGGCGGCAGTCGGCGCCGACCGCGGTGAACTCGTCGTGCACGGCCCGGGCGACGGTCCCGTGCAGGCGGCGGGCCGCGTCGATGTGGGACCGCACCTCGGGCGGGTCGGCGAGTACGTACGCCGCCACCGCCTGCATCGGCGCGGCGAGCGCCGACCACACCTCGCTCGCGACGCCGACCAGCCGGGCCCGCGCCGCGTCGCCCCACGGGCCGTCCGGCACCCGGGCCAGGCCGATGCGCCAGCCGCCGAGGGCCATGGACTTGCTGAGCCCCGTGGTGACCACGGTGCGCTCCGGCAGGAACGCGGCGGCGCGCGGGATGGTGCCGCCGTCGTGCAGGAGTTCGCCGTAGATCTCGTCGGCGACGACGGCCAGGCCGTGGCGGTCGGCCACCTCGCAGACGGCGCGCAGCCGGTCGCGGTCGACGACGGTGCCCGTCGGGTTGTCGGGGACGGTCAGCACCAGGACGCCGGCTTCGGGGGCGGCGCGGAGCGCGCCGGCCAGGGCCTCCGGGTCGGGCACCCCGCCGGCCTCCGGCGGCACGGGCACGCCGATCACCCGCTTGCCGGCGAGCGCGCTCTGCGCCGCGTAGCTGACCCAGGCGGGGCGGGGCAGCACGACATCGCCCGGCAGGGCCGCGAGCAGCGCGTAGAGGAGCGGCTTGCTGCCGGGCGCGAGGACGATCTGGGCGGCGTGTGTTGCGAGGCCGCGCCGGCTGAACCAGCCGGCCGCCGCCTCGCGCGCTTCGGGCGAGCCGGCGACGGGGCCGTAGCCGTTGCGGTCGGCGGCGGCCCGAAGCACCGTCAGGACCGGATCCGGGACGGGTAGTCCGGCTTCGCCGAAGCCCAGGTGCAGGACGCGCTCTCCCGCGGCGCGCCTGGCCCGCAGGGTCTCGTCGATGGCCAGGGTCGCGGAGTGGGCGGTGAGGGCGGCGGGCATCGCGTCCATCCATTCCAGGAGACGAGAGAAGCAAGAGAGAATTGCATGACTAGGCTCGCATGCAATTCTGTTTGCATCAACCCCCGGGCGGCCCGCTTCCGGTTGCGGCCACCGGCCGGCGCGCCAACAGTGGCCGGCATGAGCCCACCGCGAGAGACCAGGTGCCTGGTCGTCGGCGCCACCGGCTACATCGGCGGCCGGCTGATGCCCGAGCTGTTGGCGGCCGGACACCGGGTGCGGTGTCTGGTGCGTTCCCCGGACAAGCTCCGTGCGCACGGCTGGGTGGACCGGGTCGACGCGGTGCTCGGCGACGTCCTCGACCCGGGGGCGGTCGAGCGCGCGCTGCGCGACGTGGACGTCGCCTACTACCTGGTGCACTCGATCGGCGGCGGTCCCGACTTCGAGGCGCGCGACCGGCGCGCGGCGCGGATCTTCGGCACTCGGGCGCGCGACGCCGGCGTGCGGCGGATCGTCTACCTCGGCGGACTCACCCCGGCCGGGGTGCCCGAGCGCGAGCTCTCCCCGCACCTCCGCTCCCGCACCGAGGTGGGCCGGCTGCTGCTGGCCTCCGGGGTGCCGACGGCCGTGCTGCGCGCGGCCGTCGTCATCGGCTCCGGGTCCGCCTCGTTCGAGATGCTGCGCCACCTCACCGAGCGGCTGCCGGCCATGGTGACGCCCAGCTGGGTGCGCACCCGCGTCCAGCCGATCGCGATCGCCGACGTGCTGCGGCTGCTGGTCGGCTGCGACCGGCTGCCGGACGACGTCAGCCGGCCGTTCGACATCGGCGGCCCCGACGTCGTGACCTACGAGGAGATGATGCGCCGTTACGCGCGCCAGGCCGGCCTGGCCCGGCGGCTGATCGTGCCGGTGCCGGTGCTGACGCCGCGCCTCTCCAGCCTCTGGGTCGGCCTGGTCACGCCGGTGCCCGGGCCGCTGGCCAGGCCGCTCGTCGAGTCGCTGCGGCACGAGGTGGTCTGCCACGAGCGGGACATCGAGCGGTACGTGCCGCGGCCGGCCGGCGGGCCCGTGGGTCTCGACGCGGCGATCGGCGCCGCGCTGGCCGCGGTGGGTCCGGCCCGGGGGCCGGCGGAGCACGCCGCCCGCCCGGCGGACGCGATGCCGAGCGACCCGGGCTGGGCCGGCGCCAGCCGGTACGTCGACGCCCGCGAGCGGATCGTGGACGCCTCGCCGCAGGCGCTCTGGCGGGTGATCGAGGCGATCGGCGGCGACACCGGCTGGTACTCGGCGCCGCTGGCCTGGACGGTGCGCGGCTGGCTCGACCGGCTCTTCGGCGGGGCCGGCGGCCGGCGCGGCCGGCCGCACCCCACCCGCCTGGCCCGCGGCGACCCGGTGGACTTCTGGCGGGTCGACGCGCTGGAGCGCGGCCGGCTGCTCCGGCTGCGGGCGGAGCTGCGGCTGCCCGGCGACGCCTGGCTCGAACTGCGGGTGGACCGGGACCCACAGGGCCGCACCCGGTACCGCCAGCGCGCCTTGTTCCTGCCGCACGGCCTGCTCGGCCACGCCTACTGGTGGTCCATCTCCCCCTTCCACGCATGGGTGTTCGGCGGCATGGTGCGCACCATCGCGTCCCGGGCCGAGGGAGAATCCGGCGCAGGCCGGACCCTGCCCTCCCTCCGGCCGGCGCGGGAGCGGATGTGAACGTCTCGGTGGCCCTCTTCACCGCGGACCTGCGGGTCCACGACAACCCGGTGCTCCGGGCCGCGTTGGACGGCGCGCCGCGCGTGGTGCCGCTGTTCGTCGTGGACTCGGGGATCCGCGCGGCCGGCTTCGTCTCGCCCAACCGGGCCGCGTTCCTGGCGGACTGCCTCGCCGACCTGGACGGCGCGCTCCGCGCCAGGGGAGGCCGGCTCGTGGTGCGCCACGGCGACGTGGTGGCGGAGACCTGCCGGGTCGCGGCGGAGACGGCGGCCGGCACCGTCCACCTGGCGGCCGGGGTGAGCGGCTACGCGACCACCAGGGAGCGCGGGTTGCGCGCCGCGCTCGCCGCCGACCGTCGTGAACTGCGTGTGCACGACACCTCGTTGACCACCCTGCCGGCGGGCGCCGTGGCCCCGGCAGGGCGCGACCACTACGCCGTCTTCACGCCCTACCTGCGCCGTTGGCTGGCCGCCGAGCCGCGCCCCGTGCTGGCCGCGCCGCGCGTGCTCCGGGTGCCGCGGGTCCGCTCCGAGCGGCTGCCGGACGCGGCCCGCCTCGGCGCCACCGGCGAGCGCTCGCCCCGGCTGCCCACCGGCGGCGAGGACCCCGCCAGGCGCCGGCTGCGCGGCTGGGAACGCGGCGGCCTCGACGGTTACGCCGACCGCCACGACGACCTGGCCGGCGACGCCACCTCCCGGCTCTCCCCCTACCTGCACTTCGGCTGCCTGTCCGCGACCGAGCTGCGGCACCGCGCCGGGCGCCGCGCCGGCCCCGGCGCCGCGGCCTTCGTCCGGCAGCTGGCCTGGCGGGACTTCCACCACCAGGTGCTGGCCGCCAGGCCCGACGCGGCCTGGCACGACTACCGCCCGCGCGGCGACCGTTGGCGCCGGGACGAGGCCGCGGTCGAGGCGTGGCGTGCCGGCCGCACCGGCTATCCGCTGGTCGACGCGGCGATGCGGCAGCTGCGGGAGGAGGGCTGGATGCACAACCGGGCCCGGCTGATCGCCGCCAGCTTCCTCACCAAGACCCTGTACGAGGACTGGCGGATCGGCGCCCGGCACTTCCTCGCGCTGCTGGTCGACGGCGACGTGGCCAACAACCAGCTCAACTGGCAGTGGGTGGCCGGCACCGGGACCGACACCCGGCCCAACCGGGTGCTCAACCCGCTGACGCAGGCCCGCAGGTTCGACCCGCGCGGGGAGTACGTGCGGCGCTGGGTGCCGGAGTTGGCCGGGCTCGCCGGGCCGTCCGCGCACCGGCCCTGGCGGGCGGCGGCGGACGTGGACTACCCGCCGCCGATCGTCGAACTCACCGCCGCCGCCGAGCGGTTCCACGCGGCACGCCGCGGCTGACCGGGTGGGGCCCGGCGGGCCGGCCCTGGCGCGAGGCACGAAGCCCCGGCCCGTGCCGTCACCCGAAACCCGTCACCCGAAACCCGTCACCCGCCACCACCCCCGTCG
>NZ_SMKI01000565.1 GCF_004348415.1 Streptomyces hainanensis
GCCCCAGGCCGTAGGGGACCGACCGGGGGACCGGCCGGGGGAGATGTGCCCCCGTGCCGGCCTGCGCCCCGTGGGGCCGGGGTCGCGGCGAGGCGGTAGGCCGCAAGGCCGGCACGGCAACCTTTTCGCGCCGCGCGGCGACTTCGCAGTGCTCGATCTTCGCCACCCCCGATCCCCCGAGGAGAGAAACCGTGTCTGCTGCGCAACGCCGCGCCACACGGCGCCGGAGCCGGATGAGCAGGCTGCGAGGCTGGTTCTGTGTCGCGGCCACCGCGGCCGTCGTCGCGACCGGGCTCGGCGGCTCCGCCGCCACCGCGACCGCCGCCGACGCCGAGGCCGCCGCCCAGGACGACGTGCGGCCGTTGGCCCAGTTGGAGAGCCTGGACCGCGGCCTGGTCAGTGTCTACACCGGCAGTGGCAACCTGGTCAGCTGGCGGTTCCTGGCGTCCGATCCGGACAACGTCGCGTTCAACCTGTACCGGGGTGACACCCTGGTCGCCTCCAACATCACGGGTGCGACGAACTACTTCCACTCCGGTGCGCCCAACAGCGCCGACTACCGTGTCCGGGCCGTCGTCAACGGCACGGAGCAGGCGTTCTCGCCGCACGCGATCCAGTTCCGCTCGGGCTACTACGACGTGCCGATCCAGCGTCCGGCCGGGGGCACCACCCCCGACGGGGTGGCCTACACCTACGAGGCCAACGACGGGTCCGTCGGCGACCTCAACGGCGACGGCGAGCTGGAGATCGTCCTGAAGTGGCAGCCCACCAACGCCAAGGACAACTCCCAGTCGGGTTACACCGGCAACACCATCGTCGACGGCTACACGCTCTCCGGGCAGCGGCTGTGGCGCATCGACCTGGGCCGCAACATCCGCTCCGGCGCGCACTACACCCAGTTCCAGGTCTTCGACTACGACGGCGACGGCTCCGCCGAGGTGGTCATGAAGACGGCCGACGGCTCCGTCTCCGGCACCGGCCAGGTGATCGGCAGCTCCAGCGCCGACTACCGCAACTCCTCCGGCTACGTCCTGTCCGGCCCGGAGTACCTGACGGTGTTCTCCGGCCGGAACGGCGCCGCGTTGGCCACCACGGACTACGTGCCGGCCCGCGGCACCGTCTCGTCGTGGGGTGACAACTACGGCAACCGCGTCGACCGGTTCCTGGCCGGCACCGCCTATCTGGACGGCGACCGGCCCTCGATCATCATGGCCCGGGGCTACTACACCCGTACGGTGATCGCCGCCTGGGACTGGCGCAACGGGCAGCTGACCCGCCGCTGGACCTTCGACACCAACAGCTCGACCAACACGGGGCGCGGCTACGACGGGCAGGGCAGCCACTCCCTGTCCATCGGCGACGTCGACCGCGACGGTCGGGACGAGATCGTCTACGGCGCGATGGCGGTGGACGACAACGGCAACTCGCTGTGGACCACCCGCACCGGCCACGGCGACGCCCAGCACCTCGGCGACTTCGACCCCAACAGCGCGGGTCTGGAGTACTTCAAGGTCTCCGAGTCCACCTCCCAGCCGTCCTCGCTCCGCATCAACCCGGCCAACGGCCAGATCCTCTGGCAGACCGGGTCGGGCTCGGACAACGGCCGCGGCGTGGGCGGCAACATCGTGGAGGGGCGGGTCGGCGGCCAGTTCTGGTCGGCGTCCGACACCGCGCTGCGCGACCTGGGCGGCGGAAACATCGGCCGCGAGCCGTCCAGCGTCAACTTCCTCGCCTGGTGGGACGGCGACCTGAGCCGTGAGCTGCTGGACCAGACCCGGATCGACAAGTACGGCACCGGCGGCGACACCCGGCTGCTCACCGGCTCCGGCGTCGCCTCCAACAACGGCACCAAGGCCACCCCGGTGCTCTCCGGCGACATCCTCGGCGACTGGCGCGAGGAGGTCATCTGGCGCACCAGCGACAACAACGCGCTGCGGATCTACTCCACCCCGATCCAGACCTCGCACCGGATCACCACCCTGCTCCAGGACCGGATGTACCGCACCGGCCTCGCCTGGCAGAACACCGCCTACAACCAGCCGCCGCATCCCGGCTTCTACCTCGGCTACGGCATGGGAGCGGCACCCAGGCCGACAATCGCCCAAGCGTCAACCGGGCGCTGAGCAAACAGCCGGATTGGGCAAATCGGGTGAACGGCGGCAACCGATTCCGGGTCGACGCGTTGTTCAGTGCGCTCCAAGAACAGGGCACTCCAGAACTCGGAAGGACAAGCCAAGTGCTGAAGAAGACGCTTGCCACGGCTGCCGTCGCGGCCACCGCCGTCGGTGTGGCGGGCATGGCTGCCGCCCCGGCCATGGCCATCGGTGACGACGAGGGCCCCACCACGATCAGTGGCAACGGCAACAAGCGGGCGACCGGCAACATCACCACCGGCGGCTACATGAGCCCCAACATCGGGCTCGTCAACGGCTCGCTGAACGAGATCTGCGTCTCGGTTCCTCCGAACCTCGACCTGCAGAACGTGGTCCAGGTCATCGCCATTCCGATCGGCGTCCAGGACCTGCTCACCAGCAAGAACAGCCAGAACTGCACCGAGAACTCGGTCCAGATCGACGGCGACGACCCGCTGTCGCACTTCCTCAGCAACATCCCGGTTCTCTCCGGGAACGGTGCTGGCAACAGCTGAGGACCAGCGGACCCCGGGTTCTTCGGCCTTCTGACCGGTGCTCCGCAATGAGACGGCCCCCTCCCCAACACCACCCCTGGGGAGGGGGTCGCTTTTCTTTGCCCGGTTTCTCCGCCCGGCCGCCGGGACCGGGCCTACGCCCGGCGGCGGCCCACCAGCTGCGGTTCGTGTTCCAGGCCCTGGAGCCCGTGCCACGCGAGGTTGACCAGGTGGGCCGCGACCTCGGCCTTCTGCGGCTTGCGCACGTTGAGCCACCACTGGCCGGTCAGCGCCACCATGCCCACCAGCGCCTGGGAGTACATCGGCGCCAGCTTGGCGTCGAAGCCGCGGCCCTTGAACTCGACGCCCAGGATGTCCTCGACCTGGGTGGCGATGTCGCCGATCAGTGAGGCGAAGGTGCCGGTGGACTGGGCCACCGGCGAGTCCCGCACCAGGATGTGGAAGCCGTCCGTGTACTGCTCGATGTAGTCGAGGAGCGCGAACGCCGCCTGTTCCAGCAGCTCGCGCGGGTGACCGGCGGTCAGCGCGCCGGTCACCATCGAGAGCAGCCGGCTCATCTCACGGTCGACGACGACCGCGTAGAGCCCTTCCTTGCCGCCGAAATGCTCGTACACCACCGGCTTGGAGACCCCGGCCTTGGCCGCGATCTCCTCCACCGAGGTGCCTTCGAAGCCGCGCTCCGCGAAGAGCGTGCGGCCGATGTCCAGCAGCTGTTCCCGGCGCTCGGTGCCCGTCATTCTCCGGCGGGCCCGCCGCGTAGTGCGCGGATTCCTGCCCTTGCCGTCGTCCTTGATGCTGTTATCGGTCGCCACGCCACCCATCATGCCGTGTTGGTTGCGGCCGCTTCCTTACGGTTTTCTCCCGGATCCATGCCGTTGCTGCCCGGGATGATCCGCTTGGCGTCGATTCGCGACTGCTTGGGCCAGCGGACGTCGTAGACCCAGCCGGCCTTCTCGAACCAGCTGATCAGCCGGGCGCTGGAGTCGAGCTGCCAGCGGTCGACGCCGTGCCGGGCGCAGGTCGGGTCCGCGTGGTGCAGGTTGTGCCAGGACTCTCCGCAGGACAGCACGGCCAGCCACCACACGTTGCCGGAGCGGTCCCGGGAGCGGAACGGCCGCTTGCCGGTGGCGTGGCAGATCGAGTTGATCGACCAGGTGACGTGGTGCAGCAGCGCGACCCGCACCAGCGAGGCCCAGAAGAAGGCGCTCAGCGCGCCCTCCCAGGACCACGAGATCAGCCCGCCGAGCAGCGGCGGCAGCAGCAGCGTCACCGTGGTCCACAGCGTGAACTGCCGGGAGATCCGGCGCAGGTCGGGGTCCTTGACCAGGTCGGGCGTGTAGATGTGCTGCGGCGTCTGCTCGCGGTCGAACATCCAGCCCATGTGGGCCCAGAACAGGCCCTTGACCAGGGCCGGCACGGTCTCGCCGTACCGCCAGGGGGAGTGGGGGTCGCCCTCGGCGTCCGAGTGCTTGTGGTGCTTGCGATGGTCGGCCACCCAGCGCACCACCGGGCCCTCGGAGGCCAGCGAGCCGGCGATGGCCAGCGCGATCTTCATCGGCCGCTTCGCCTTGAACGCGCGGTGCGTGAAGTACCGGTGGAAGCCGATCGTGATGCCGTGGCAGCCGACGTAGTAGAAGACCACCATCAGCGTCAGGTCGAGCCAGCTCACGCCCCAGCCCCAGGCCAGCGGGACGGCGGCGAGCAGCGCCAGGAACGGCACCGTGATGAACAGGGCGAGGGCGACCTGTTCCGCGGTGCCGCGCCGCTCGCCGCCGAGGGTGGCGGAGGGCGGCGGCTCGGCGGGGGGCGG
>NZ_SMKI01000566.1 GCF_004348415.1 Streptomyces hainanensis
CGGCGTCTCGTCGTCCGGCACGGTGACCACGAGCCCGGTCACCGAGGCGACGAGCCGGAAGTCGGTGAGGCCGTCCGCGAGCCAGTCGCCCGCCGCGTCGAAGCCGGTCTTCTCCTCGCCGGGGATCGCGCGGACCTCCAGGTTGTCGAAGCGGTTCTGGTAGAAGCCGCTGGAGATCACGACCCGCCCCGCGACGGTGTCGGCGGCGGGGTCGGTGTAGGAGAAGACCTGTTCGCCGTCGAGGTAGCCGGTGTAGTGGTCGCCGCGCAGGTCGAGGCGGATGGTGTGGGGCGCCGTCGGGTCGAGGTCGGGGAGGGTGCCGCTGAGGAGTGTGCCGCGGGCGTTGCCGGTCGGGAAGGCGGTGACGTTGCCGCGCTTCAACAGGCCCCAGGTGCCGTCGGGTTGGACGGCGAAGGTGATGCCGTCGTGGGTGTCGCCGCCGCTGCCGCGGGAGTTGCGGCCGCCGAGCGCCACGTAGTTCTCGTAGTACGCGTCGGGGTCGGAGTCGACCCTCCGTGCCGGGTCGAAGGGGGTCAGGTCGAAGGAGAAGTCCAGGGACGTGGAGTAGTTGGTCCAGTGGTCGTCGCCGATCAGGGTGTGCGGGTAGGAGTTGCCGCCGTACCGCCACAGGCCCGGCTTGTTCCAGTAGGGGATGTTCTGCTGGAGGTGGTTGCCCTCGCCCGGGCCGTCGCCGGTCGTCTCGACCTCGAACGCGCCGCCCATGTCGGTGGCGTAGCGCGGGCTGCCGCCGCGGCGTGCCACGTAGTCGCCTGGGTAGTCGGCGTACTCGAAGTCGTCGCGGTAGAGGACGCCGCCGGGGCGGCCGATGTCGAGGACCGTGCGGGGGTGGGGCTCGGAGGAGCCGGGCCGGTACGAGGGGACGCCGCGGAGCGTGGTGACGGTGGAGATCGAGTGGGGTGGGAGGGTGACGGTGAAGGTGCGGCCGCCGTCGCCGGTGGACCTGGTGGGGACGCGTCCGGTGTTCTGGAACCAGTTGGCGTCGTAGGTGTCGCCGGCGTCCGGGCCGCGGGTCTCGTACCGGGTGAGGGGCCGCTGCTGGGCCCGGCCCATGTCGCGGACGGTCACGGTGACGGAGACCGGGTCGGCGGTGTCGTTGGTGAGGACGGTGGAGAAGTCGGTCCGGCGCGGGTCGGCCAGGGTGAGCCAGCTGGCGTCGCCGTCCGCGATGCCGTCGCCCGCCGACCAGCCGGTGCCGTACGAGGCGCCGCCGTCGACGTACTGCCAGGCGCGGTCGGGGTCGGTCTCGGCGAAGGCCGTGAAGTGCCGCACCAGCTGCACGCCGCTGTCGAGTTCGTACCAGCCCGACCACGGGTCGTGGGCGCCGATCAGCTGCTTCGCGCTGTAGGTGCCGTTCTGGTAGAAGGCGCTGATCGCGGGCTGGAAGAGGTGGCGGGTCTGGCTGGAGTCGGACGGCAGCGGGCCGGCGCCCGCGTCGTTCCGGCCGGCGTTGTGGTAGCCGAAGATGACCCGGTTGGCGATGTCGAGCGTGCCCTGCGGCCCGGTGAGGCCGCCGTCGCCCGCCAGGTTGACGCGGTTGCGCGCCATGGAGGTGGGGGCGATGCCCTCGGAGTACCAGAACTCCTTCGCGTACACGGTGTTGAGGATCCGGATCGCGCGGTCGGCCTGCGAGGTGTAGTGGATCGAGACGGCGTCGACGGCGGTCAGCAGCTCGGCCGGGTCGAGCGGGGCGCCGTCGGTGCCGGTGGTCGGCTCGTCCGGGTCGCCGACGGTGTAGTGGTAGGTGGCCGAGTCGCCCTCGGCCGGCGGGTGGACGGTGCCGTCGGAGCGGGTCCAGCCGTCGTACTCGCGGCCGGGGAGGACGACGCGGTAGACCTTGGCGCCGTCGTACGAGCCGACGTGGGTGATGTCGTGGGCGACGTTCGTGTAGACGCCGTCGGCGTCGACGGGATGTGCGGGATCGGCGTCGTCGGCGTCGATCGGGACGGGCGCGTCGAGTGGTTCGATCGCGGCGACCTCGTCCGCGGTCAGCAGGTGCACCAGGTCGTTCGCGAAGCCGCGGCCCTTGATCTCGTCGGCGCCGACGAGCCGGATCGTGGAGGCGTAGTCGTAGCGCGGCTCGCGCTCGGGGCGCGAGTCCTCGGCGAGGCGGCGTTCCAGGTAGTCGAGGAACGGCAGCACGTCGGCACGGTCGTAGTCCTCGTTCTTGCCGATGCCGATCCAGTCGACGGTGATGCCGAAGGTGTCGTGGACGGCGTCGATGGTCCGCTTGTACCAGGTGTAGCGGGCCTCGATGCCGGCCGCCAGGCCGTCCTCGGCGGCGTCCTCCACCCACCGGGGGTCCGCCCAGCGCAGCAGGCTGACCTCGATGTCGGGGTTGATCGACTTGGCGTCGGCGGCGAAGTGCCAGCCGGCGCCGGCGCGTACGTCGGCCTCCTCGTCGGCCGCCCGCATCGAGGCGGGCTCGGTGCCGGACGAGGTGTTGGCGTCGGAGCCGAGCTCGACCTTGACCTCGGTGAGTCCCATCCCGGTCTCGGGGTCGAACAGGTGGTTCATCAACTCCCAGTAGCGGTCCGGGTGTTCCTCCTTGTAGTCGAGGAGGAGCCGGGAGGTGTTGTTGCAGGAGACGGCGCCGAAGCCGCGGAACAGGTCGGCGGGGTTCCGGTTGATCGCGTCGCCGTCGATGGTGAACGCGCGCTCGATCGGGGCGGTGTCGGTGGCGGTCGTGGCGGTCGCGGTCGTGGCGGTGGCGGGCTGCGGGGCGGTCAGCCAGGACGCCAGCAGGGCGACGAGGAGGGGGAACGTCAGGGCCGTACGTCTGAGAGCGCGGAGCATCAGCATCGAAGCCTCGATTCCGGTCGTCAACGCGACGCGGATCACGCTAGGGGCGGCCCGGTCGTTCCGGGACCACCCTCGCGCGTAGACGAACAGAATCGATCGGAATCGAAACCGCGACCCGCGTTACGCGTTACGCGTTACGCGTTACGCGGCGAGGGTGGTGACCGCGGCGACGAGGTAGAGGCAGCCGCCGGCGGCCACCGCCGCGCCGGCCACGGTCGGGGTCCAGCTCGCGACGGCCGCGGCGAGGCGGGCGCCGCGGATCCGGCCGGCGAGCAGGGCCCGACCGCGGACGGTCAGGACGCCGACGCCGGTCAGGGTGACGGCCATGCCGACGCCGAACATCAGCACGAGGAGGACGGCGTTCACCGAACGGCCCGTCAACATGCCGCTCACCAGCACCAGGAACGCCGAGGGGGAGGGGAGCAGACCACCGGAGACGGCGAGGGCGGTGAGGCCGCGGCGCGACCAGGGGGAGGCCACCTCGTCGTGGTGGTGGTGATGCCCGTGGTCGTGATCGTGGTGACCGTGACCGTGACCGTGCCCGTGGTCGTGCCGGTCGCGGCGGGCGCGCAGTTGGCGGTGGACGAGGTGCGCGCCGACGGCGATGACGACGAGGCCGGCGGCGACCTGCATCCAGGCGGTGACGGTCTCGGTGGCGAAGCCGCCCGAGCCGGTCACCCCCACCCAGGCGCTGGCCAGCAGCAGCACGGACACGGTGTGCATGGTCGCCACGATCAGGCCGAGCCGCAGCGCGTCGCGGTAGCGGCCGCGCACGCCGACCAGGTAGGCGGCGGTGACGCTCTTGCCGTGCCCGGGCGCCACCGCGTGGGCGGCGCCCACGCCCAGCGCCACGACGGCCGCCAGCCAGAAGACGGCGCCGCTGTCGAAGAGCGCGACCAGCCGGCCGTCCAGACCGTTGACGTCGCTCATGCCGCCGCCACCCGTCTCCGTCTGACGACCGCGGCGTAGCCGACGGCGCCGGCCACGATGGCGAGCGCGCAGCCGGCGACGCCGAGGGCCGCTGGGTTGCCGAGGGCGCCACCCGGGTGCCGGGCGAAGGCCACCCGCTGGGTGGTGTCCGTGGCGGTGAGCAGGGTCTGGCCGGGGCTGCCGCCCGACTCGGCGGTGAGCATCGTCCGGTACGCCTCGTTGAGGTCGCTCAACGCGCCCACCGTGACGTCCACTTCCTCGATGTCCCGGGGGCACCGGTACTCCAACACGGCCCCGTCGGTGAGCAGGTCGTCGAGCGAGGCCACCTCGCCGGCGCACCGGGCGCCGCCCTGGGCGACGTGGATCCGGTCGAGCAGGTAGGCCCGCAGCTCGGGGGAGCGTTGGAGCTTCTGCTCGCCGGTCAGCTCGGTCGAGACCGCGTCGAGCGCGGGGTCCTCGAAGGCGCCGACGGCCTCGCCGAGCGCCACCCAGTCGTCCTCGGCGGCGTGCCAGGTGAGGGTCGCCAGCGGCCCGTCCGTGCTGATGGTGGCGGTGGAGGGCGGGCCGAACGGATGGGCGGCGGCGGTCGGGGCCGGTCCCGCGGCGGCCCACAGCAGGGCCGCGGCGCAGGCGGCGAGCGCCGCCGGCCGGCGGATGCGTCGGGTGGGGTGGAGGGTCACGGTGTCGTCGTTCTCCTGGAG
>NZ_SMKI01000567.1 GCF_004348415.1 Streptomyces hainanensis
GTTGAAGCCGAGCGAGGAGGCGCCGCTGGCCGGGGCAGTCGTCGTAGCCGAAGGAGGCGACGGTCGCCGAGTACAGCTCGATCCGGCCGGACGGGGTGGCCAGCGGGTGGCGCTTCGGGTCGGCGCGGAAGCGTTCGTAGAGGGTGTGCCGAAGGCGCCGCCCGGTCAGCGTGACGCGGCCGGCGTGCCAGAACGCGTCGAAGTCCTCGGGGGGTGTGTGCTCGGGTGGCAGGTCGGCGCGCCAGCCCTCGTAGAGGTGGACCAGCCACTCCCGGGCGGTCCTGCCCTCGGTGAACTCCGCGCCGACGCCCAGCTCGTGGGCGAGGTCGGCGAAGATCGCGTAGTCGTCGCGTGCCTGGCCGCGCGGGGCGGCGACCCGGTGCATGGCGACCAGCACCGGGTCCTGGCGGGCGGCGCCCAGGTCCTCGCGCTCCAGGGTGGTGGTGGCGGGCAGCACGATGTCGGCGTGCCGGGCGGTGGCGGTCCAGAACGGCTCGTGCACGACGACCGTGTCGGGGCGGGTGAAGGCGCGGCGCAGCCGGGCGAGGTCCTGGTGGTGGTGGAACGGGTTGCCGCCCGTCCAGTAGACGAGGCGGGTGTCGGGGTACGTCAGCCGCCGGCCGTCGTACGCGTAGCTCTCGCCGGGGTGGAGCAGCAGGTCCGCGATGCGGGCCACCGGGATGAAGTCGGGGACGGGGTTGGTGCCCTGCGGGAGGGTGGGCAGCCCGTAGGGCAGCAGTCCGGCCCCGGTGCCCGCGGTGGCGCCGTAGCCGTGGCCGAAGCCGCCGCCCGGCAGGCCGATCTGGCCGAGCAGGGCGGCCAGCGCGATGCCGGCCCAGACCGGCTGCTCGCCGCGGTGGGCGCGCTGCAGCGACCAGCTCAGCGAGACCAGGGTGCGGTGGGCCGCCATCTCGCGGGCCAGCGGGGCGATGCGGTCGGCGGGGACGCCGCAGACCGCGGCGGCCCAGGCGGGGGTCTTGGGCACGCCGTCCGCGGCGCCCAGGACGTAGTCGCGGAACACGTCGAAGCCGGTGACGTGGGTCGCGCAGAACGCGGCGTCGTAGCGGCGTTCGACCAGCAGGACGTACGCGAGGGCCAGCAGCAGGGCGGTGTCGGTGCCGGGCAGCGGGGCGATCCACTCGGCGTCGAGTTCGTCGGCCAGGTCGTCGCGGAGCGGGCTGACCAGCACGAAACGGGCGCCGCGGTCGCGGGCGGCGCGGAGCTGCCCGGCGGCGGAGTGGCGGCTGACGCCGCCCGAGTTGACCTGGGAGTTCTTTGCGGGCATGCCGCCGAAGCAGACGAACAGATCGGTGTGCTCGGCCAACACGAGGTAGGTGGTGGGCTCGACGATCGACCGGTCGTCGCCGACGACGTGGCACAGCAGGTTGCGGGAGGCGCCCAGGCTGTAGGTGTTGACCGAACGGGTGTAGCCGCCGAGGTGGTTGAGGAACCGGTGCACCTGGCTCTGGGCGTGGTGGAAGCGGCCGGCGCTGCCCCAGCCGTAGGAGCCGCCGAAGACGGCGGAGTTGCCGTGGGCGGTGCGTACCCGGTCGAGCTCGCCGGCCAGCAGCGGGATGATCTCGTCCCACTCGACGGGCACGAAGGCGTCCCGCCCGCGGCGCTCGTCCGGGCCCGGCCCGTCGGTGAGCCAGCCGCGCCTGACGTGCGGACGGTCGACGCGGGCCCGGGTGAACCCCGGCAGGTTGCCGAGCAGCGGGGAGGGCTCGGGGTCGCCGGGGTCGGGCCGCACGGTGAGCCGGTCGTCGGCCGGGTGGTGGGCCGCGTGGAAGGCGCCGTAGTGCGAGCTGTGCGGGTGTCCCCTCATGGCACGGCCGGCTCGTGGTGGCTGCCGAGGCTGAGCATCAGCCGGTTGGCCCAGGCGAAGAAGGCGGCGCAGTGCACCAGGTCGACCAGCTCCAGGTCGGTCAGGCCGGCGTCGCGGAGGTCGGCGACCTCGGCTCCGGTGGCGGTGGTCGGCACCGGCGCGAGCCCGGCGGCCAACCGGACGACGAGGCTGGCGCGGCGGCCGACGACGGCGTCCGAGCCGTGGGCGAGCAGCCGGGCGACGGCGGCCCGGTCGAGGCCGTGCCGGGCGGCGAGCCTGGCGTGCACGGAGACGCAGTATACGCAGCCGTTGTGCAACGAGACGGCGGTGGCGGCGAGTTCACGCTCCGCGCGGGGCAGGCCGCCCTCGGAGGCGAAGGCCGCCAGGTCGATGGCGGTGCGTTCGGCGAGGATCGCCAGGTCGTGGCCGAGGGTGCGGAAGTAGGGGCTGTCCGGACGCTTCCCGGCGAGCGCGTGGTGGTGCTCGGCGGTCAACTCCTCGACGGGGATGGGGCGGACGGCGGGATGCCAGGTCAGCACCTCGGTGGTGTAGCGCGGGCCGCCCTCGACGGTGGGCGGCGGGCCGGCGGCGGGCTCGCCGGTGGCCAGCAGCCGTAGCCCGGCGGCGAGTTGCAGCTGCTGGTTGACGAAGGCGACGCCCTGGGAGAGCGAGACGATCTCGGCGTCGCCGAAGCCGGCCGCGCGGAGCGCGTCGATGTCCGCCGCCGAGGCGGCGGCGGGGCGGTGGGTGAGCAGCCTGGCGTGGGCTACCGCCGCCGCCGTACGGGGCCCGTCCTCCTGCCGGCCGGCGTAGTGCGCGAGCGCGGCCGGGTGCCGGTGGGCGGCGGCCACGGCGCCGGCGGCGGCCCACAGCTCGGGTGGAGCCGTCGCCTCGGCGCCGAACAGCACGTCGTGGGCGCGCTGTTGGAGCTCCACGAGACGGGGGCGCGGCGCCCGCAGCCGGGCGACCTCGGGAAGGTCCCCGGCGAGCCGGTCGATGACGTCGTACACGGTGCCTCCCTCCTCAGGCGGCCGCGGGGCGGCGGGCGGAGAGGCCGGCGGCGAGCAGGGCCCTGGTGTAGTCGCTCTCCGGGCGTTCCATGATCTGGTCGCGGTCGCCGGCCTCGACGATCTCGCCGGCGCGGAGCACGGCGATGCGGCTGCTCATGTGCCGGACGACGGTGAGGTCGTGGGAGATGAACAGCATGGCGAGGCCGCGGCTCCGCTGGAGTTCGGTGAGCAGGTTGAGCACCTGGGCCTGCACGGACACGTCGAGCGCCGAGACGGGCTCGTCGGCCACCAGCAGCCGCGGTTCGAGCGCCAGGGCACGGGCGATGCCGACGCGTTGCCGCATCCCGCCGGAGAGCTCCTCGGGGTAGGCCGCGGCCAGCGCCGGGTCGAGCCCGACCTCGGCCAGCAACTCGGCGACGCGGGCGCGCCGTTGGGCGCGGGTCAGCTCGGTGTGGAACAACAGCCCGGCGCCGACGGTGTCGCCGATCCGGCGATCGGGGTTGAGGGACCCGTACGGGTCCTGGAACACCATCTGCACCTGCGGCGCGAGCCGGCGCCGCGCGCGGCGGGAGGCGTGGGTGACGTCCTCGCCGTCCAGCAGCACGGACCCGGAGTCCGCGCGCCGCAACCCGAGCAGCACCCGCGAGATGGTGCTCTTCCCGGACCCCGACTCGCCCACCAGCCCGAACGTCTCCCCGGCGGCGATCTCGAACGACACCCCCCGCACGGCCACCTGCCGGCGGCCCAACCGGCCGGGGTACGAGACGGTCAGATCCCTGACGGCGAGCAGCGGTGCCGCCGACGGGGCCGCGTCGGCGGCCCCGTTGCGGGCGGCCGCGTTGCGGGCGGCCGCAGCCTCCGGCCGGCCGGGCGCGACAGCCGCCGGCACGGTGGCCTGCGGCGCCGGCCCGACGGCTTCGCGGCCGGTGGGTGTGTCATGGCCGGCCTCGCCGGCCGACGTGCCCGTCGCCACGGGCGTGGCCTCCGACCGGCCTGACGGCGGCGTCGCCGTGGTCGGGCGGCCGGCCGATCCCGCCGCGGGGGCCGCCGGCGAGGCGTCCGGCCGCCGGGGCGGCTGCGCCGCCGCCTGTGCGCCCGCCGGGCCGGTGTCCGTCCCAGGGGTACCCGCCTCAGCCGGCGAAGCCGGCAGGCCGGCCGGCGCCTCCGGACCACCGAGCCCGACGGCAGCCGAGCCGGCCTCGGCGCCGGCGTCCACACGCCGCGGCACGGCCGACGGCTGCACCGTGGACTCCGGACCACCGGTCGGTCCCACCCCGGCGCCAGCCGGGCGGGCTTCGCCGCCAGCCAAGGTGTCAGCCACAGACGTACCCGCCTCAGCCGGCGGGCCGGCCTCGCCGGCCGACGTGGCCGGCGCCGCGGGCGCGCTGGCCCCGGCGCCAGCCGGGTCGGCGGCCGCCACAGGCGGACCCGCCTCAGCCGGCGGAGCCGGCGGGCCGGCCGCACCGGTCGGGGGCTCCGGCCCCGACCCGTCGCCGGCGGAGCCGACCCGGAGGGTCGGGTCGGCGAGCGACTCCTCGTCGATGGGGCCGATGAGGCGGGTGACGACCTCGGGGACGGTGGGGAGGCG
>NZ_SMKI01000568.1 GCF_004348415.1 Streptomyces hainanensis
GCCCTGGGGGGCGGGGGGCGGCGCGGCGCGGCGCGTGGAGAGCGCCTGGCGCACCCCGTAGCCGAAGGCCGCGACCTTGACCAGCGGGCCGCCGAAGGTGGTGGCCACGGTCGAGGAGAGCGCCGAGGCGTTGGCGGCGACCTCCTGGACGTCGGTGGCGATGGTCTCCACCCGGTCGAGCTGGGTCTGCGCCGAGCGGACGGTCACGGACGCCTCGCCGAGCAGCGGCACGGCCCGCTCGGTCACGGCCGTGACCAGCGCCGTCGCCGCCCGCAGGGCCTGGGCGAGGCGGAACAGCGCCACGGCCAGGAACGAGACGAGGATCGCCCAGAAGACGGCCACCAGGAGGCCGGCCACCTCACCACCGGACACGAACGCACCGCTTCCCTCGGACGGGTTCCCTGCACGAATCCGACACGCCGACGCCGCGAGCCCATCGGGCGTGCGACGCGCGCCACGTCGGACGCCGCCCACCTGGGGACGGAGGCCCCGTTCCGCGTGTGGCGGCGAGAAACGACCCTATCGCGCCGGGCGCCCGGCCTCCTACCGCATTCCCTCGCCGCTGCCAAGGGCGGGTACGCGCGATTGTACGGTCTGCATATCCACCAGTACGCTGCGTGGTTATGTCAGGCTTTCAGGGCCCCGAGCCTGCGGCTCGGGAGACCCCAATGACCAGCCGCGCGGGGGGCAACCTCCCGGCCGAACTCACGGCCTTCGTCGGCCGAGGCGCCGAAGTCGGCACGATCAAGAGACAGTTGGCCAGGCATCGCCTGGTGACCGTGACGGGCGTGGGCGGCGTCGGCAAGTCCCGCCTCGCGCTGCGGGCCGCGCGCGAGGCCGGCGAGCGCTTCCCGCACGGCGTGTGGCTGGTGGAGCTGGGCACGGTGCGCGACCCCGAGCTCATGGAACACGCCGTCGTCGAGGCCCTCGGGATCACGGACCACTCGGGGCGGTCGCCGCTCGCCGTCCTCGCCGAACATCTGGCCGACCAGCGGCTGCTGTTGGTGCTGGACGGCCACGACCACCTGGTGGAGCCGGCCGCCGCGCTGGTGCACGAGCTGCTGCGTCGGGCCCCCCGGCTGCGGGTGCTCACGGCGGCCCGCCGGCCGCTCGCGGTGGCGGGCGAGCGGCTCCTCCCGCTGGCCCCGCTGGGCGCCCCCGCTCCACCGGACGACCCGGCGGACGACGAACCGGTGCCGCTCGGCGAGGCGGCCGAGCTGTTCGCCGAGCGGGCCGCCGCGGTGCTCCCCGCCTTCCAGGTGACCAGGGCCAACCAGCGGCTGGTCGCCGAGCTCTGCCACCGGCTCGACGGCATCCCGCTGGCGCTGGAGCTCGCCGCCGGCCGGCTGCGGACCCTCTCGCTCGAACAGATCCTGCAACGGTTCGACGACCGGTTCCGGCTGCTGGTCGGCGGGGTGCGCGGCGCGCCGCCGCACCACCAGACGCTGCGCACGGCCGTCGGCTGGAGCCACGAGCTGTGCAGCGGCCCCGAGCGGCTGCTGTGGGCCCGGCTCTCGGTCTTCGCCGGCCACTTCGACCTGGAGGCCGCCGAGTACGTCTGCTCGGGACAGGACCTGCCGGCGGAGGACGTCCTCGACGTGCTGACCGAGCTGGTCGCGCAGTCCGTGGTGAGCCGGGAGGACGCGCCCTCCGGGGTGCGGTACCGGATGCTCGGCACGCTGCGCGCCTACGGCGAGGACTGGCTGGCGGCCAGCGGGGACGCGCGCCGGCTGCGGCGCCGGCACCGGGACTGGTGCACCGGGCTCGCGACATGGTGCGAGCTCGAGTGGTTCAGCCCCCGGCAGGCGGAGGTCGCGGCCCGTGTCGAGGACGAACTACCCAACCTGCGGGCGGCGTTGGAGTTCACGCTCGACGACGAGGAGGACGGCAGGTTCGGGCTGTACCTGGCGGCCACGCTGTGGTTCTGCTGGGTGGGCTGCGGCCGGCTGGCCGAGGGCCGGCACTGGCTGCACCGGGCGCTGGAGACCGAGACGGACCACGAGGAGACCCGGCTCAAGGCCCTGTGGGTGGCCGGCTACGTGGCGGTGTTGCAGGGGGACACGGTGGCCGCGCTCACCGTGCTGCACGAGTGCCGGGAGGGCGCCGAGCGCACCGGCAACGCGCGGGCCGCCGCCTACAGCACGCACCTCACGGGCTGCCTGGCGATGGTGGGCGACGAGATGCAGCGGGCCGAGAAGCTGCTGCGCGAGGCGCTGGGGCGCTACGAGGAGATCGGCGAGCTCAACAGCAACGTGCTGATGGGGCGTTGCGAGCTGGCGATGGTGGTGGCGTTCCAGGGCGACCTGGCCGGGGCGCTGGCGATCTACGAGGACGTGCGGCAGGCGTGCGAGGACCACGGCGAGCGGTGGGCCAGGGCGTACGCGCTCTACGGCCTGGGCTACGCGGCCTGGCACCACGCAGACACGATCACGGCCAGGGAGCTGGTCGAGCAGTCGCTGCGCATCTCGTACACGTTCCAGGACATGGTCAACACGGTGCTGGCCATCGAGCTGCTCGCGGGGATCACGGCCACCGAGGGCGACCCGGTGGAGGCCGCGGTGCTCCAGGGCGCGGCGGCGCGCCTCTGGCGGTCGGTGGGCATGCCGTTGTTCGGCTCGGAGTACTTCAACTCGGCGCACACCATCTGCGAGCGGCAGGTGCGGGAGCGGCTGAGCGCGGCCCGCTACCAGCAGTGCCTCCGCGAGGGCGGCCTGCTCGACGCGGCGGCGGCGGTCTCCCGGGCGCTCGGCGGCCGGGGAGCGGCCGGCGGGCCGCCGGCCGCCGTCCCCGGCGGTCCCGGCCGGGCGTCGGTGGCCGAGCACCCGGCGCGGCTGCCGCTGCCCGCCGCTCCCCGATCCGACGGCGGGGAGCCGGCGGGCGGCGGGGGTCAGCGGGCGTAGTACTCGACGACCAGCTGTTCGTCGCAGATGACCGGGATCTCGCTGCGGTTCGGGTCGCGGTCGAGGCGGAAGGCCAGCGCCTCCAGGTTGACCTGGAGGTAGCGCGGCGTCTCGCCCTCGCCTGCGTAGCCACCCTCCCTGGCGACCAGGAAGGGGTGCTTGGCGCGGCTGCGCTCGCGGACCTCCACGACGTCCTCGGGGTTCACCCGGAACGACGGCTTGTCGACCTTGCGGCCGTTGACGGCGATGTGACCGTGCACCACCATCTGGCGGGCCTGGTAGATGGTGCGGGCCAGACCGGACCGCAGCACCAGCGCGTCGAGCCGGCGCTCCAGCTCGATGATCAGCGCCTCGCCGGTCTTCCCGGTGACCTTGCGGGCGCGGTCGTAGGCGCGGACCATCTGCCGCTCACTGATGTCGTACTGCGCGCGCAGCCGCTGCTTCTCCAGCAGACGGACCTTGTAGTCGCTGTTCTGCTTGCGGCCGCGCCCGTGTTCGCCCGGCGGGTAGGGGCGCTTCTCGAAGTACTTGACGGCCTTCGGCGTGAGCGCGATACCGAGGGCGCGCGACTTCTTGACCTTGGGACGCGACTGGTTCACGTTGAACGGACCTCCGTGTAAGTTAGGTGAGGCTTACCTTATCTGAGGAGTGCGCATGATTCGACCTGGGAGCCCTCGTTCCGACTCCGGACACCGAAGCCGAGGAGAGGGCCAGCCGCGTCCCGGTCACGGTGCTCGCCAGCCCACGGCCGCCGAGCGGGTGCGTACTCTCGTCGAGTCGAACGCCTCGGCGGCACTGACCATTCCGGGCGCCGAGCTGGGACACAGTGTGCCCGAATCGCGCGCCGTCTCGCCTGCCGGGGACGTGCTGCTCCTGGTCCCCGCCGACTCACCGGCCGCCAGGGCGACGCCATTTGCCCTGGACGACGACGTGACGGCAGTGATGGAGATCACGGACGTGGCGCCCGTCTCCGTCCCCCACCGGATCCGCGGCCGCGGCTGGGTGGCCGGCTGGCTCACCGCCGTCCCGGAGTCCGAACGGTGCGCCTCCGTCCGGCTGCTGGCCGAACGCCACCCGGCCGGCCCGGTCCCCGGGCCGGCGTGGACGCTCCTGTGCCTGGAGATCGGCGAGGCGTACACCGACGACCTGTGGGGCGCCGCCCACGTCGAACCCGACGAGTTCACCGCGGCCACCGCCGACCCGCTCGCGCCCCACGAGGCCGAGCTGCTGCAACACCTGGCCGCGGCCCACGGCGAACAACTGCGGTCCCTGTGCGCCCTCCTGGGCGACCGCGGCGCGGCGTGCGACGCCCGGCAGGGCGTCACCCCGCTCGCCCTCGACCGCCACGGCCTCCGCATCCGCTTCAGCACGGGCACGGCGTGCTTCGACGCGCGCTTCGACTTCCCGGCACCGGTATCCGACGTGGCCGACCTCCGCCACGCCATGCGCCAACTCTTCGAGGCGGCCGCCACGTCCTGACGGCGGCCAGTGGGTTCCCCCCCAC
>NZ_SMKI01000569.1 GCF_004348415.1 Streptomyces hainanensis
CCCCCTCACCCCACTCCCCGCCGGGCCGACCGGAGCGCCGGAGATCATCCCGGCCGTCCGCTCCTTCGACGCCGCCCGGGGCGACGGCTGGGCACCGGCCGACTCGACCCGCGTGATAGCGGACTCCGGCGGCCCGCTCGCGGGCACCGCCGACCGGCTCGCCGACGACCTCGGCGTCGGCCGCGCCGACGACGGCGCCCGGGACGGCGACATAGAGCTGAGGCTCGACGACGGCGCCGACACCGGCGCCGAGGGCTACCACCTGGTGACCGGCGACCAGCGCGTCACCATCACCGGCAGCCACGACGCCGGCGTCTTCTACGGCACCCGAACGGTCGTACAGGCGGTGAGCGGCGCCGGCGGCCTCCCCGAGGGCGAGATCCGCGACCGGCCGGACCGCCCGCAGCGCGGCCTCTCCCTCGACACCGCGCGCAAGCCGTTCAGCGCCTCCTGGATCGAGGACCGGCTGCGCGAGATGGCCGACCTCAAGCTCAACCAGCTCCAGCTGCACTTCAGCGACGACCAGGGCTTCCGGATCGAGAGCGAGACCCACCCCGAGGTCGTCTCGGAGGACCACCTCACCAAGGACGAGGTCCGCTCGATCCTCGACCTGGCCGATTCGCTGCACATCACCGTGATCCCGGAGATCGACTCGCCCGGACACCTCGGGGCGGTGCTCGACGCCCACCCCGACCTCCAGCTCAGGCGGGCCGACGGCAGCGCCACGGCCGGCGCCATCGACATCGCCAACCCGGACGCGGCCGCCCTCCTCGACGACCTGATCACCGAGTACGCCGACCTCTTCCCCGGCCGCTACCTGCACCTGGGCGGCGACGAGTACGCGGCCCTGATGACCTCGGACCCCGAGGCCAGCTACCCGGACCTGGCGGCCGCCGCCCGCGACCGCTACGGCTCGGACGCCCGCGTCCAGGACCTGGCCACCGGCTGGCTCAACGACCGCGCGGACACGGCCCGCGGCGCCGACAAGGAGCCGCAGGTGTGGAACGACGGCATGTTCGCCGGCGGCGTCGTCCAGCCGGACAAGGAGCGACAGGTCACCTACTGGACCGGCCGCGAGATCGGCGCCCGCGAGCCCGTCGAGTACCTGGACGGCGGCTGGCAGCTGCTGAACCTCAACTCGGAGTACCTCTACTACGTACTCGGTGAGCCCAACGGCTTCACCTATCCGACCGGTGAGCGTATCTATGACGAGTGGACACCAGACGTGCTGCGCGGTTCCGACGCCGTGCCCGACCGGTTCAGAGGCGCGGACCACATCCCGGGCGGCCGGTTCGCGGTCTGGTGCGACCTGGCGGACGCCCAGACACCGGAGCAGGTGGCGGCCGGCATCCGCCTGCCGCTCGCCGCGGTGTCCCAGAAGCTGTGGAACCCGGACCGGCCGTCGCTCAGCTGGGCCGAGTTCACAGCCCTGGCCGACCGGGTCGGGGTGTGAGGGGGAGGTCCGATTCGGCAGAGCCGGGCCGGCAGGGCCCATGCGAACAGCCGGGGTCGCCACCCCCCACAGGAGAGACCCCGGCTGTCGCCGGCCTCGGGCCTGACCGGGCCCGGGTCCGTATCTCGTACAGCGTCGAACACCGGGAATCTGTTACCGAGCGGATACGTCCGGATGCGCCATGGACTTAGCGCGGCGAGACCGCGTAGCGTTCAGGCACTGGAGACACACAGTTACCAACCTTGAAAGACAAGCGGCGTGAGCCGCCAAGGGGGGCCGGGAGTGCAGGGGGCAGACGTCGAATTGACCGCGGCGGTTCACGCGGCCCAGGAGGGGGACGAGACCGCCTTCCGGGCGGTCTTCAGAGCGGTCCACCCACGGCTGCTCGGCTACGTGCGGACCATCGTGGCCGAGCCCGACGCGGAGGATGTCACCGCTGAGGCGTGGCTGCACATATCGCGCGACCTCCAGCGGTTCAGCGGCGACGCGGACCGCTTCCGGGGCTGGACGGCGAGGATCGCCCGCAACCGGGCGCTCGACCACCTCAGGGCCAGGGGCCGCCGGCCCCAGGAGTACCGGGCCGACGAGGACGTGCTCGCGGACCTGCCCTCCTCGGCCGACACCGCCGAGGAGGCGATGAACGCGCTCGCCACCACCCGGGCCCTGGCCCTGGTCGCCGAACTCCCGCAGGAGCAGGCCGAGGCCGTGGTGCTGCGCACCATGTTCGGTCTCGACGCCAAGCGCGCCGCCTCGCTGATGGGCAGCCGGCCGGGCGCCGTCCGCACCGCCAACCACCGTGGCCTGCGCCGACTCGCGCAGCGCTTACGTTGCGTCGACCCGGCCAACTGCCCCGACCACGTCCGCGAGGTGTGCGTCGAGGGCCTGAACGAGGCGCGGGTCGAGGCGCGGATCGAGGCCCGCGTCGAGGCGGGTGTAACGGAATCGAGGGCTACGGCGCAGTAAGGAACAGGTCGACTGGTCATCGACCGACAGGGCAACCCGAGGTCCCCCCCGTACCTCAGGGAAGCCCAGGCGCGGGCGGGGCGGCTTTCCCCCTAGCCCCGCCCGCGCACCCTTCGTCGGCCCGGCGGCGACCCGGCCCCGCCGCGCGGCCGTCCCCGCGCCCCTGAGACGTCCGGATCCGAACGCAACCGTTCCCCGGACCCGTGTTCTCCGAATGCGTTCCCCGGCCGTTCAGAACCGACGACGTGGCGCCCGTCACGTCGGGTGTCGTGTTCCGGCCACGAAAGGTGAACGGAAGGCGACCGATGGTCGTCCCATACGTTAAGTCACGCCAATTGTTCGCGGGTCGGGGGAATCGGCCACGGGAGTTGGCTGAGTCGTGTCGTGCTGTTAACTGGTTGTTGTGACTGAGTTGGCCCGACCCTCGCCCTACACCGCCTATCGTTCGGTGCCTATGGTTCCTTACGTGCCCGATTCATCCCGCGGCCCGCTGCGTTTGGCCGTGCTGGCGGATTCTGACACGCGGTGGAAATGGGGCGCGCTCACCGCGCGCCGGATAGCCCCCGAGTCCTCCGTCCACGGTTATCTCCTGCGGGGTCGAGCGACCCCCACCGCACGGCAGTTGGCCGAGACGGACACCGGTGTCGAGGAGCCGGAAGAGATCACCGCGATCAACTTCCTACGGCGCATCGGCGACCTCCAGGAGAACAACGCGGAAAGCGCCGCGAAATCCCGTGACAACGCCGCCGATGACGCCCCCTACGACGCGTTGATCCTGGCCTGCGTCGGCGGCACCGTCCAGGCCATGCTGCACGGCCTGGCCCGCGCCTGGCACGGGGCGCCCCGCCGCACCGTCGTCGTCAGCGGCTATGTGGGCGTCGTCTACGAGAAGCTGACCGACGGCCTGCTGCTGCGGCACGGCGCCGACATCGTCCTCGCCAACAGCGCCTTCGACGCGGCCAGGTTCCGCGAGCAGTTCCGCGGCGTCCGGGCCGACACCTCGGCCGTCACCGAGTGCGCGCTGCCGTTCCTCGCCGGTCAGCCGTACGACGCCGGCGCGGTCGAGCGCGGCGACCGCCCCTACCGGCTCGTCTTCGCCGTCCAGCCCTCGGTGCCCGGCACCCGCAAGGACCGCGCCTACCTGTTGGAGCGCGCCGTCGAGCACGCCCGCCGGCACCCGGAGCGCGAGGTCGTCCTCAAACTCCGCAGCAAGCCGGGCGAGCACACCACGCACATCGAGGAACTGCCGTACCAGCGGCTCGTCGAGCGCATCAAGGGCGGCACCCCGGCCAACTTCCAGCTCGCCTACGGCAACATGGGCGAGGTCCTGGACGGCACCGACCTGCTCGTCACCGTCAGCTCCACCGCCGCGCTCGAGTCGCTGCACCGCGGCATCCCCACCGCCGTGCTCACCGACCTCGGCATCCGCGAGCAGCACGGCAACCACTACTTCCTCGGCTCGGGGTGCTACGCCTCCTGGGACGAGCTCGACGGCGGCCTGGTCCCCACCCCCGACCCGGGCTGGCTGGCCGACCAGGGCCTCGGCCGCGCCCCCGAGGAGGCGTTCGGCCCCGCCCACCAGCGGCTGGCCACGCTCCTCGAACAGGCCGACGTCGACGAGGGCCTGCCGCCGCTCGACCCCTACTACACGGTGCGCACCGCCCCCGGCTACCTGCCCGGCGTGCTCGCCCGGCACGGCCTGGACGTCAAGGGCGAGCCGCTGGTCGGCTTCCAGGGCGGGCCCGACCCCACCACCGGCATGCGCGGCGCCTCCAAGCGCCTGCTGCGCAGCACGGCGCGTGGCGCCTACCGCGCCGGCGTCCAGCGGGTGGCCCCGCTGATCCGGCGCTGGGGGCAGCTGTGACGGCCCCCGCCACGCCCCCCTCCCCTTCCTCCTTTCTCTTATACACCTCTCCGAGCCCAACAGACGCTCATGCACG
>NZ_SMKI01000056.1 GCF_004348415.1 Streptomyces hainanensis
CCCGCGTTGTTGACCAGGATGTCGACGCCGTCCGCGTGGGCGTCGAACGCCGCCCACAGTGCCTCGGCGTCGCCGGGCTCGCCCAGCAGGGCCCGGATGGCGAAGGCGCTGCCGCCGGCGGCCTCGACGGCCGCCACCGTCTCCTTGGCGGCCGCCTCGTCCGAACCGAAGTGGACCGCGACCCGGGCGCCCTCCCGACCCAGCCGCTCGGCGATCACCCGCCCGATGCCCCGGCTGCCGCCCGTGACCAACGCCGTCTTCCCGTCGAGGGCCTTGCGGGCCTTGAGGGCTTCCATCTCGCACTCCTTCCGCGTGGCGCTGCCGCGCCGCCGTTCCGTCCAGACGATTTATCTAGCGATCACTAGAGAAATGACCGTAGCAGAGATTTCCGAGCGATCGCTATAGAATTCACCCGTGAGTGGGAGACAGCGCGGCAGGCCACGGTCCTTCGACCGGGAGACGGCCCTGGAGAAGGCCCTGCGGGCCTTCTGGGAGCACGGCTACGAGGGCACCTCGGTGGCCGACCTGACCCGGGCGATGGGCATCGGCGCGCCCAGCCTCTACGCGGCCTTCGGCGACAAGAAGACGCTCTTCGAGGAGGCGACCGAGCGCTACGTCCGGCAGTACGGGGGCTTCGTCGGGCGCGCCATGGTCGAGGAGCCCACGGCCAGGGCCGCGATCGGCCGCGCCCTGCGCGAGGCCGCCGTCGAGTACACGGAGCCCGACCGGCCCGCCGGGTGCCTGGTGATCTCCGCCCTCACGACCTACTCGGAGTCGGTCGAGGAGGTGGCCGAGGGGCTGCGCGTGATGCGCCGGCACAACGTGGCCGCCTTCGAGGAGCGCATCCGCCGGGACATCGACGCCGGCCTGCTGCCCGCGAGCACGGACGCGGCGGCGCTCGCCAGGTTCGCCGGCGCCGTGATGCAGGGGATGAGCCAGCAGTCGCGGGACGGGGCGAGCCGGGAGGAGCTGGCCGCGGTGGCCGAGGCCTCGATGCGGTGCTGGCCGGCCGAGCCGGGGCCGCGGGAGGCGCCGGAAGCGCCCGGGGCCTGAGACACCCACGGGCCGCGGCGCCGGCGAGGGACCCTCAGCCCTCTCGGCACCGCAGCCCGGAGCGATACGGGCCCGTTGACGCCGTCAGGGCAGAGAGCGCCAGGGGCCTCGCTCTGCCCTCCTGTGCGGGGAGAGCAGAAGCCTCAGAAGCCTCATTGTCGAGTCCCCCCATTCTGAACCGCGCCCGCCGCGTGTGTCCATGCTCTGAAGGGACTTCCTGCCTCCACCCGCCCTACGTCATCGTTTCTTGAGCGCATTCACCGGCGCGCGCTCCCCGACGGCCGCCGCCCCGACCGCGGCGTGCGCCCCCGGTAAGCTCGCGCTGTGCCCTCCATGAACGACCTCGTCCGCCAGCACACCGACCTCGGGGAACGCGACCTCGAGTGGCTGCACCTGCTGGTCTCCGAGTGGCAGCTGCTCTCGGACCTCTCCTTCGCGGACCTGGTCCTGTGGCTGCCCACCCGGGACGGCACCCGCTACGTCTCGGTCGCCCAGATGCGGCCGAACACCGGCCCCACCTCCTACCAGGACGACATGGTCGGCCACCTGGTGCCCCGGGGCCGCCGCCCGCTGCTCGACGTGGCCCTCGACGAGGGCCGGATCGTGCGCGAGGGGGATCCCGAGTGGCGCGAGGAGGTGCCGGTGCGCGTGGAGTCCATCCCGGTGCGCCGGGAGGGCCGGGTGCTCGGCGTGATCGCGCGCAACACCAACCTGCTGACCGTGCGCACCCCGAGCCGCCTCGAACTCACCTACCTGCAGAGCGCGTCCGACCTCGCCCAGATGATCGCCGCCGGCAGCTTCCCCTTCCCCGGGCAGCAGGTCGGCATGGACCGGGCCCCCCGGGTCGGCGACGGCTTCATCCGGCTCGACGCGGAGGGCGTCGTCCTCTACGCGAGCCCCAACGCGCTCTCCGCCTACCACCGGCTCGGCCTGGCCGCCGACCTCGTCGGGCTGCCGCTCGGCCCGACCACCGCCGAGCTCGCGCCCACCCGGGGCGCGGTGGACGAGTCGCTGGTCAAGCTCGCCAGCGGCTGGGCCCCACGGGAGGCCGAGATCGAGGGCAACGACTGCGTGATCCAGCTGCGCGCCATCCCGCTCAAACCCAAGGGGGAGCGCATCGGTTCACTGATCCTGCTCCGCGACGTGACCGAGCTGCGGCGCCGCGAGCGGGAGTTGATCACCAAGGACGCCACCATCCGGGAGATCCACCACCGGGTGAAGAACAACCTGCAGACCGTGGCCGCCCTGTTGCGGCTCCAGTCCCGAAGGATCGGCGCCACCGGCGACAGCAGCGCCCAGGCCGCGCTGGACGAGGCGGTCCGCCGGGTCGGCTCGATCGCCATCGTCCACGAGACGCTCTCCCAGAACCTGGACGAGCGGGTGGAGTTCGACGAGATCGCCGACCGGGTGATCTCCATGGTCGCCGAACTCTCCCCGGACGGGCGGGTGTCGGCCCGCCGCGCCGGGAAGTTCGGGATACTCGACGCCGAGACCGCGACGCCGCTGTCCATGGTGCTGACCGAGGTGTTGCAGAACGCGTTGGAGCACGCCTTCGGCCCGGACCAGCAGGGCACCATCGAGGTCGGCGCCACCCGCGGCGAGATCAGGCGCGGGCGCGGTCGGTTGCTGGTCACCGTGCAGGACGACGGGCGCGGCCTGCCGGCCGGCTTCGACCCGCGCAGCGGCGGCAACCTCGGGCTGCAGATCGTCCGGACGCTGGTGGAGGGGGAGTTGGGCGGCCGCTTCGACATGGTGCCGGTGGGCGAAGGAGCCAGCGGCACCCGGGTGGTGCTCGACATCCCGCTGGAACAGCACAAGCGCTGACCGCGTGGACACCGGGCGAGGGCTCTGCGAAGGCCCCGCGAAGGCGTGCGCACAGGTGTGGTCGGAGGTGTGGACAAGCGAAAGCCCCGACCCGGCATGGCAGTTGCCACGGGATCGGGGCTCAACGCTTGTTCGCGATGCGCACCCTGGGTGCTACGCGTGCTGCGACTCGGGGCAGCTGTGGGGGGCTCTCCCTGCGGCGCCGTCCACCTGGGGACGTCGGCCGCGAGAGCGTGGGGCGACCGTCAGCGGGTCATCGGGCGACGCTCAGGCAGTTGCCTTGCGCGCCCGGTTGCGAGCGGCGCGGCGCTTCATCGCACGGCGCTCGTCCTCGCTCATGCCGCCCCAGACACCGGAGTCCTGGCCGGACTCCAGAGCCCACTGCAGGCACTGCTCCATGACGGGGCAGCGGCGGCAGACGGCCTTGGCTTCCTCGATCTGCAGCAGCGCAGGACCGGTGTTGCCGATGGGGAAGAACAGCTCGGGGTCTTCCTCGCGGCAAACGGCGCTGTGACGCCAGTCCATGTCTGCTCCATCTCCTGCACGTTGCAGTTACATTGCTTGTGAATGTGAACGCTTTCACGAATCCCCCGACAAAAGACGACCGGTTGCTCGGATGGTCTTCTGACGGCGACCTGAGGAGGTCTGCAATCCCGCTGGGCGGAGAAGGGGGGTTCGGGCTCTCAAGGTGCCGATGCTTCGGCCGTCCCGATCGCCATGAAGAGGTTCGCAAACCTCGGCGGCGGATACAACCCCTTCCGGAAAGTTTTTTTTGAATCCTTGGTGTCGCCTTGCTCACAACCCTACTTCCCTCGGGTGGGGTCTGGGCTAAACGTTCGACTGCAAGGACTTTCCGCCGTTCTGCTCACACAATCACACGCAGTGCACGGCGCACGCCTGTGAACGAGACACTGGTACGCAGCCCGAGGTGGTCACCATCAAGCTGAAACGGCTGTGGCGCCTGCGATTGCAAGGTGAAGCTCGTCTCATCGTGCAGGGACACGACATGCTTGCCACTCATCCCCCGCTCCGGCGACGAGGACAGCAGCTGGGTGGTGAAACGGGCCAGCGCGGCGGATGACAGCCGGGTTACGGCCGTGAGGTCGAGCCCGGTGTCGAACGAGGCCCGGGGCGCCGCGTAGATCGGTCGGTTTCCGAAGAAGGTCCACGGCGCGGTGTTGCACACTATCGTCAACACCAGCCCGTCCACCGGGGCTTGGCCGTCCCGCAGCAGGCTGATCGTGCCCCGGTGGCGCTGCTGCCGGTCGTCCGTGAAGTGCCGCACCGCCTGCCGCACGTAGAGGGAGTGCGTGGAACGCTTCCCGCGCTCCCGATGGGACTCCACGCGCCCGATCACCCCGGCGTCGAAGCCGAAGCCCGCGCAGAAGGTGAACCAGCGCGCGGGGATCTCGGCGTCCGCCGAGCCCGGGGTGCCGGTCACCAGGCCGAGGCCGATCTCCCGGGAGCTGTCGTCCCGCAGCGCGCCGAGCAGCGCGCCCGTCGCCTCCACCGCGTCGTTGGGCAGGCCGAGCGCTCTGGCGAACACGTTGGTCGAGCCGCCGGGAACCACCGCGAGGCTCGGGAGCCGGCCGCCGTCGGGGCCGTGGTGGAGCAGCCCGTTGACCACCTCGTTGACCGTGCCGTCCCCGCCGAGGGCGATCACCAGGTCCGTCGTGCCCTGCTCGGCCGCCCGGCGGGCGAGCTCCCTGGCGTGACCGCGGTACTCCGTGGCGGCGACCTCCAGCTTGAGGTCGCTGGCAAGGGCGTGGGCCAGCACGTCACGGGTCCGCGCACTGGTGGTGGTGGCGACCGGGTTGACCACGAGAAGTGCGCGCATGAAGTGCAGAGTACCCAGGCCAGGGCGGTGGGGGCGGCGGCGCCCGGCGCTACCCTGGCCAGGTGAGCGAGAACGGCGGTGGGGGAGCGGACCCCGAGGTGTTCGACCGGCCGCGCACGGTGAGCGTCGCGGCGCTGCTGTGCGGGGCGCAGGGAGTGTTGGTCGCGGTCCTGGGCGTGGTCCTGCTGGCGCTCGCGGTGTTCGACGAGCCGGAGGACATGACGCGGGCGGTGACCGGCGCGCTGACGGTGTCGGTGCTCGCGGTGCTGCCGCTGGCCGCCGGTCACGGGCTGTGGCGGCTGCGTCGCTGGAGCCGTGGCCCGGCGGTGGTGACGCAGCTGCTCGCGCTGCCGGTGGCCTTCACGCTGCTGGGCAGCGGCCGGCTGTGGCCGCTGGCCGCGGCGGGGCTCGGGATCTCGGCGGTGGCCGTGCTCGGCTGCCTCGTCAACCCGACCGCCACCGCGGCCCTCGGCGTCGGCCAGGCAAGCCCCGACCGGGCCGGCTAGGCCTCGCCCGGGCGATCCGGCGGACGCCCGGCGCGCCGCCCTCTCCTACTCCTCGACCGCCTACTCCTCGACGAGGAGCTTCTCGCGGAGCTGGGCGAGGGTTCTGGCCAGCAGGCGGGAGACGTGCATCTGGGAGATGCCGACCTCCTGGGCGATCTGCGACTGGGTCATGTTGCCGAAGAACCGCAGCAGCAGGATCTTCTTCTCCCGCGGGGGCAGCTCCTCGAGCAGCGGCTTGAGGGACTCCCGGTACTCCACGCCCTCCAGCGCGTCGTCCTCGGCGCCCAACGTGTCGGCGACGGCGGGGGATTCGTCGTCGGTGTCCGGCACGTCGAGGGAGAGGGTGCTGTACGCGTTGGCCGACTCCAGGCCCTCGAGCACGTCCTCCTCGGAGATGTTGAGCCGGCGGGCCAGCTCGTGCACGGTGGGCGCGCGGCCGTGCTGCTGGGAGAGCTCGGCCGTGGCCTGGCCGAGTGAGAGCCGGAGCTCCTGCAGCCGGCGCGGCACCCGGACCGCCCAGCCCTTGTCGCGGAAGTGCCGCTTGATCTCCCCGACCACGGTGGGGGTGGCGTAGGTGGAGAACTCGACGCCGCGCTCGGGGTCGAACCGGTCCACGGACTTGATCAGGCCGATGGTGGCGACCTGGGTCAGGTCGTCGAGCGGCTCGCCACGGTTGCGGAAGCGCCGGGCGAGATGCTCCACCAGCGGCAGGTGCATCCTGACCAGCCTGTTGCGCAACTCGGCGCGCTCCGCCGACCCCTCGGGCAGCCCGCGCAGCTCGACGAAGAGCTCGCGGGCGGCGCTCCGGTCGTGCGGGTCGGGCACGACGCGCCGCGGCGCCGGCCGCACCGGCTCCGACTGACCGCCCGGCTGCCCAGGAATCGCAGCCGCGGCCGCTGGCGCGCTCGCCGTCTGTTCCACCTCGTTCACCTCGGCCCCCTCATCGTGTGACGGGCCCCGTTCGCCGGTCACGGCGCTCCGGGGGCGGCGCCGCGCTTCTTGTGCAGGCTGATGCTGACCGTCTTGTCCTCGCCGACGGTCGACTCGACCTCACCGGCCAGCGCGGTCAGCACCGTCCACGCGAAGGTGTCGCGCTCCGGCGCGTGGCCCTCGGTGGTCGGCGCCGAGACGGTGACCCGCAGCGCGTCGCCCACCAGCGTGAACACGCAGTCAAGGACGCTGCCCGGCTTGGCCTGTTGCAGCAGGATGGCGCACGCCTCGTCGACCGCGATGCGCAGGTCCTCGATCTCGTCGAGGGTGAAGTCCAGCCGGGCCGCGAGGCCGGCCGTGGCCGTTCGCAGCACCGACAGATAGGCGCCGGCGGCCGGCAGTCGGACTTCCACGAAGTCCTGCGATCCGGGCTCACCTGGGATTGGGGACACCCTCACCTCCACAGAGACTCACACTGATTGAGCGCTCCCTGGCACCTGCCGGATGCCCTGGTACGCCCTGTGACGCTACCGCGATCCCCGGCACGCTGTCGCCTGCCGTGGGCAGCGCCGACAGACCCCGACCACCTCGACGGTATTACTCATCGTAACGCATCCGATGCTTACTGTGGCCAGGCGTGCGGCGTCAATTCCTCGGCGACGACGCGGCGTTGCGGAGTGGGGCAGCGCCATGATCATTGATCGTACTGCGCCGGCGGCGCGGTGCCGTCAGGCCCAGCCCGGCAGGGTGATGTCGGGGACACCCGCCAGGCACCGATGGATGACCCGCTCCTCACCGAAGACCAGGGGCTCGGGTATCGCGGCGACCGCCACCCACTCGGCGCGGGAGTGCTTCTCCGGCTCCAGGTTGCGCAGGGTGCCGCTCCACCGGTGGGTCGTGAAGATCACCGTGACGAAACCGTTGGACGACTCGACGCCGTGGGCGCCGTGCACCACGTGCGCCAGGCGCAGGTCGGCCGGGTCGACCACCAGGTTCGTCTCCTCGCGGAGTTCGCGGACGGCGGTGACGGTGACCGGCTCACCCGGATCGCTCTTGCCGACCGGCAGATCCCAGTGGCCGGGGGCGAACTTGGCCTTCGGGCCGCGCTGGAGCAGCACGACGCGCTCGGCCGCCAGGTCGTGCACCAGTACGGCGGCGGCCAGCAGGGTCATCGAGCGGGTCGCGGGGGGCAGGGAAACCTCGGGTGGTGCCATGCCCGCCACCCTAGGACGTGCCACCGACAGCGCCGCCGGCGCCCGGGGGCTCGAGCAGCGCGAAGGCGCGCGTCAACAGCGTGGCCCGGTCGGCCTGCCCGCCGGTGCGCAACCACTCGCGCGCGGCGGCGTCCAGCGCCGTGCCGGCCGCGCCGGTGAGCAGATCGGCGGTGAACGCGTCGAGGGGCGCGCCAGGGCGTGCGCGCAGCGCGTCGGCGACCAACGCGCGCAACTCGTCACGCTTCTGCGCGAGTCGGGCGCGCAGCGCCGGAGACGACTCGATCAGCCGGAGCCCGGGCAGCTCGCGCTGGGCGGCGTGGATCCGGTCCTGCCAGCCGGCCAGCACCGCGGTCAGGCACCGCCAGGGCGGCTCGTCGGCCGGGCGGGCGCGGATCTCCTCCGCGATCCGCGCGGCCATCAGCTCCAGCTCGCCGAAGACCACGTCCTCCTTGGTCGGGAAGTAGCGGAAGAAGCTGCGCTTGGACATGCTGGCCGCCCGTGCCACGTCCTCGACGGTCGTCTCCTCGTAGCCCCGGGTCGTGAACAGGTCGAGCGCCAGCCTGGCCAGCTCGTCCCGGACCGCGCGCCGGGTGCGTTCGCGCAGGCCACCGGGCTCCTCCTCGTCGTTCCGCATCCCCCGAGTCTAGGGAGCCGGCGCGCGGTGGCTAACATGTCACCCGATGACAACTATGTCATCGAGCGAAGGAGTCGGGGAGTTGTGAGGGGCATGCGCGGCAGGACGGCCCTGGTGACGGGGAGCACGGGCGGAATCGGCCGGGAGACGGCCAGGGGGCTCGCCGCCCTCGGCGCCCGGGTGGTCGTGGTGGGGCGGGACGGCGGCCGGGCCGGGGCGGTGGCCGCCGAGATCGGGCGCGCCACCGGCAATCCGGCGGTGACGGCGTGCGTCGCCGACCTGACCCTGCTGACGGACGTGCGTCGGCTGGCCGCCGAGGTGGCCGCGCGGCACGGCCGACTCGACGTGCTGGTCAACAACTTCGGGATGAACCCGGCGGACCGCGCCCTCACCGCGGACGGCGTGGAGACCGCCTTCGCCGCCAACGTGCTGACGCCCTACGTGCTCACCACCGAGCTGCTGCCCGCGCTCCGCGCGGCCGGTGGCGGGGCTCGCGTGGTCAACGTCACCGGCGGCCTCCCGGACGGCCCGATCGACCCGACCAACCTGCAGGGCGAACGGCGCTACCGCGGCTGGACGTTCAGCCACTACAACCACACCAAGACCGCGCTGATGGCGATGAGCCTCGCCCTGGCCGAGGAGTGGGCCGACGACGGCGTGACGGTGAACGTGGCCTACCCGGGCCACGCCCACACGCCGGGCAACCGGGCCACCCCGGCCCGCGCGTTCCCCTACGCCTACCGGCCGTTGGCCCCGCTGATCCGGCTCCTCGGGCCCGTGCTGCTCGGCGACCTGGCCCGCCCCGCCAGGTCCAGCGTGCGGCTGGCCGGCGACCCGGAGCTGGCCGGTGTCACCGGCGTCTACGTCGACACCAGGGGGCGGCGGGCCCGTTGGCCGAGGAGCGTGCTGGACGAGGGGAACCGGGCCGCCGTGCTCGAACTCTGTGCCCGCCTGGCGGCGACGAACGGCGGCGATCGGGAGGGCGGGGCCGAAACGCGGTGACAGAAAAACCGCCGCTCGCTGGCGACGGTCGGAATTCCCCGCTATATTTCGTGGTTTGGCACGCTCGAAAAGGCGTCAATGCGTAGCCATCCAGGGGAAATTCTAGCGAGGTGGAGGCGGGAATGTCAAGCGGCGAAAACGGTGACCGGGAACAGGAATACGTGACACGGCTCTACGCGCGACTCGACGCCCTGCGCGGCGAGACCAGAAACCGCCTCGACCAGGTCCTGGCCAGCACCGGTCTCGGTCACCAGGGTCTCGCCGAACGGGACGTCACGGCCGCCGAGTTGGCCGGTCGGGTCGCCAGACTCGACTCCGTGGAGAACGGCCTCTGCTTCGGCCGGCTCGATATGTGCGACGGAGAGCGCCGGTATATCGGCCGTATCGGAATCCTCGACGACACCGTCGACTACGAGCCGCTGCTGATCGACTGGCGCGCCCCCGCCGCCCGCCCCTTCTATGTCGCCACCGCCGTTTCCACGGAAAACGCCAGACGTCGGCGGCACATCAGGACCGAGGGGCGGAAGGTCACCGGGGTGCGGGACGAGGAGTTCGACCGCGGCGCGGCGGAACTCACCGGCGACCCGGCCCTGTTCGACGCGCTCAACGCCGCCAGGACCGGCCGGATGGCCGACATCGTGGCCACCATCCAGGCCGAACAGGACGAGATCATCCGGGCCCACCACGCCGGCGTCCTCGTCGTCCAGGGCGGCCCCGGCACCGGGAAGACCGCCGTCGCCCTGCACCGCGCGGCCTACCTCCTCTACACCCGCCGCGAACGGCTCGCCAGGAGCGTGGTGTTGGTCGTCGGCCCCAACGCCACCTTCCTGCGCTACATCGGCGACGTCCTGCCCTCGCTCGGCGAGACCGGGGTGCTGCTCGCCACCGTCGGCGAGCTCTTCCCCGGCGTGCGCGCCGACCTCGTCGAGCCGCCGGAGACCGCGGAGCTGAAGGGCCGGCTCGCCATGGCCGAGGTGATCGCCGCCGCCGTCCTGGACCGGCAGCGCGTCCCCGACGAGGGCGGGTGCCTCGCGATCGAGCACGACGGCGAGACCGTCTCCCTGGACCGCGAGACCTGCCTGCGGGTTCGTGCCAAAGCCCGCGAGGCCGACCTCCCGCACAACGAGGCCCACCCACACTTCCGGCGCCTGCTGATCGACGAGCTGGCCCGCGCCTCCGCCGCGCGCTACGGCACCGACCCGCTCTCCGGCGGTTCCCTGCTCACCGAGGCCGACCTGGAGATCATCGCCGCCGAGCTCCGCGCCAACCCCGAGGTGGCGGCCGCCGCCGAGGCGATGTGGCCGCTCCTCACGCCGCGGCGGCTGCTCGCCGAGCTCTACGCCTCGCCCCGCCGGCTGGCCGCCGCCGCCCCCGACCTCACCCCGGCCGAGCGCGCCGCGCTGTTCCGCGGCGCGCACCGCGGCTGGAGCCCGGCCGACGTGCCGCTGCTCGACGAGGCCGCCGAGCTGCTCGGTGTCGACGACCGCGCCGACCGCGCCGCCGCCGCGGCCGAGCACGAGGGACGGCTGGTCCTCGCCCAGGAGGCCCTGGACGTGGCCCACGGGTCGCGCTCCACCGACTTCGACGACGGCGAGGAGTCCGAACTCCTCACCGCCCGAGATCTGTTGGACGCCGAGGCACTGGCCGAGCGGTACCAGGAGGCCGACCACCGCAGCCCGGCGGAGCGGGCCGCGGCCGACCGCACCTGGGCCTTCGGCCACGTCGTGGTGGACGAGGCCCAGGAACTCTCCCCGATGGCCTGGCGGTTGCTGATGCGGCGCTGCCCCGCGCGGTCCATGACGATCGTCGGCGACATCGCGCAGACCGGCGAGCTCGGCGGCGCCCCCTCCTGGGACCGGATGCTCGGCCCGCACGTCGGGAACCGCTTCCGGCTCGCCGAGCTGACCGTCAACTACCGGCTGCCGGCCGAGATCGCCGAGCTGGCCGCCGCGGTGCTGCGCCGCATCGACGCCTCCCGCACCGCCCCGCGCGCCGTGCGCGCCGCAGGCGTGGCGCCCTGGCGGCAGCCCGTGCCGGCGGACGAACTGGCCCTCGCCGCCGCCCGGTTGGCGGCCCGCGAGCGGGCCGGCGCCGGCGCGGGCCGGATCGCGGTGATCGCCCCCGCCGGGCGGCTCGCCGCGCTCGGCGCGGCGGTGGGCGCGGCGGCGCCGGACCGCGTCGACGTGCTGGACCCGAGGGCGGCCAAGGGGCTGGAGTACGACACGGTGATCGTCGTCGACCCCGACGGCATCGTCGCCGAGTCGCCACGCGGCCTGAACGACCTCTACGTGGCCCTGACCCGCCCCACCCAGCGGCTCGCCGTCCTGCACGACGCGGCACGCCGCCCCGCGCCGCCGCTCGACGCGCTGTGAGCCGCGTACGCCTCGCGGGTCTCGTACGCCTCGCGGGTCGCGTGGGCCTGCCGGGCCTCAGGCGACGGACGGCACCGACACCGAGTCCGGCACCGGCAGTTCGGCCCAGATGATCTTGCCGTTCGGCGTGTGGCGGCTGCCCCAGCGCCGTGCCAGCTGGGCGACCAGCATCAGACCGCGCCCCGTCTCGTCCAGCGAGCGGGCGCGGCGCAGGTGCGGGGCCGTGCTGCTGGCGTCGCAGACCTCGCAGATCAGCGCCTTGTCCAGGATCAACCGGAGCCGGATCGGCGGGCTGGCGTGCCGGATCGCGTTGGTGACCAGCTCGCTGGTGATCAGCTCGCTGGTCAGGATCTCCGCCTCGGCCAACCCCCAGTCCGCGAGGCGCTGTCGCACCCGGTCACGCACCTCGCCCACCGAGGCCGGGATGGCCGGCACGTCCCAGTACGCGGTCCGGTCCGCGCTCAGCGCGCGGGTGCGGGCCACCAGCAGCGCCACGTCGTCCAGCGCGCCGCCCGTCGGGAGCAGCGCGTCGAGCACCGTGTCGCACAGCGATTCGAGCGGGTCCCTCCGGTGCCGGCCGAGCACGTCGCGCAGCAGCTCGAAACCGGCGTCGATGTCCCGCTCACGGCTCTCCAACAGGCCGTCCGTGCAGAGCGCCAGCAGGCTGTGCTCGGGCAGTTCGCGCTCCACCGCCTCGAACGGCAGGCCACCCACCCCGAGCGGCGGCCCCGCCGGCACCCGCAGCACCTCGGGCTCCCCGCCGGGTGGGAGCAGCACCGGCGGCGGGTGCCCGGCCCTGGCCAGCTGGCAGATCCGCGACACCGGGTCGTAGACCGCGTAGAGGCAGGTCGCGCCGACGTCGCCGCCCGCCTCGTGGTCGCCGGTCTCCATGGCGAGCCTGACCACCAGGTCGTCGAGGTGGGTGAGCAGTTCGTCGGGTGGCAGGTCGACGTCCGCCAGCGTGCGGACGGCCGTGCGCAGCCGGCCCATGGTGGCCGACGCCTGGACCCCGTGCCCGACGACGTCGCCCACCACCAGCGCCACCCGGGCGCCGGAGAGCGGGATGACGTCGAACCAGTCGCCGCCCACCCCCGTGTGGGGGCCGGCCGGCAGGTAGCGGGAGGCGGTGGCCACCGCCGTCGGCGTCGGCAACACCCGGGGCAACAGGTTGCGTTGCAGCGTCAGCGCCACCTCGCGCTCCCGGGTGTAGCGGCGGGCGTTGTCCACGCAGACGGCCGCCCTGGCGGCGATCTCCTCGGCCAGCAGGACGTCGTCGTGGACGAACGGCTCGGGGCGCCGGTGCCGCGCGAACATCGCGACCCCGAGGGTGATGCCGCGGGCCAGGATCGGTGCCAGCATCACCGAGTGGATGCCGAAGCCGTGTACCTGGGCCAGGCGGTCGGGGCGCTCGGCGAACCAGGGGCGCAGCGCGGGGTCGTCGACGGCGTAGCGCAGCGAGTGGCCGGCGCGCAGCGCGTGGGACTGCGGCGCGTGCTCCGAGTACCTCGTCAACGTGCCCGTCCGCACCAGTGCCTCGGGGCAGCCAGGCAGGACCGAACGCTGGGCGACCCGGCGCAGCGGCTGGTTCCAGGGCTCCGTCGGGTGGCCGACGACCGGTGCCTCCAGCAGGTCGACGGTGATGAGGTCGGCCAGGAACGGGACGCAGACCTCCGCCAGCTCCTCCGCCGTTCGGGTGACGTCGAGCGAGCTGCCGATGCGCGCCGCCGCGTCGTTGAGGACGGCGAGCCGCTTCCTGGCCGCGTACTCCTCGGTGGTGTCGGTGGCGGTCAGACAGATGGCGCGCAGCCGCCCCGACCGGTCGCGCAGCGGCGTGAAGGCGGCGGACCAGGCGTGTTCCCGGCGCTCGCCGCCGGCCCGCAGGAAGGTGCTGAGGTCCTGGCGGCGGCCGGTGTCCCTGGCGCGGGCCAGGTACTGCTCCAGATCCTGGCTCTGCGGTTTGCCGCCGATCTCGGAGAGCCGCAGCCCGCGGGCCTCGTCCTCCGTGAGCCCGACGGTGCGCGCCATCTCGCCGTTCCAGCGCCGCAGCCGCAGGTCCTCGTCGTAGATGGCCATCGCGGCCGCCGTCTGCTCGAACGCGAGCTCGGCCAGCTCCTCCTCGCCCGGGCGCGGGTCGCGGCCGGCCAGCGGGGTGACCAACAGCCAGCCGTCGCCGCCCTCCTCCGGCGCCCTGCGGTGGGCGATCAGGTGGGCCCGCACCTCGTGGCCCGCGCGGTGGCGCAGGGCCAGGGTGCCGTTCCAGCGGGACCGGCCGGCCAGCGACCCGACGGCCCCGGACGGCACGGGCCCGGCGAGCAGTTCGGCCGCCGGCCGGCCCACCACCTCCTCGGCGGGCCGGCCGAGCAGCGCCTCCGCGCCGTCGTCCCAGGCGACGACCTTCCCCGAGCCGTCCACCACGGCGCTGGCGACCGCCGGTGGTGTCGGTTCCGCGTCGTCCATCGCTGCGCCGTCCCGTCTGGCCAGGGCACGGGCGGATGCCCGTGTGATCAGGTTCGGGCACCCGGGGGGCGGCCTCAACCGAGGAGGGCCCCGGGCGGCCCCCGGGAACCGGGGGTGTGGTCGCGGACAGCGGAGTGGGTATGGAGACGAACCTGCGGGCCCGCCTACGGGACGGGGACGACACGGCATTCGCCCAACTGTTCGATGCCTACGCCCGATCGGTGTACAACCACGCGTACCGCCTGACGGGGGACTGGTCGGTGGCCGAGGACGTGGTCTCGCTGACCTTCCTCGAAGCCTGGCGGCTGCGCGAACGGCTCGACGCCGAGGGGGGATCGGTGCGCCCCTGGCTGTTGGGGATCGCGACCAACACCGTCCGCAACAGCAGGCGCGCGGCCCGCCGGCACGCCGCGGCGCTGTCCCGGCTGCCGCCGGCCGACGACGTCCGCGACTTCTCCGACGAGGTCGCGGACCGGCTGGACGACCGCGCGACGCTGGACACCGTCCGGCTCGCCCTGGCCACCCTGCGCGCCGCGGAGCGGGAGGTGCTGGCGCTGTGCGTGTGGTCGGGCCTCGACTACGCGGCGGCGGCCGAGGCGTTGCGCGTCCCGATCGGCACCGTGCGGTCGCGGCTGTCGCGGGCCAGGCGGAAGCTCGCGGCGGCCACCAGGGGGGCGGAACCCGGGGGCCGCCAGGAACAGGTAGGAGGTGGTCGCCGATGGGCGGCCGGGCCCGTGCAGGAGGAGAACCGATGAACGACATCCCGTCGCTTCCCGAGCGAGACCTGGCACCGGGCCGTCACCGACAGCTCAAGGAGCACCTGATGAGTGAGATCCGTTCGGCCGACGCCCGGGACCGCCGGCCCGCCGGCACCAGGCGGCGGCTGTGGGCCGCCGTCGCGATCCCGGCCGTCGCGGGCAGCCTGGCGCTCGCGTTGTTCGCGGGCGGCGTTCTCTCCGAAGAGGACGCGCCGCCCGCCCCGCCGGCGCCGGGCGCGGCGGAGTCGACCTGGGCGTTCGTCGCCGACGTGGACGCGGTCTCCGCCGACGGCGGTGCCGACCTGCTGCGCGATGTCGCCAGGGCGGCCGCGGCGAGCCAGGGGGACGTCAGGGACGACCAGTTCGTCTACGTCCGGAGCCTGGCCTCCTACCTCACGGAGGAGATCGGCGACGAGGAGGGGCCGATCGTGCTCCAGCCGGCACACGAACGGGAGGTGTGGTTCTCCGTGGACGGCTCCCGGGACGGGCTGCTGCGCGAGCCGGAGGGATCCACCGAGGACACGCCCCTCGACGCCCACCCGGAGAGCAGCTACCGCGGGTACGGGCAACTGCCCACGGACGCCGAGGCGATGCTGGAGTGGCTGTACGGGCAGCAGGACGAGGGCGACGAGGAACGCGACGTGGACCAGGACGCGTTCGTCGCGGTCGGCGACATCGTGCGGGAGTCCCTGCTGCCGCCGGACGTCGGCGCCGCGCTCTACGAGGCCGTCGCACTGATCCCGGACGTGCTCCTGGTGCCGGACGCGGTGACCGCGGACGGACGGCACGGTGTCGCGGTCGCCCGCGTCGACTCCTACAACCCGCGTGAGCGCGAGGAGCTGATCTTCGACGAGGAGACCCTGGAGTACATCGGGAGCCGGAGCGTCGCCGTCGAGGACTTCGCGGGCGTCGAGGAGGGCACGGTCCTCGGCACCACGGCCGTGCTGGAGCGGGGCGTGGTGGACGGGGCCGGCGACCGCCCGTGACCCCCGGATGACCCGAACGGCCCAATGAGAGCGCCCCGTTCCCTCTCGGGAACGGGGCGCTCTCGCACGGCCGGTCAGGCCTTCTTGGTCTCCCAGAAGATCTTGTCGACCTGCGCGATGTAGTCGAGCGCCTTCTGGCCGGTGGCCGGGTCGGTGGACCCCTTGGCGGCGCTGAGGGCCTTCAGCGTCTCGTTCACCAGCTGGTGCAGCTCCGGGTACTTCTCGAAGTGCGGCGGCTTGAAGTAGTCACTCCAGAGCACCGAGATGTGGTGCTTGGCCAGCTCGGCCCGCTCCTCCTTGATGGTGGTGGCGCGGGCGCGGAAGTGCGGGTCCTCGTTGGCCTGGTACTTCTCCTGGATGGCCTTGACCGACTCGGCCTCGATGCGGGCCTGGGCCGGGTCGTAGACACCGCAGGGGAGGTCGCAGTGGGCGCTGACCGTCACCTTCGGGGCGAACAGGCGGGAGAGCATGAAGCTGTCCTTCCTCGTGATCGTCTTCTCACGGGCGACATTACTCCGTGCAGGGTCGGTTTTCCCGGGCGGGCCGGGCGGTGCGGCCCGGCTTAGGCCAAAAGTCCAATGCGGGAGTGGGCCTGATGGCGGACCATGACTGGTGGAGGAGTGGTGCGCGATGAAGCTGGGGCTTGCCGAGGTCTACAACCCCTCGATGCTGCCCACCCTGCGGCCCGGCGACCAGCTGCTGCTGGGGTACGGGGCCCGGGTGCGGCCGGGGGACGTGGTCGTGGTGCGGCACCCCTTCCAACACGACCTGCTGATCGTCAAGCGCGCGGCGGAGCGGCGGGGCGGCGGCTGGTGGGTGGTCGGGGACAACCCCATGGTCACCAACGACAGTCGGGAGTTCGGCGTGGTGCCCGACGGGCTCGTCGTGGCACGGGCGGTGCTGCGGCTGCGCCCGCCGCTGCGGCATCAGCGGTCCGCGGTGTCGGTGCTCGGCTGGCTGCCGTCCTCGGTGCGGCCGTTGAGGGCGCGCTCGCGGCGCCTGCGGGCGCGGTAGGCGGCGACGTTGGCCCGGGTGGCGCAGCGGTCGGAGCAGTAGCGCTTCGAGCGGTTTGTCGACGTGTCGATATAGGCGTTGCGGCAGGGGGCGGCCTCGCAGACGCCGAGCCGGTCGACGCCGAGGTCGGTGAGCTGGAACGCCAGGCCCATGCAGGCGATGGCGGCGTAGCCGGCGGTGGCGTTGGACGGGTGCTCCGCCAGGTGCAGGTGCCAGTCGGGGCGGCCGGAGTCGGTGAGTTCGTCGTGCCCGGAGATCTGTGGGCTGGCCGGGTATTCGAGCAGCAGCGCGTTCAGCAGGTCGACGGCCTGCGCCTCGTCGCCGGCCGCGGCCGCGGTGAAGACGGCGCGCAGCCTGCCCCGCACGCCGCGCAGCCGGGTCACGTCCGCGTCCCCCACCCGGCGGGCCGCGTGCCGGTGGCCGCCGAAGAGGGTGCGCACGGCCTCGACCGAGGTGAGGGTGTCGGTGCCGCGCAGCGGCTCCTCGGTGTTCACCAGCCGGACCGCGAGATCCGAGTAGTAGGTCAGTTCCAAGAGCGTTCCTTACCGCGGCGGCCTCGGGTCCACAGCGTACCGGTAAGGGGTATGGGTCGGGGCCGCCTATTACCCGATGGCCCGCCGCCGGCCGGGAGAGCCGGGCGGCGGCGGGCCCTTCGAGCGGTGCGCCGTCAGGCGCTACCGCGTGACGGCTTCCTTCCGCGCCGCCTCCGCGACCGCCGCCGAGACGGCGGGGGCGACGCGCGGGTCGAAGGGGGAGGGGATGACGCGGTCGGCGGCCAGTTCGTCGGCGACCACCGCGGCCAGCGCCTCGGCGGCGGCCAGCTTCATGGACTCGGTGATCCGCTTCGCGCCCACCCGCAGCGCGCCCGCGAAGATGCCGGGGAACGCCAGCACGTTGTTGATCTGGTTCGGGAAGTCGCTGCGCCCCGTGGCGACCACCGACGCGTGGCGGGCGGCGACCTCGGGGTGGATCTCCGGGTCCGGGTTGGCCATCGCGAAGATGAACGCGCCAGGCGCCATCCTCGCCACCGCCGGCTCGGGGACCGTGCCGCCGCTCACGCCGACGAAGACGTCGGCGCCGGTCAGCGCCGTCTCCAGGGAGCCGGTGAGCCCGGTGCCGTTGGTCAGCTCGGCCAACTCCCGCTTCACCGACGTCAGGTCGTCGCGGTCCGCGGAGACGATGCCCCGGCGGTCGCAGACCACCACGTCGCCGATGCCGGCGCCGAGCAGGATCTTGGCGATGGCCACCCCGGCGGCGCCGGCGCCGGAGATCACCACCCGCAGGTCGGCCAGCGCCCGGCCGGTCAGCCGCGCCGCGTTCCGCAGGGCGGCCAGCGTCACCACGGCGGTGCCGTGCTGGTCGTCGTGGAAGACCGGGATGTCGAGCCGCTCCTGGAGCTTCCGCTCGATCTCGAAGCAGCGCGGCGCCGCGATGTCCTCCAGGTTGATGCCGCCGAACGACGGGGCGAGCCTGGCCACCGTCTCCACGATCTCGTCGGGGTCCCGGCAGTCGAGCGCGATCGGCACCGCGTCCACGCCGCCGAACTGCTTGAAGAGGATCGCCTTCCCCTCCATCACCGGAAGTGACGCCTCCGGGCCGATGTCGCCGAGGCCGAGCACCGCGCTGCCGTCCGTGACGACGGCGACCACCTGGGACTTCCAGGTGTACTCGTGCACCAGCTCGGGCCGCTCGGCGATCGCCGCGCACACCCGGGCGACCCCGGGCGTGTAGGCGAGCGACAGGTCGTCGCGGTCGCGCACCGGCACCGTGGCCGTGACGGCCATCTTGCCGCCGCGGTGGAGCGCGAACGCCGGGTCGAGCCCGGTGTCGAGCCCGTCGTCGAGCCGGCTGTCCGTGAGCTTGTCGTCGCTTGGATTGACGGTCTCCGAAGCCACTGGTCTTACCCCTTTACTGCGTCGCTGGTTCGAGGGTGGCCGCGCCCCGATCGGAGCGCGGGCGGGCACCACGTCCGCGGGGGTGGCTGAGCGGACGCCGGACGCGCCGCACACGCGCCCAGGTCCCCGGGTGAGGGGTGTATCGCTTGGTTCTACCTGATCAAGCACTCGGGGCACGAGCGCAATCCGCTACCAGACCGACCCCGACCGTTTTGACGAGTGATCCTCTTGACAGACGGGGGCGGCAGGCAAAGCATGCGGCCAGGGCACAAAGAGGGGCTACCCGCCCGCCCCGGCGGCCACGGGGGCGTGATGCATCTCTCACCGGCGCGCGAAGCGCGCCAAGGAGACGAACGCGCCCGGGAGTTCATCACTCCCGGTAACCGGTACGACGTGTCCGTTATCCGATCTTGACGTTCGCGGCGGCCGCATCCCAGGGCCGAAGTGACAGGATGCCCTCCAATCACATCACCAGCCCCGTCGTGACACCCGAAGACGTGTGCCCGGCCCCTCGGATACTCCGCGACCCCTGGAGGACCAACGCCATGAGCGCCAACCTCGTCCGTCGTCCCCGACGCCGCGCCGCGATCGGTGCCCTCGTCGCCGCCGGCGCGCTGCTGCTCGCCGCCTGCGGTGACCAGACCGACGACGGCGGAAGCAGTGGTGGCGACAACGGTGGCGAGACCCAGGACACCGGCTCCGAGGCCCCCCTCTTCGACCTGCTGCCCGAGGACATCCAGCAGGCGGGCGTGATCAACGTCGGTTCCGACATCGCCTACGCGCCCATCGAGTTCTACGACGAGAACGACGAGGTCGCCGGCATCGACCCGGACATAGCCGCGGCGCTCGGCGAGGCGCTGGGCGTGGAGCTCCGGTTCGAGAACGGCACCTTCGACGGCCTGATCCTCGGCATGAACAACGGCCGGCACGACATCATCATGTCCGCCATGACCGACACCGCCGACCGGCAGGCCGGCGTCAGCGAGGACGCCGAGGGCGGCGCCGACTTCGTCAACTACTTCCAGGCCGGCTCCGCGATCCTCGTCGCCGCCGGCAACCCCGAGGGCATCGCCTCCCTCGACGACCTGTGCGGGCTCACTGTCGCCGCCCAGCAGGGCACGGCCAACGAGGCCGTGATCGAGGCCCAGCAGGAGCAGTGCGACGAGCCGATCGACCCGATCATCAGCGAGGTCGACACCGACACCATCACCGCCCTGCAGAGCGGCCGCGCCGACGCGGCGATCACCGACTTCCCGGTGGCCCTCTACAACGAGCTGAACGCCGGCGGCGGCGAGCTGTTCGAGGTGGTCGGCGACCAGATCGACGCCGCCCCCTACGGCATCGCGGTCAACAAGTCCGACACCGAACTGCGCGACGCCCTCCAGGCGGCCGTCCAGCAGATCATCGACGACGGCACCTACGCCGACATCCTCGCCGAGTGGAACGCGGACACCGGCGCCATCGAAGAAGCCACCGTCAACGCCGGCGAGTAGGCGGCGACCGTGGCTGAAGCGACCGAGTCGGCCGAGCCGGTGGAACCGGCGCGCGCCACGAAGGGCACAGGACCTCGGCCGGGGGACGAACTCCCGGTGCCCATCAAGGCCGTTCCGGTGCGCCACTACGGCCGTTGGGTGGGCGCCGGCTTCGTGCTGGTGGCACTCGCCCTGCTGGTCTGGGCGTTCGCCGGCGCGGACGTCAACTGGGGTGTGGTCGGCGACTTCCTGGACCACGACACCATCGTCGAGGGCGCCGCCAAGACGCTGTGGATCACCCTGCTCGCCATGCTGCTCGGCGTGGTGCTCGGGGTCGTGCTCGCGGTGATGCGGCTGTCGAGCAACCCGGTGCTCTCCAGCGTCGCCTGGGGCTACATCTGGTTCTTCCGCGGCACGCCCGTGCTGGTGCAGCTCTTCCTCTGGTACAACCTGTCGTTCGTCTTCGACACCGTGAACCTGGGGCCGATCTACAAGAACGAGATGAACGACGTCATGACGCCGTTCCTCGCGGCCCTCCTCGGCCTCGGCCTCAACGAGGCCGCCTACATGGCGGAGATCGCCAGGGCCGGCATCCTCTCCGTCGACCAGGGGCAGACGGAGGCGGCGCACGCGCTCGGCATGAGCAGCGCCAAGACCACCCGGCGGATCGTGCTGCCGCAGGCGATGCGGGTGATCATCCCGCCGACCGGCAACGAGTTCATCAACATGCTCAAGACGTCGTCGCTGGTCTACGCGATCCAGTACGACGAACTGTTCCGCGCCGGCACCACCATCAGCGCCCGCAACCTGGCGGTGATGGAGATGCTGATCGTGGTGACCGTCTGGTACCTCCTGCTGACCACCGTGTTCAGCATCGGCCAGTACTACCTGGAGCGGCACTACGCCCGCGGCTCCAACCGACCGTTGCCGGACACACCGTTGCAGCGGGTGCGGGCGCACCTCGTCTCGCTCCGCAGCCCGAGCCAGGTGGGAGGGACGAGCGTATGAGCCTGACGAAGGAACCGACGCGTCCGACCGAGCCGATGGTGCGCGCCGAGCGGGTCCACAAGTCGTTCGGCCCGGTCCGGGTGTTGCGCGGGATCGACCTCGAGGTGCGGGCCGGCGAGGTGTTCTGCCTGGTGGGCCCGTCCGGCTCCGGCAAGTCCACGTTCCTGCGCTGCATCAACCACCTGGAGAAGATCGACGCCGGCCGGCTCTACGTCGACGGCCGGCTGGTGGGCTACCGGCAGCGTGGCGACACGCTCTACGAGATGCGGGAGCGGGAGGTGGCCGAGCAGCGGCGGGACATCGGCATGGTGTTCCAGCGCTTCAACCTCTTCCCGCACATGACCGCCGCCGAGAACGTCATGGAGGCGCCGGTCCAGGTCAAGGGCGTGCGGCGGGCCCAGGCCAGGGAGCGCGCCGAGGCCCTGCTGGCCCGGGTGGGCCTCGCGGACCGGATGGACAACTACCCGGCGCAGCTCTCCGGCGGACAGCAGCAGCGGGTGGCGATCGCCAGGGCGCTGGCGATGGACCCCAAGCTGATGCTGTTCGACGAGCCGACCTCGGCGCTCGACCCGGAGCTGGTGGGCGAGGTGCTCGACGTGATGCGGGGGCTCGCCGAGGACGGGATGACGATGATCGTGGTCACCCACGAGATGGGCTTCGCCCGGGAGGTCGGCGACTCGCTGGTCTTCATGGACGACGGCGCGGTCGTGGAGTCGGGCCACCCCCGTGAGGTGCTGAACGACCCGAAGCACCCGCGCACGCGGGCGTTCCTCTCCAAGGTGCTGTAGGGCCGGGCGGCCGGGCAGCCGGTCGTCAGGCGACGGTGGCGCGCTGGTAGCGTGCCGGCGTGACGCCGTAGCAGCGGACGAACCAGCGGTGCAGGTGGCTCTGGTCGGCGAAGCCGGCCTCGGCCGCCGCCCGGGCCGGCGGCACCCCACGGGCCAGCAACCGGCGGGCGGCGCGGAGCCGCAGCAGCCGCTGGTAGTCGCTGGGCGGCATGCCGTAGGCGGCCTGGAAGGCGCGGTAGAGCACGAACCTGCTGCACCCGGCCGCCTCGGCCAACTCGGCCGTCGTGACCTCGGCCGGCCCGGCCTCGGCCAGCAACGCCGCCGCCCGGCGCGCGGCGGGCAGCGCCGCGCCAGGGCGCGCGAACTGCGGCGCCCGGGTGGCGCCACGGCGCACGACGGCCAGCACGGCGGCGCTGAGCCGCTCCTCGCGCGCGAGGGTGGCGGCGGGCCGGCCCTGGCCCGCCACGAGGGTGTGGTGCAGCCGCGCCAACGCGCGCCCCAGCGCCGGATCCTCACGCACCGGCTCGTCGAACAACGGCAGCACGGCCCGCCCCGCCTCGTCACCCGCGGCGTCGGCCAGCACCTCCCGCACGACCTGGGCGCCGATGTGGACGATCCGGTAGGTGAACCCGGACTCGAAGACCGACTGCCCGTCGTGCGGATCATCCGGATTGAACGCCATCACCATCCCGGCGGCACTGGTGTGCCCGGCCCCGCGACACGTGAACCGCTGCGCGCCGCTCTCGGTGACGGCGAACGAGTAGGCGTCGTGGCTGTGCCGGTGGAAGACGTGCCGCGTGAAGTGCGCCCGCATCGCCTCCACCGGCCGCTGCGCGTCCCGCCAGTACTCCGCCCAGTCGCTGCCGCTCACCACCCCACCAGTCTGCCTGGCCGGTCGCCTGGCCGGCGGGGCAGCCCGACGACCCCGGCCAGCCCGTGGCTCCGCCCCGGTGCCCCCGGGTTCGGGGCCCGGCCCCGAGTGCCCGGTTCGCGGCCGTGGCCGGCCGGACGGCCGGGTCGGGGTGCTGGCGTCCACGGCCCCGTCCCTTGCGCAGCCCCGGCCTGCGGGCGGGCCGGGCCAAGCCCGACGGCCCCGGAGGTCGTGTCTGCTCCCGGGGCCCAGGTCCCACCGGTCTGGCGGCCGAGCGCAGGGCTTCGTCCCCGTGGGCCGGGTTCGGGGCCGTGGTCCCGAGGGGCTTGCCCGCGGCCGGGACCGGGCGGGTGCGCCGGTCGTCCCGTGACCGGCTCCCGGTCTGGCGGCCGAGCGGGGGCTTCGTCCCCGTGGCCCTGGCGCCGAAGGACGGGGCGGCGACTCGTCTCGTGACCAGGCCCCGGCCTGGCGGCCGAGCGCGGGTTGCCCCGGTAGGCCGGGACGGGTGCGGTGGCGGTTGCCGGGCCGGCGGCCAGGGCGGGGTGCCTGGCTCAAGGTCCCCCGTGGCGGCGGTTCGTTCCGTGACCGGGTCCCGGTCTGGCGGCCGGGTTGGGG
>NZ_SMKI01000570.1 GCF_004348415.1 Streptomyces hainanensis
GAGCGGGGCGCCCCGGTGGTGCTGCTGGACGCGGGGGAGCGGCCCGGCGGGCAGTACTGGCGGCACGCGGCGGACACCGAACCCGGCGGGGCGTACGGCGGGTTGTGGCGCCGGTTGCGGGCGCTGACGGACGCCGGCCGGGTCGACTACCGTCCCGGCCAGCAGGTCTGGCTGGTGACCAGGGAGGACGACGGCGGCTTCCGGCTGGAGACCACCCCCGTGCACGACGGCGTCGAGCCGCTGCCCGGCCCCGTCACGGCCGGGAAGGTCGTGCTGTGCCCCGGCGGAGCCGACCGGCAGTTGCCGGTGCCCGGCTGGACGTTGCCCGGGGTGGTGGCGGCCGGCGGCGCGCAGGCGCTGCTCAAGGGGCACGGGACGGTCGCCGGCCGGCAGGTGCTCGTCGCCGGCACCGGGCCCTTCCTGCTGCCGGTGGCCACCGGCCTCGCCCGCGCCGGGGCCCGCGTCGTCGGCGTCTGGGAGGCCAACTCGCCGCTCCGCTGGGCGCGGCACGCGCCCACCGTGCTGCGGGTGCCCGGCAAGGTCGCCGAGGCCGCCGGCTACGCAGCCGCGCTCGCCAGGCACCGTATCCCGTACCGCACCCGCACCGTCGTCGCCGAGATCCTCGGCGACGACCGGGTGCGCGCCGTCCGGCGGGCCGTCCTCGACGGGGACGGCGTGCCGCGGTCGCGGCCGGAGGAGGTCGAGGTCGACCTCGTGGCGTTCGGCTGGGGTTTCACCCCGGCCCTCGAACTCCCGCTGCAACTCGGCGTCGCCACCCGGGTGGACGTCGACGGCTCCCTGGTGGTGGCCGTCGACGAGCGGCAGCGGACGGACGTGCCGGGGGTCTTCGTGGCCGGCGAGGCCACCGGCGTCGGCGGCGCCACCCTCAGCCTCGCGGAGGGCCGGATCGCGGGGGCGGCCGCCGCCGGCCGGCCCGAGGGCGGCCGCCGGCCGCGGGCCACCGTCCGCGCCCATCGGGCCTTCGCCCGCGCGATGCACGACGCCCACCCCGTGCCCGCCGGCTGGCACCGCTGGCTGACCGACGACACGCTGGTCTGCCGGTGCGAGGAGGTGCCGCACGCCGCGGTGCGCGCCGCGCACGCCCAACTCGGCGCCGGGGACGCCAGGACCGTCAAGATGCTGACCCGCGTCGGCATGGGCTGGTGCCAGGGGCGGGTCTGCGGATACGCCGCCGCGTGCCTCACCGCCACCCTGGACGGCCGGCCGCCGACGGAGGCCGACCTGCGCGGCACCGCCGCCCGCCCGCTCGCCGTCCCGGTGTCGCTCGCCGAGCTGGCCGGCCCGGAGGAAGGCCCCGACCGGCCGTGAACTGACGACCCGTCAGTAGCGTGTGACGGGCCGTCCGCACGCAGTGTTGCCCCCGGAACGTTCTCAGGTGAGAATTGGGCACTCGATGAGGCGGCCCTGGCCACTGAGTCTGGGGGATACATGACTACGTATGTCCGCGTATCCGAGCGGCTCGACCTGCCCGCAGACCCGGAGGGCCCGATCGTCGGCGCGGCGACGCGACACGACACGTACGCGGTCCACGTCTGCCAGGACGAGGCCACCGCCGCGCGGCGCTTACGCACCGAGATCGACGGCCGCCGGGTCGCCCTGATCACCGACGAGAACGTGTCGGCGCTGCACGCCCGCCGGCTCTTCGGCCGGCTCACGGCCGCCGGTCTCGACGTGACGATGACGGCCATCCCGGCCGGCGAGGCCAACAAGAGCCTTCCCACCGCCGCCGGGCTGCTCGACTGGCTCGCCGGCACCCGGCTCGCCAGGCGCGACGTGATCCTGGCCGTCGGCGGCGGGGTGATCATGGACACCGTCGGCTGGGTGGCCAGCGCCTACATGCGCGGCCTCCCGTACGTCAACGTGCCGACCACCCTGCTCGCCCAGGTGGACGCCGCGCTCGGCGGCAAGGTCGCGGTGGACCACGCCACCGCCAAGAACCTGATCGGCGCCTTCCACCAGCCCAAGGCCGTCGTCTCGCACGTCGGTTACCTCGCCACGCTGAGCCTCAGGGAGCTGCGGGCCGGCCTCGCCGAGGCCATCAAGAAGGGCGTCATCGCCTCGCCCGCCCTCTTCGAGCTGATCGAGCGCCGGCACGCCGACGTGCTGGCCGCCGACCCGGCCGCCACCGCCGAACTGGTGCACGGGGCGAGCGCGGTGAAGTGCCGGCTGATCGCCAAGGACCCGTACGAGAACGACCTGCGGCGGCCGCTCAACTTCGGCCACACCGTCGGCCACGCCGTCGAGACCGTCACCGGCTACGGCCCGGTCCTGCACGGCGAGGCGGTCGCCTTCGGCATGGCCTGCGCCGCCCGGATCGCCGCCCGGCGCGGGCTGCTCGACCCGGCGACGCTGGGTCGGGTCAGCGCCCTGCTGACCACCGTCGGCCTGCCCGTCACCCTGGACGGGCTGCCCGCCCCCGTGGATCCGGCCGCCACCGTCGCGGCCCTGGGGCAGATACGCAAGATCCGTGACGGGCAGCTACGCTTCGTGCTCCCCGTCGGCCTGGGGGAGACGGTGATCGCCGACGACGTCAGCGACGCCGAGATCCATACGGCGCTGACGGCCGAGTCGCACTGAGCACGCCCCGCCCCCTCGCGTTCCCTCCGCCGCGCACCGCCCATCTGGGGAGGTCCTGTATGGCCACCGCCACCACCACCCGGTTCCGGCACGCCCGGCTGTACGTCACCTTCCGGTGCAACGCGCGCTGCGGCTACTGCAACGTCTGGCAGGACCCCGTCTTCGACGGCCACCGGGAGCTCACCGCCGACGGGCTGCGCCGCTGCCTCGACGAACTGGCCGAACTCGGCGTCACCTACCTGGACATCACGGGCGGCGAACCGTCCCTGCACCGCGAGCTGACCGCCGCCGTGCGGCACGCGCACCAGCTCGGCATGACCGTCGACCTCACCACCAACGCCATCCGCTTCCCGCCCGAGGCCCGCGAGATCGTGCCGCTGCTCGGCACCATGAACGTGTCGCTCGACACCCTGGACGCCGAGCGCTACCACGGCATCCGCGGCACCGACACGCTCGACCGCACCCTGGAACTGGTGCGCGAGCTGGGCGCGGCGGGGGCCGGCAACCTCAAGCTGATCTGCGTGGTCTCCGGGCAGAACGCGGACGAACTGCCCCGGATCGTCGACTACGCGCAGCGCGCCCGGGTGCCCGTCTACCTCTCGCCGATGTTCAGCTACTTCGCCGCCCAGCGCGAGCTGCGGCCGCCCGGCTCGGTCCGGGCGCTCAAGCTCGCCGCCGTCAACGGCCGCGCCACCCCGACCCCCGGCAGCAACCAGGCCACGAGCACGAGCCTTCCGATGTCCGAACTGGCCGACCGGGTCGCCGCGTTGCGGTACGAGCCGTACACCGTCGTCAGCCTGGCGTTCCTGCACCACCTGCGGACCCTCGACCCGGCGTCCGACACGGCCTGCGCCGCCAACGAGCGGATCCTGACCGTCGGACCCGACGGGCGGGTGCTGCTGCCCTGCTACCACGAGTGGGACGCCTCGCTGCCCTGGGACCGGCCCTACCGCGCTCTCGTGGACGACCCCGAGCTGGTCCGGGTCCGCGAGGAGGAGGTCGGCCGGCGCCCCGGCTGCCGTTCCTGCGCCGTCTTCCCCTACCTCGGCCTCGCCATGAGCTACCGGCTGACCACGCCGTTCCTGGTGCAGGCGTTCTCCGAGGAGTTGCAGCGGCTCAAGCGGGACGCCGGCCCGCCGTCCGCCGACCGGCGGCGGAACCTCCTCGATCGCGGCGACGCCGTGCTCGCCGCGATCGAGCGGCACGCCGCCCCGCTGCGCCCGGGGCGACACCCGGACGAGCTCTACCACTTCGAGGCCACCGGCGACGGCCTGGTGCGCACGGACCTGTCGGCGGAGCCGGTCACCGTCGAGGAGTTGCTGGCCGACCACGCCCACGAGGACTGCTGGCGCACCCAGCGCACCCCGCACCGGCTGGTCCGCCTGCTCTACTCCGACATCCAACCGGCGCCGCTGCCCGCCGAGTTGGCGGCCGAACTGCCCGAGGTCCAGGTGGACTGCTGGGAGATCCTGCTCGGCATGCTGCCGGGCGCCACCGCAGGCCCTGGCGCCGGCCTGGCCGACTGGTGCGACCGTGCGGGGCGCGCCCTGCGCGGCCATCCGGCCGCCGCCTCGGTGGCGCTGCTCGCCACGTTCGGCACACTGCCGGCCGCGGCGATCGCCGCCTGGGGCGGCGGCGTCGCGGGCCACCCCGAGGAGGCGCTGGCCGTCAAGCTGCTGCGCACGCTCGCCACGCCGGCGCGCCGCGCCGAGCTCGCGCCGCTGTTCTCCGCCGAGCTGGCCGCCGCGCTCACCGGCCCCCGACCCGACGTGCC
>NZ_SMKI01000571.1 GCF_004348415.1 Streptomyces hainanensis
GCTCATCGAACCGGCCGGCGCCACCGCGCCCGCCGCGGCGCCCGGCACCTCGGCGCCCGCCACCGACGCACTGACGAACCGACGCACCGACGAACCGACGCGCCACCGACCCACCGACCCACCGAGGAGCCCCCCATGCGCACCAGTCAGAGCCGACGCACCGCGCAAGCCCTCGCCGCCAGTACGGCGGCGCTGACCCTACTGGCCGCCTGCGCCGGAGCCGGGGGCAGCGGCTCCTCGGACGACGGCGACAGCATCAACGTGCTGATGGTCAACAACCCGCAGATGACCCAGCTCCAGGAGCTCACCGCGGAGCACTTCACCTCCGAGACCGGCATCGACGTCAACTTCACGGTGCTGCCGGAGAACGAGGTCAGAGACACCATCAGCCGCGACTTCGCCAACCAGTCGGGCCAGTACGACGTGGCGACCATCAGCAACTACGAGACGCCGATCTTCTCCCGCAACGAGTGGCTGCACTCCCTCGACGAGTACGTCGAGGCCGACGCCGACTACGACGTCGACGACGTCCTCGAACCCATCAACCTCTCCCTCACCGGCGAGGACGGCCAGCTGTACGCCCAGCCGTTCTACGGCGAGTCCTCGTTCCTCATGTACCGCACCGACCTGTTCGAGGAGCACGGCCTCACCATGCCGGAGCGCCCCACCTGGACCGAGGTCGCCGACCTCGCCGCCCAGGTGGAGGAGGCCGAGCCGGAGATGGCCGGCATCTGCCTGCGCGGACTGCCCGGTTGGGGGGAGGTGATCGCCCCGCTGACCACCGTCGTCAACACCTTCGGCGGCACCTGGTTCGACGCCGACTGGCAGGCCGGCCTCACCTCGCCCGAGTTCGTCGAGGCCACCGAGTTCTACGTGAACCTGGTCCGCGAGCACGGCGAGTCGGGCGCCGCCCAGGCCGGCTACGCCGAGTGCCTGAACAACATGGTCCAGGGCAACGCCGCCATGTGGTACGACGCCACCGCCGGCGCCGGCTCCCTGGAGGCCGACGACTCGCCGGTGGCCGGCTCCATCGGCTACGTCCCGGCCCCGGTCGAGCAGACGGACAGCTCGGGCTGGCTCTACACCTGGGCCTGGGGCATCCAGCGGGCCTCCGGAAACGCCGACGCCGCCTGGGAGTTCATCTCCTGGGCCTCCGGCAGCGAGTACGAGGAACTGGTCGGCGAGACCTTCGGCTGGGAGAACGTGCCGGCCGGCAAGCGCTCCTCGACCTACGACGACCCGCGCTACCAGGAGGCCGCGGCCGCGTTCTACGAGGTGACCAGGGACGCCATCGCCGAGGCCGACCCGATCAACCCCGGTGTGCAGGAACGCCCGGCGCCCGGCGTCCAGTTCGTCACCATCCCCGAGTTCGCCGACCTCGGCACCCGCGTCTCGCAGGAGATCAGCTCGGCCATCGCCGGCCAGCAGAGCGTGGCCGACGCGCTGGAGAACGCGCAGCGGATGGCCGAGGACGTGGCGGAGGAGTACCGGAACCGATGAGCGACACCGCCACCACACCCGCGTCCCCGCCGCCGACCCGGGCGGCGGACCGGACGCCGGTCGTGCCGCCCCGGGCCAAGCCCGGCCGGGCCCGCGCCTGGGCCACCAGGGCACCGCTGCTACCGGCCCTCGTCTTCATGATCGCGGTCACCCAACTGCCCTTCGTGGCCACGCTGGTGATCTCCCTCTTCGAGTGGAACGCGCTCTACCCCGACGACCGCGGCTTCACCGGTTTCGACAACTACTCGACCGTGCTGAGCGACTCCGACCTGCGCTCCTCGGTCACCACCACGGCGCTGCTCACCGCCACCGTGGTCCTCGTCAGCCTGGCGCTCGGCCTCGGCCTCGCCCTGCTGCTCGACCGGAGGTTCCGCGGCCGGGCGGTGGTGCGGACCATGACCATCGCGCCGTTCCTGATCGTGCCGATCGCGGCCGCGCTGCTCTGGAAGCACGTGCTGTTCAACCCCGAGTACGGGCTGCTCAACGGCCTGTTGGCGCGGTTCGGCGACCTGTTCGGCTTCACCGCGCCGCAGCCCGACTGGATCTCGGACATGCCGCTGATCGCCGTCGAGGTCGCCCTGATCTGGCAGTGGACGCCGTTCATGATGCTGATCCTGCTGGCCGGTCTCCAGAGCCGGCCGCTCGACCTCGCCGAGGCCGCCCGCATCGACGGCGCCGGCGACTGGCAGATCTTCCGCTACCTCACCCTGCCGCACCTGCGCCGCTACCTGGAACTCGGCGGCCTGCTCGGCTCGATCTACATCGTCCAGCACTTCGACGCCGTGTTCACCATCACCGCGGGCGGGCTCGGCACCGCCAACCTCCCCTACGTCATCCACCAGGAGTTCACCCAGGCCCAGGACTACGGCGTGGCCTCGGCGGCCGGCGTGCTCGTCGTCATCGGCTCGCTGATCCTCGCCATGTTCGCGCTGCGCGTGGTGTCCTCCCTGTTCCGCGAGGAGGGCAGCCGCGCATGAGTACCCCGGCCACGAGCACGTCGACCAGGGGCACCTCCAGCGTGCGGACGTCGACCACGAGGACGCTCAGGTCCCGCGTCCTCGGGCCGCTCGCCTGGCTCGCCGGTCTGGTGTTCTTCCTGCCGGTCGCCTGGATGGCGCTGACCTCGTTCCACTCCGAGTCGGACGCCGCCAGCAACCCGCCGGCGTTGCTCGCGCCGCTCACCCTCGACGGCTACCGCGAGTTCTTCGGCGCGAGCGGCGGCGCCGATCCCTGGCCGCCGCTCATCAACTCCCTGACCGCGTCGGTCTTCTCCACCCTGCTGGTGCTGCTGCTCGCCCTGCCGGCGGCCTACGCGCTGGCCATCAAGCCGGTGCGGGCCTGGCGGGACGCGCTGTTCTTCTTCCTCTCCACCAAGATGCTGCCGGCCATCGCCGGCCTGCTGCCAATCTACCTCTTCGCCCGCAACACCGGCATGTTGGACAACATCTGGCTGCTGGTCCTCCTCTACACGTCGATGAACCTGCCGATCGCCGTCTGGATGATGCAGTCGTTCCTCGCCGAGGTGCCGGCCTCCGTCATCGAGGCGGCCCAACTCGACGGCGCCCGGCTCCCGGTGATCCTGGCCCGGGTGGTCGGCCCCGTGGTCCTGCCGGGCATCGCGGCCACGTCGTTGATCTGCTTCATCTTCAGCTGGAACGAGATGCTGTTCGCCCGGGTGCTGACGGGCGTGCGCGCCGAGACGGCCCCGGTCTTCCTCACCAGCTTCGTCACGAGCCAGGGCCTCTTCCTCGCCCAGCTCTCCGCCGCCGCTCTGGCCATCTCGCTGCCGGTGCTCGCCGCCGGCTTCGCCGCCCAGGACAAGTTGGTCCAGGGCCTGTCTCTAGGAGCAGTCAAGTGAAAGCCGCCCTGATCGAGTCCGTCGGGACGATCAGCGTGACCGAGGTTCCCGATCCCACCCCGGGTCCTCGCGAAGTCGTCGTCGGGGTCGCCGCCTGCGGCCTGTGCGGGACCGATCTGCACATCCTCCAGGGCGAGTTCGCGCCCCGCCTGCCGATCGTGCCCGGGCACGAGTTCGCCGGCGAGATCGTGGCGCTCGGCAAGGACGTCTCGGAACTGGCGGTCGGCGACCTGGTCGCCGTCGACCCCTCCCTCTACTGCCACGAGTGCCGCTACTGCCGCAACGGGCACGCCAACCTGTGCGACCGGTGGCAGGCCATCGGCGTCTCGATGCCGGGCGGCGCGGCCGAGTTCGCGGTGGCGCCGGCCGCCAACTGCGTGGTGCTGCCGGAGCACGTCCGGGTCCAGGACGCGGCGCTGATCGAGCCGCTCTCCTGCGCGATCCGCGGCTACGACGTGCTGCGCTCCACGCTGGGCGCGCGGGTGCTGATCTACGGCGCCGGCACCATGGGGCTGATGATGCTGGAGCTGGCCAAGCGGACCGGCGCCAGCGGGGTCGACGTCGTCGACGTCAACCCGGACCGGCTCGCCACCGCCTTCGTGCTCGGCTGCACGGGCGCGACGGCGTCGGCCGACGAACTCGACCGGCCGCAGGGCTGGGACGTCGTCATCGACGCCACCGGAAACGCGGCCGCCATCCAGGACGGCCTCGGCCGGGTGGCGAAGGCCGGCACCTTCCTCCAGTTCGGCGTGGCGGACTACGCGGCGCGGGCGACGATCGAGCCGTACAAGATCTACAACCAGGAGATCACCATCACGGGTTCGATGGCGGTCCTGCACAGCTACGAGCGCGCCGCCGAGCTGTTCGCCACCGGCATCCTGGACCCGGAGGTCTTCATCACCGACCGGCTGCCGCTGGCCCAGTACCCGCAGGCGATGCGCCAGTTCGCGGACGGCATCGGCCGCAAGACGGTGGTCGTCCCGTAACGACGCCCCCGGGCCCCCGCCGATCC
>NZ_SMKI01000572.1 GCF_004348415.1 Streptomyces hainanensis
CCCCTCCGCCCCGGTCGGAGGGGTGGGCGGAGCCCTGTTCCGTCGCGCGGAATAGTCTGTCGACATGAGTGAGCGCGAGTTGCGGGAGTTCGCCCTGCTGCTGCTGACGGCCCTGGCGAACGAGCCGCGTCACGGGTACGCCATCGCCCAGGAGGTCAGGTCCATGACCGACGGCCGCGTGGTGCCGCGCACCGGCGCGCTCTACGGGGCGCTCGACCGGCTGCTGGCGGAGGGGCTGATCCGGGTGGAGCGCGAGGAGGTGGTGGACGGGCGGGCGCGCCGTACCTTCGCCCTCACCGCCCAGGGGCGGGAGCGGCTGGCCGCCGAGGCCGAGCGGATGGCGGCGACGGCCCGGGAGGCCAAGCGCCGGCTGGGGATGGGCGGCGCCGCGGTGACGCCGACGTGACGGATCGCCTGATCCGCCTCTATCCGGCCGGCTACCGTACGGCCCACGGGCCGGAGATCGCGGCCACCCACCGGGAGATGACGGCGGGCCTGCCGCGCGCGGCGCGGTTGCGGGCGGACGCCGATCTGGCCGCGCACGCGGTACGGGTGCGGCTCGGGCTCGACTCGGCGTCGCGCGGCGGGCGGCTGTTCGCCGTGGCGGCCCCGTTTTCGCTGGCGGCCGCCGCCGTGGTGGCCGGCCTCGAACTGACCCGTTGGTACACCGGGTTCGTCGTCTCGCCGACCCCGGCGTGGGTCCAGCTCTCCACGACGGGGCCCGGGTGGGGGCTGTGGCTGCTGTCCGCGCTGCTGGTGTGCGTCGGCGCCGTCGTCGCCCTGACCGGCCGGTGGGTGCCGGGTGTGGTGGCGGCCGGGTGCGGGCTGCTCGGCTCGGTCGCGCTGTGGGGCGTGGTGGAACCGTCGCGCGGCGGGGGAGCGGTGGTTCCGGTGGCGGCGCTGCTGACGGTCGGCGTGGTGCTGGCCTGCCCGCCGGACCGGCGGGCGGATCCGGGGCTCTCGGCCGCCGCCGGGGCCATGGCGGGCGTCGGGTGGCTCCCGCTCGTCGCCGTCGGCACCGGGGGGTTCGTCGTCACCACGGACCACGGCGCCTGGCCGCTGCTGGTCCTCGTCGCCTCCGGGGTGGCGCTCGCCCTGCGCCGGCGGTCCTCCGGACTCCTGGAGCTGGGCGCCATGGCGGTGGCCTCCCCTTCGCTGCTCGGCAGGGCGTACGCGGACGCCTGGCTCGACCTTCGGCCCGTCCTCGCCATGCTGCTCGCCCTGCCGCTCGCGGCGGCGGCCACCGCCTGCTGGCAGGGGGTGCGCCGCCGGCGGTCGCCGTAGCCCGGTTGCCATAGTCAGGTTGGCTGAATACTCTCGTACGCGTTCCGTCTCCGTGTGCCGTCGTCCCGGCGTGCGACGCGGACCCCGGTCGAGCCGAGAGAGCAGTGGCGTGCCGTTCACCTTGTCCCACCCCGCGGCGGTACTGCCGTTGCTGCGCCGCCCGTTCGTGCCCGCGGCCCTGGTCGCGGGGGCGGTGGCGCCGGACGTCCCGTACTTCCTGTCCGTCCTCGGCGTCTCCGCCTCGGGGCCGCGCTGGTACGAGCCGCTGCTCAACCCCACCGAGACGCACGCGCCGGGGACCGGCCTCCTGGTCAACCTGCCCGCGGCACTCGGCCTGGTCGCCCTCCTCCGGCTGCTGCGCCGCCCCGTCGCGGCCGCGCTGCCGGCCGGCCTCCGTCCGGCGGAGCCCGAGCCCGACCCCCGGCCCGGGGCACGCCGCGTCCGGTGGCTGGTGTTCTCCGCGCTGATCGGCGTCGCCACCCATCTGGCCTGGGACGCCGTCACCCACGGCGACGGGTATCTGGTCACCCGGCTCGACCCGCTGCGCGCCGAGGTCGCGGGCGGGCTGACCGTCGCCCGGCTCCTCCAGTACGCGAGCACCGCCCTCGGTCTGGCCGCGCTCGCCCGGTACGGGTGGCGGCGCCGCACCCGGTCACGCGGCGCGGTCGAGGCCCCTGCCCGCTGCCCGCGGTGGGGCGTCGTGGCGCTGCTGGTGTCGGCCGCCGCGCTGGGCGGCGCCGCGGGACTCCCCGGCGACGTCGAGGCGTACCGGCACACCGTCGAGGTCGACTACGGGCGGCCGATCACCGAGACCTTCGCCGACGGCACCACGTCGACCAGCTACCCCACGGAGACCGTCGGAGCGCCCTGGGGCTCCTTCGCCGAAGGCGTGCTGACCGGCCTCGCCAAGCGGGCGGGGGCCGCGTGCGCCGTCGCCCTGCTGCTCTACGCCGCCGCCTGGCACGCCCGCCGGGCGCTCGGGCCGCCGCCCGGGCCCGCCGGCGTCGTCACGGCACCCGGCACAGCAGCTCGCCGTGCACGGTGGCCAGCCACCCGTCGTCGGCCGTGACGAGCGCCCGCCAGGCCCCCGCCAGCTCGGCCAGCCGGGCCTCGGTGGCGTGCCCGCCGGCCACGGCCGAGGCGGCGAAGGCGGAGGACGTCGTCCGCTCCGCCCACAGGCCGCCCCACCAGGCGCGCTCCTCGGGGGAGGCGAAGCACCAGACGGAGGCGGAGGCGCGGACGTCGGTGAACCCGGCCGCGTGGGCCCAGGACAGCAGCCGGCGCCCCGCGTCCGGCTCGCCGCCGTTGGCCCGGGCCACGCGCCGGTAGAGGTCCAGCCAGTCGCCCAGGCCCGGCAGTTCGGGGAACCACGTCATCGCCCCGTAGTCGACGTCCCGGACGGCGACCACCCCGCCGGGACGGCAGACCCGCCGCATCTCGCGCAGCGCGAGGACCGGGTCGGCGACGTGCTGGAGGACCTGGTGGGCGTGGACCACGTCGAAGGAGTCGTCGGGGAAGCCGAGCGCGTGCACGTCCGCGGTGGCGAACCGCACGTTGGTCAGGCCGCGGGACTCCGCCTCGGCACGGGCGTCCCGGAGGATGCCGGCCGCCCGGTCGACCGCCGTGACCTCCCCGGGGGCGACCCGGGCCGCGAGGTCGGCGGTCAGTGTGCCGGGGCCGCAGCCGACCTCCAGCAGCGCCAGCCCGGGACTCAGCTCGGGCAGCAGGTAGGCGGCGGAGTTCTCCGCGGTGCGCCAGCGGTGGGACCGCAGCACCGATTCGTGGTGTCCATGGGTGTACACGGCTTCCGACATGCCACCACCCTGCCGTGCGTCTCGCATACCGAGCAAGAGCATTCCGGAATGCGGGCACGTTCACCGGTATGGGCCAGCCGCCCGGCGCGCTGGATTGCCGCCCGGGGGCCGCGTGCTGATCTGGTCCTTATGACGGAACGGACGGAGCCCCCCGCCGGAGCCGGCCGGCCGCCGCTCGCCGAACCACGGCCGTTGTACGAGCGCCGCCGCTGGCCGCGTGACTTCACCGACCGGCTCACGTCGTCGCTGCCCGGGGTGCGGCCGTTCGCCCGGGCCCTGCGGCTCGGCGCCCTGCGGCCCTCCTCCGCCGCGCTGCGCGACGTCGCCTCGCTGCCGTACCGGCCCGCGCCGATGCCCGCCGCCGACGCCCACACCGTCGCGCTGACCTGGGCCGGGCACGCCAGCTGGGTCGTCAGGATCAGCGGCCTCACCGTGCTGACCGACCCCGTCTGGTCGCGCAGGATCCTGGGCACCCCGGCCCGACTGACCCCGGTCGGGGTGGCCTGGGACGACCTGCCGCCGATCGACGCCGTGCTGATCTCCCACAACCACTACGACCACCTCGACGCACCCACCCTCAGACGGCTGCCCCGCGACACGCCGCTGTTCGTGCCCGCCGGCCTCGGCGCCTGGTGCCGGCGCCGGCGGTTCCGCCGGATCACCGAGCTCGACTGGTGGGAGGCCGTGGAACTGCCCGCGCCCGGCGGCGCCGTCCGCCTCGACTTCGTGCCGGCCCACCACTGGTCCAAGCGGACCCTGACCGACACCTGCCGCACGCTGTGGGGCGGCTGGCTGCTCACCGACCGGGCCGGCCGCCGGATCTACTTCGCCGGGGACACCGGCTACGGGCACTGGTTCGCGGAGATCGGCGACCGGTTCCCCGACATCGACGTGGCGCTGCTGCCCATCGGCGCCTACGCCCCGCCCTGGCTGCTGCGGTCCGTGCACACCGACCCCGAGGAGGCGGTGCGCGCCTGCCGCGACGTCGGCGCGGCCCGGATGGCGCCGATGCACTGGGCGGCCTTCGCGCTCTCGGCCGAGCCGCCACTCGAACCGCTGACCAGGGTGCGCGCCGCCTGGCGGGCCGCGGGGAGGAGGCCCGACGACCTGTGGGACCTCCCGGTCGGCGGCTCCCGGGTGCTCGCCCCCTAGGGCCCGTCCTCCAGAACTCGCGGGAGACATCAGGGCGTTCCCGGATCACCGCGCCGCGCCCGGCGGGCGATGCTGCGGGGGGAGCGCCGGGGGGTTCGGCG
>NZ_SMKI01000573.1 GCF_004348415.1 Streptomyces hainanensis
GGGCGGAGGTCATGTGGTGCCTTTCGTGCGTCAGGGGGTCAGTTGGCCGCGCGGGCCGGGAGCCGGCGGCGGAGGGCCCGGCCGGCGGCCGGCCCGGCGACCAGCAGCAGGGCGAGGGCGAGGATGGTGACGGCGATCGGGCTGCGCAGCAGGAAGAGGCCGTCGTCGCCGCCGAGCGCCGAGGTCTGCACCAGCGCCTTCTCGAAGAGCGGGCCGATGACGAGGCCCAACACCATGGGCGCCATCGGGAAGTTGAGGCGCTTCATGGCGTAGCCGACGAGGCCGAAGAACAGCACCACCCAGACGCTGAACATGCTGCTCTTGACCGAGTAGGCGCCGAGGATGCTGGTGACGATGATCAGCGGGTAGAGGAACGCGTACCGGATGCGCAGCAGTTGGGCGAAGACCGGGGCGAGCGGCAGATTGAGGAGCAGCAGCATCAGGTTGCCGAGGAAGAAGGAGACCAGCAGGCCCCAGACCAGCTCTGGCTGGGTGTCGAAGAGTTGCGGCCCGGGCTGGATGCCGTAGACCAGGAAGGCGCCGAGCAGCACGGCGGTGGTGGCGCCGCCCGGCACGCCGAGCACCAGGGTGGGGATGAAGTTGGCGTTGGAGGCGGCGTTGGTGGCGGCGTCGGGGGCGACCACGCCCTCGATGGCGCCCTTGCCGAGCTGCTTGCGGTGGCGGGAGAACTTCTTCTCGGTGCCGTAGGCCATGAAGGAGGCGAGCGTGGTGCCGGCGCCGGGCAGGCAGCCGAGCAGGAAGCCGACGACGGTGCCGCGGGCGACCGGCGCGGCGGAGCGCCGCAGGTCCTCGCGGGTGAGCATCAGCTCGCGGAACCTGGCCCTGATCGGCGGTGCCATGCCGATGTGCAGCTGGTTGAGGAGCTCGCCGATGGCGAACAGGCCGATCATGACCTCGACGAAGGGGACACCGCCGTAGAGGTCGATCTCGCCGAAGGTGTAGCGGGCGGTGCCGCTGCCGACGTCCACGCCGACGCAGCCGACGAGCACGCCGAACAGGCCGATGGCCATGCCGAGCGCGAGGTTGCGTCCGGAGAACACCACGATGGTGCAGAGGCCGAGGATCATCACGGCCAGCATCTCGCGCGGCCCGAAGTCGAGCGCGATCTCCGCGAAGAAGGGGGCCAGTGCCATCAGCGCGACGAGCGAGACCATGGCGGCGACGAAGGCGCCGAGCGCCGAGATCGCCAGGGCGGGCCCGGCGCGGCCCTTGCGGGCCATCTGGTAGCCGTCGAGGGTGGAGATCACCGAGGACGCCTCGCCGGGGGTGGCGATCAGGATGGCGGTGATGGTCGCGCCGAACTGGGCGCCGTGGTAGATGCCGGCCAGCATGATCAGGGCGGTGAGCGGCGGGAAGGTGAGGGTGACCGGGATCAGGATGGCGACGCCGGTCGCCGAGCCGAGCCCGGGCAGGATGCCGATGACGGTGCCGAGCAGCACGCCGACGAAGCACCACAGCAGGTTGTCGGCGGTGAAGGCGGCCTCGAAGCCGGTGCCGAGGTTGGCGATCACTGGGCGCTCCAGACGGCCGGGTCGAAGACGCCGAGCGGCAGCGGGACGCGCAGCACGACGACGAAGATCAGGTGGGCGACGGCGTAGGTGGCGCCGGCCACCAGCAACGAGCGCAGCGGCGGCTGGCGTTCGACGACGGCGGCCAGGAACAGGGTCATCAGGGTGAGCGCGGGCAGCAGCCCGAGCAGGGGGATGGCGAGGGCGGTGACGACCATGGTGGCGACGACGGCCAGCAGCTTGCGTCGGACCCGGCGCCGCTCCTCCGGGGTGTGCGCGGCGTCCTCGACGACCAGCCCGTCGCCCTCCAGCGCGGATCCGACGCGGATCTCCTGGCGGACCAGCACGAGGCCGAGCAGCAGCAGCGCGAGGCCGGCGACGCGGGGCAGCGCGCCGGGGCCGACCGCGCCGTCCTCGGGGTTGGTCCAGTGGTACTCGAAGGAGAGGGCGAGGAACAGCGCGCCGACGGCGGCCAGTACGCCGTAGGCGACGACGACGGGCGTCCGAACGTCCGGGTTCACTGGTAGACCTCCCGCATCCGTTCGTCGTACGTCTCGAGGTAGGCGGCGAACTCGTCGCCGCTGCGGTCGGCGGGGATCAGCAGGTCGTCGGCGAGGTAGTCGCGGTAGGTGTCCGACTCCATGGCCCGCTCGATCTCGGCTATCCAGTAGTCGCGTTGCACGTCGGCGATCCCGCCGGCGGCGAACACCCCGCGCCAGACGGTGACCTGGGCGTCGATGCCCTGCTCGCGGGCGGTGGGCACCTCGCCGAGCACCGGGTCGTCGTAGCGCTCGGCCGTCATGGAGCAGAGCGGCACCAGGTCGCCGCTCTCCAGGTAGGGCTTGACGGAGGCGGCGCTGGTCGGCGCGAAGTCGACCTGGCCGCCGAGCAGCCCGGTCATCACCTCGCCTGAGGAGCCGTACGGGACGGTGTCGAACGAGCCGCCCTCCTCGGTGAGTTCGGCGACGACGAGCGAGTCGGCGCCGGTCCGGCCGCTGGAACCGACGACGACCCGCTCGTTCTCGCTGGCCTCGATCACGTCATGGCAGTCGGTGAACTCCGAGTCGGCGGGCGCCACGACGACGCGGGAGTCCTCGGCGAACATCACCAGGGGCGTGAAGTCGCGGTAGGTGAAGGGCACGTCGTAGACCAGCGGCAGGGTGTTGAGCGCGGTCTCGGCGACCAGCAGCGTGTTGCCGTTGCCCTGTTCGGCGAGGAACGTGGCCCAGCCGACGGCGCCCGACCCGCCCTCCTTGTTCTCGACGTTGACGTCGAAGCCGGCTTCGAGCTCGTTGAGGCCCTGCGCGATGACGCGGGCCGAGCGGTCGCTGCCGCCGCCGGGCGCGAAGGCGACGACCATCGGCACCGAGCCGCGGGGCGTCCAGTCGTCGGGGACGGGTGGTGTCGTGTCGAGAACCGAGCACGACGCGAGACACAGAACCAGTGGTGCGCTTGCGACGCCCAGCCGTCTGCGCAGCGGTGACGTCATCGTCAGCCTTCCTGCAACATCCGAGATCCTATGGGATATCGGAAGACGGTAGGCCGTGCCGCGAAGACTGACAAGACTCGTGCGGATATCAGTTCACCGGCCCGGCACGGTCATCGGCCGGGCACGGTCACCGGCCGGTCGGGTCCTACCCTCGTCGGATGACTCCGCCCGACATCGACGCCGGCTGGCTGCGACTCCGCCCGTTCACCGACGCGGACATCGACTGGGTCCACCGGGTCTCGCTCGATCCCGCGCTGGAACGCTTCATCGACCTGCCGTCGCCCTATCTGCGGGAGCACGCCGCGTACTTCGTCGAGCGGCTGGCGGTCGAGGGGTGGCGGTCCGGCACCCGCGCCGAGTTCCTGGCCGAGGACGCCGGGACGGCCGGCCGCCTCGGCCGGGTCGGGCTGCACCTGCGGGGCGACCGCACCGCGGAGATCGGCTTCTGGGTCGCCCCCACAAGCCGCGGCCGCGGGGTGGCCCCGACCGCGGCGCGGGCCGTCTGCCGCTGGGCGTTCGCCGAACTCGGCCTCGACCACGTCGAGTGGCGCGCCGAGGTGGGCAACGACGCCTCCCGGCGGGTGGCGGAGAAGATCGGCTTCCGGGTCGAGGCCACGCTCCGCCGCCGCCTCGTGCACCGGGGCGAGCGCGTCGACGCCTGGGTGGGCTCGCTGCTCCCCGCCGAGTTGCGGTGACCGTTTCCTTCAAGACCGCGTGCGCCCCGGCCGCCTACCGTCCGAGGCATGGACAGCCTCACCCCTGACACCCGACACCTCGCCACCCGCGTCGAGCGACCGGCCCGCGACGTCTACGCCTTCGCGTCGAACCCCGCCAACCTGCCCGCGTGGGCGGCCGGGTTGGCGGAGGGCATCGCCGAGACCGACGGACGCTGGATCGCCGAGTCGTCCCTCCTGGGCCGGGTCGAGGTCGTGTTCGCGCCGGCCAACGAGTTCGGCGTGCTCGACCACGACGTCACGCTGCCGACGGGCGAGACCGTCCCCAACCCGGTCCGGGTGATCCCGGACGGCCCGGCCGCCTGCGACGTGGTGTTCACCCTGCGCCGCCGAGCGCACATGACCGACGCCGAGTTCCGCCGCGACGCGGCGACCGTGACGGACGACCTCGGCAGGCTCAAGCACCTGTTGGAGGGACGTCGGGGCGAACCCGCGTCCCCGGTCGCCGCCGGCTGATCCACCACCTTGGCGAGCGGTCGGGTGATTGATCGAAGTGGTGGAACGGGGCTGCCAATCAATCGCGGGGCCGCTGGAATGACTGGTGTGCGTCGCCTCGCTCCGAGTTGAGGGGGGGGGACCGAGGCGACCGCCAGGAGG
>NZ_SMKI01000574.1 GCF_004348415.1 Streptomyces hainanensis
GGCCGGCCCTCCCCGGCGGGTGGGGGCGTGCGCGCGGGCGCGTGTGGTCAGCCGGTGGCGCAGGACGTGCCGTTGACCGCGAAGGCGGTCGGCGACCCGTTGCCGCCGGTCCAGCTCCCGAGGAAGCCCACGGTGGTCGAGCCGCCCGGGGAGAGGGTGGCGTTCCAGGTGGCCGGTGTGACCGTCACGTTGGCGCCGCTCTGCGTGTAACTCCCGTTCCACAGCTGGCTGATGGTCTGCCCGGCCGGGAAGGCCCAGGTCAGCCGCCAGTTGCTGAGCGCCGTGGTGCCGGTGTTGGTCACCGTGATCTCGCCCTGGAAGCCGCCCTGCCACTGGCCCGAGACCCGGTAGCCGACCCGGCACGGCGCGTCGCCCGGCTCCTCGGGATCCTCGGGTTCGCCTGGCTCCTCCGGGTCGCCCGGGTCCTCGCCGCCGCCCGACTCGGCGGTCTCGCCGTAGATCACGCCCCGGCCGTTGGTGCCGATGTAGACCCGGCCGAAGACCCGCGGGTCGCCGGTGATCGTCGAGCCGGTCCAGGCCCACTGGTGCGCGTCGTCGTTGATCCGCGTCCAGGTGGCCCCGGAGTCGGTGGAGCGGTAGATGCCCCGCACCCCGCCGACGACGCCGCTGCTGTAGAGCGTCTGGTACGAGGCACCGGCGGCGGCCGCGCCGAAGCCGATGTTGTCGGCGGTGATCGCGGTGACCCGGGTGAAGCTGGTACCCGAGTTGGTGGAGTGCCACAGGCCCTCGCCGGCCACCCACACGTCGCCGGTGCGCCCGGGCACGGCGGCGAACCGCACCTCGCCGGTCGGCAGCCCGGTGGCGGCGGCCGTGAAGGTGGCGCCGCCGTTGGTGGAGACGTAGAACGTGCCCTGGTGGACCCCGTAGAAGAGGTTCGGGTTCACCCGGTCCGCCTCCACCCTGGCCCCCTGCGGGATGCCCGTGGACGCGGTCCAGGAGTTGCCGAAGCCCACCGAGTAGTGCACGCCGGCGCCCTCCGGGCTCCACACGAAGCGGCTGCCGTTGGCCGCCGCCGCCACCGTGCCGCCGTGCGCGCCGCTCGGCGCGGTGCCGGCGAACCAGTTGCCGCCGCCGTCGGTGGAGAAGTTGACCGTCGGCGCGGTGCTCTCGCTGACGTGGTTGCCGACCCGGACGACGGTGGCCGGCGCGAGTTCGGCGAAGTCCAGCCCCGTGGTGGTACCGAAGGACGGGAAGGTGTCGGACGGCACCTGGGTGAGGTTCGTGTGCCGGAAGCCGCCGATGTCGCCGAGGCCGCTGAGCAGCGGGGCGCCGCTGGGCGGGCTCGCCAGGTCGGTGACCGCCGTCTCCTCGAGGCCGCGCACGTAGGGACGGATGGTGAAGGTCTGGCCGCGGTCCCAGTTGGTGAGCTGGGTGGTGCCGTAGAGCGTGGCGCCGGTGCCGTAGAAGAGCCGGTCCGCGTTGAACGGGTCGATCTCCATGCCCTCGGTCATCCAGCCGAGCTTGGGCGTCTCCTCCGGAGGCTGTGGGCTGGCGTTGAGGTCCATCCACGGCACCGAGGAGATGTCGATGGTGTAGCGCTTGCCGCGGTTCGGGTAGCTGGTGAACTCCCAGGACCTGGTCCAGCTGTCGCCGCCGTTCGTCGAACGGAAGATCTGGGTGTCGGGCCACCAGGAGCTGTACGCGGTCACCATCACGGTGCCCGGGTTCTGCCGGTCCACGGTCAGCCCGCTGAAGCCGAAGTAGCGGTCGCTGCCGGCCGCGACCGGCGAGACGTCGGTCCAGGTGCCGGCGGCGGTGTCGTACCGCCAGACCTCGCCGTCGGCGCCGCCGTAGGGGCCGGCGTCGTCGCTGGTGGCGATGTACAGGTCGCCGGTCTCCTCGTCGAGCACGCCCTTGTGCGGCAGGTAGCCGGTGGGCTGCCCCGGTACCGCCTGCCAGGTGGCGCCGCCGTTGGTGGAGCGGTAGACGCTCTGGTCGAGGTCGGCGACGCCCGCGTAGAGGGTCTGGGTCGGGCTGCCGGGTGAGCCCGTCGACGGGTCGAAGGTGACCCAGGTGACGCCGACCAGCTCGCTCTGGTAGCCGCTGGTGTCGCTCGGGTCGGGCGCGTAGTCCCCGGGGTTCGGGAACGAGGTGACCTCCTGCCAGCTCACCCCCGCGTTGGTGGAACGCCACAGGCCCTCGCCGCTGGGCGCGCCCAGGTACAGGACGTCGTTGTCGTTCGGGTCCACCACCAGCCGCTCGCCCATGCCGCGGCCCGGCATGTTGCCGCCGAGCTTGAACGGCAGCTCGGTGGTCTGCCAGGTCTCGCCGCGGTTCGAGGAGCGCAGGATCGCGCCGTTGTTCGGGTCCCAGTCGTTGGTGTACGTGCCGACGGCCGCGTAGACCCGGTCCGGCTCGACGGGGTCGGTGGCGATCGAGGCGACGCCCGTGTAGCCCCAGTCGTCCCAGCCGACGTGGTCGAGCAGCGGGATCCAGGACTGGTCCGACTGGTTCCAGCGGTAGGCGCCGCCGATGTCGGTCCGCGCGTAGACCAGGTTGGGTTCGGTCCGGTTGAAGACGACGCTCGGCACGAAGCCGCCGCCACCGATCGCGACGTTGCTCCAGGTGTAGTCGGCGGCGGCCTCGACCTCGGCCCCGATCTCCTGGGCGCGGTCGGCCGCGGCGCTCGCCGGGGCCGCCGTGGCGGCGGTGAGCAGTCCGCCGGTGAGAGCCATACCGGCCAGCAGGGCCGTCGCCGGTCTCCCTCTGCGCACGTTGGCGCTCCTCTCCGTACTTCGACCGTCGCGGGCGGCGGTCGAGGGGGGTGGGCAAAGCGGGATGGGAGCGCTCCCAGATGTGCGTGCCGATGATGCTAACTGTCGAATGTTGTTCGCATAAGGGGTGTGTCACACGCCTGTTACGGTTGAGGGTCCGTCACCCTGTGCTGGGTACAGGTGACGTGGCGGCACGAAAGGGGGCAGTTCGATGGCACGCATCACCCGCAGGAGCCTGGCGTTCGCCACGCTGGGCACGTTGACCGGAGCCCTGACGCTCACTCAGTCCTCCTCCGCCGCCAGTGGCGACGGGCGGCCGCTGGCCGCCGCCGGCGGGCCGGCCGGGGCCGGCGTCGCGCCGACCGGGTTGCGCGGCATGTGGATCGCCTCGGTCGCCAACATCGACTGGCCCGGCGAGCCCGGTCTCTCGCGGGACGCGGCGCGGTCCGAGCTGACGGCCCTGTTCGACGCGGCGGTGGCCCTCCACCTCAACGCGGTGTTCCTCCAGGTCCGGCCGACGGCCGACGCGTTCTGGCCGTCCCCGCACGAGCCCTGGTCGGAGTGGCTGACCGGCGTGCAGGGCCGGGACCCCGGCTGGGACCCGCTGGGCTTCGCGGTCACCGAGGCGCACGCCCGTGGGCTCGCGCTGCACGCCTGGTTCAACCCGTACCGGATCGCCACGCACGCGGACCCCGACCGGCTCGCGGCCGGCCACCCGGCCCGCCGGAACCCGGAGTGGGCGGTGCCGTACGGCGGCCGGCTCTACTACAACCCGGGGCTGCCCGAGGTGCGGGAGTTCGTCCAGGACGCGATGATCCACGCCGTCGAGTCCTACGAGATCGACGGCGTGCACTGGGACGACTACTTCTACCCGTACCCGGTGGCCGGCGAGGAGTTCGACGACGACGCGGCCTTCGAGGCCCACGGCGAGGGCTTCACCGACCGCGGCGACTGGCGGCGCCACAACAGCGATCAGCTGGTGCGGGAGATGGCGGACCGGGTGCGGGCGGCCAGGCCCGGCATCCCGTTCGGCATCAGCCCGTTCGCCGTCTGGCGCAACGCCTCCACCGACCCGCTCGGCTCCGACACCGCGGGCGGCGTGCAGACCTACGACGACCTGTACGCGGACACCCGCACCTGGGTGCGGGAGGGGTGGATCGACTACGTGCTGCCGCAGGTCTACTGGGAGATCGGGAACTCGGCGGCCGACTACGCCGAGTTGGTCTCCTGGTGGTCGGAGGTGGCGAGGGGCACGGGCGTGGCGCTCTACGTCGGCGAGGCCGTCTACAAGGTCGGCGACCGGGCGCAGCCCGCCGCCTGGCAGGACCCGGCGGAACTCTCCCGCCATCTGACGCTGTGCGCGGACCATCCGGAGGTCGGGGGCAACGCCTTCTACTCCGCGACGCAGGTCGCGGCGGATCCGCTCGGTGCGATGTCGCGGGTGGCGAGGGACCACTACGCGTAGCGCGGCGCGGCTGCGGCCTGGCCTACGTCGACACCTCGCGCAACGGCCGGCGCGCGTACTGCTCCGTGCGCTGCGCCAACAACGACGCCGTCGCCCGGCACCGCGAGCAGCGGCGGTCAGCGGGCCGTGCGCAG
>NZ_SMKI01000575.1 GCF_004348415.1 Streptomyces hainanensis
AGAGACAGCCCGTCAACGCACCACGCAACCAAGGAGATTCATGTCAGCCCCGCTCGGTCGGCTCGCCCACCTCGTCGTCTCGCACGCGGGGGCACCTCTGCCCGACGACGTGAGGGAGGCCGCACGGCGCACCCTCTACAACGTGCTCGCGACGACCGTCGGCGCCGCGCGGGAGCCCGCGACCGGTGTCGTGGTCGCCGCGACGGCCGAACCGGGCGCGGGCGAGGCCCTGTCGCCCGGCCGTCCGGAGCGGCTCCGGCCGCTGGACGCGGCACTCCTGACGGGCGTCGCGGCACATCTGGACGACTACGACGACACCCACCTGTCCACGGTCATCCACCCGGGGGCGGTCGGTCTCGGCGCGCTGGTCGGCCTCGCCGGCCTGCGGGAGGACATAGCGGGCGCGGGCGCCGACGAGGTGCTCACGGCCTTCGCGTGGGGCGTGGAGGCGCAGTTGCGGCTCGGGGTGGCGATCTCGCCCGAGCACTACGACGCCGGCTGGCACATCACCGGGACCTGCGGCGCGGTGGGGGCGGCGGTCACCGCCGGGCTGCTGCTGAACCTCGGGGCGGAAGAGCTGCGCGTCGCGCTGGAGTGGGCGGTCGAAGGCGGGCTCGGCAACCGGGAGGGCTTCGGTTCGATGACCAAGCCCTTCCACCCCGGCAAGGCGGCAGTCAACGGGCTGCGGGCGGCGTGGGACGTGGCCACGGGGTCCGGCACCCCGGGCCCGGGCGACTCCCTCACCGGCCCCGACGGGCTGGTCGGGCGGCTCGCGCGGGGCGCGTTCGACGCGAACGCGCTGCTGGACGACGTGGGGCGGCGGTGGGAGCTGCTGGACAACACGTTCAAGCCCTATCCGTGCGGGATCGTCACGCATCCGGCGATCGAGGCGGCGGAGGCGCTGCACGCCGGGCTGGCCGAGCGGGGCGGGCCCGACGCGGTGCGGGCGATCCGGCTGGTCTGTCACCCGCTGGTCCCGGAGTTGACGGGCAACATCCAGCCGGTGGACGGGCTCCAGGCCCGGTTCTCCACCGCCCACGGGGTGGCGGCGGGGCTGCTGAGGCCCAGGGTGGACCTCGCGGCGTACGCCGACGCGTTCGTGGTGTCCGCGCCGGCGCGGCGGCTGCGGGCGCTGGTGGCGTTCGCGCCGACGGAGGAGTGCGCGCGGGACGCGGCCCGGATCGAGGTCTCGCTGGCCGACGGCGGCGTGCTCACCCACGAGGTGACGCACGCGCGCGGCAGCGCGGCGCGGCCCCTCACGGCCGAGGAGTTGCGGGCCAAGGCGCGGGGGCTCGTCGACCGGGTGCGCGCCGGGGGCGCGGACGCGCTCGACGCGGCGACGCGGCGCGAGGGGCCCGGCTATCTGCGGGGGCTGTTGGCGGCGGCCGCGCCCGACCCGGCGGAAGCGGCGGAAGCGGCCGAGGAGGTCGAGGCGGCCGACGCCGGGTCGGCCGCGGTGGAGTTCGCGGACCACGACGCGGAGGAGGTCGCGCTCGCCCACCTCCTGGCCGACGTGGGGGCGCTGCCCGCCGACCATCCGAACGTCGTGGCCGTGCGCGGGCTCCTGGACGAGGGCGCTCGCCTGCGGCGGGGCGTCGTCGCCGACGACGAGCGGGAACGGGTCGGCGCCGTCGCGGCGGAGCTCGTCGCGGCCGGGTACCGGCCCGCCGTGGCCGCGGCGGTGGCGCCCTGCACGGCGGAGCGCCTTTCCGCCGCGGACGCGGCGCGGGCCGTCGCGGTGGCGCTCGCCGTCGCCTCGCGGCTCGCGGCACGTCTCGACGTGAGCGTGGACCATCTCCCCGGCTTCGCCGCCGCGCTCGCCACGGTCGCGGCGCGCCGGCCGACGCCGGGCACCGCGTTGATGGCGATCGGCCTGGCGGGCACCCAGGCCACGGGCGTCGCGGGGCCGGCGGACGCGCCCGCCGTCGAGGCGCGGCGAGCGCGGCTCGCGGCCGCCGACGCGGTGACGTCGACGGCGCTGGTCGACGGCGGATTCACCGGTCCCGCCCGCCCGCTGACGGGGCGTCGCGGAGTGCTGAGTCTGCTCGCGCGGCGCGCGGAGCCGCCGTTGACCGGGGCCGACCTGCTGGACGAGCCGGCGCTCGGCGCCCTGCTCGGGCGCCGGGCCCCGGCATGAGAGCGCGGTGCGCGGTACTCGACGACCTCCAGGGGGTGGCGACGGCCATGGCCGACTGGTCGCCCCTCCTGGACCGGGTGGAGGTGGTCAGCTTCACCGAACACCTCCACACCGAGGACGAGTTGACGGAGGCGCTCGCCGCGTTCGACATCGTCGTCACGCTGCGCGAGCGCGTGCCCTTCCCGGCGTCGCTGCTCGCCCGGCTGCCGCGGCTCCGACTGCTGGTCACCGCGGGCATGCGGAACGCGGTGATCGACCACGCCGCCGCCGAGCGGCAGGGCGTGACGGTCTGCGGCACGGCCAGCTCGCCGACGCCGCCCGTGGAGCTGGCCTGGGCGCTGATCCTCGGCCTGGCCCGTGGCGTCGTCGCCGAGAACACCGCGCTGCGCGACGGCGGCCCCTGGCAGAGCACCCTCGGCGCGGACCTGCACGGCCGCCGCCTGGGACTGCTCGGCCTGGGAAGGGTCGGAAGCCTGATGGCCCGGGTCGGGCTCGCCTTCGGCATGGAGGTGGTGGCCTGGAGCCAGAACCTCACCAGGGACCGGACGGACGAGGCCGGCGTGGCGCTGGCCGCGTCCCTGGACGAGCTGCTGAGCACCAGCGACGTGGTCTCCGTCCACCTCGCGCTCGGCGACCGGACCCGCGGCCTGCTGGGCGCACGGGAGTTGGCGCGGCTGAAGCCGACCGCCTACCTGGTGAACACCTCCCGCGCCGCCGTCGTCGACCAGGCGGCGCTCGTCGACGCGCTGGAGCGCGGCGCCATCGCCGGCGCCGGCCTCGACGTGTTCGATACCGAGCCGCTGCCGGCGGACCACCCGATGCGCAGCCTTCCGCGCCTGCTGGCCACCCCCCACCTCGGCTACGTCACCGAGGGCAACTACCGCCGGTACTACGGCGACGCCGTGGAGGACATCCAGGCCTTCCTCGCCGGCACGCCGATCCGCCGCCTCGGCTGACCGTCAGTCGGCCGAGAACTCGCGGAGCACCGGCAGGTAGTCGGTCGGCCGGCCGCCGTCGGCCTCCCTGGTCGAGGTCCACACGCAGGGGAAGCCGGAGCCGTCGCACTCCGGCCCCCACCACAGGGCGACCGACGCCCCGCCGTCCCGCATTCCGGCGAGCACGGAGCGGATCGCGGCCGGCGAGCTCTCGTAGCCGTCGGCCGTCAGCGGGGCGTAGAACTCCGACCACCAGACCGGTAGGTCGGAGCGGTCCACCAGCCACTCGGTGACGGCGCGGAACATGTCCCCGGCGCGTTCGGCCGGCGGGTGGTAGCCGTCCCTGGTGCGGGACCAGCCGTCGACGGCCAGGAAGTCCGCGCCCGCGTTGTGCTCCAGCCAGTACGCGACGGCGTCCAGGTCGCGCTGGTCGACGGTGCCCCAGTCGCCGCCCAGCTCCGAGGGGTGGCTCATCCGCCCGGGGTCCGCGTAGACGTTGAGGGAGACGTAGGGGCCGCCGACGACGAGGTCCGGATCGTGCTCCTTGAGGCGGGTGTGGACCAGGTTGTAGAACTCGGTGTAGCCCTCGTGGTCCCAGCGGTTGAGCTCGTCGTCCCAGAAGCCCTTGAACTCGTTCCACACCTGGAAGTAGCGCACCTGCGGGTAGCGCCGCGCGGTCTCCACCGCCAGGTCGGCGAAGTCGTCGTAGTGCTCGGGGGTGGGCGCGGCGTCCATGTCCCAGTCGTCGGCGTCCTTCATCCAGCCGGGCGCCGAGCACAGGGTGATCACTGGCACGCCGCCGGTCCGCTCGACGAGCGCGATGCGCTCGTCGAGGCTGGTCCAGTCGTAGACGCCCGGCGCGGGCTCGGGGTTCTCGGTGCCCCAGCCCATCAGGTGCTGGTTCTGCAACGGCCCGACCGTCTCCAGCACGGCCTCGGCGCGCGCCCGCGACGCGGAACCGCCGTCCACGCTCTGCTGGGTGTGGGTGATCCCGGCCTGGAACCCCGCCGCGGCCCCCGGCGCCTCCGGCGTGCCGGACGCGCCCGCCGGCGCGGCGACGACGAGGGCGGCCAGCGACGCCACGACCCCGAACACCCGGCGGCGCGTGCTCCGCCGTGACCTGCGACCCGGGTTCTCACCGACGGAAGGCACGCTTGATCGTAGGACAGGACGACCGGCCCCGCCCAGCCTCAGGCGGTCACATGTTCCAGACAGGGGCGGTGGGGCGGGGG
>NZ_SMKI01000576.1 GCF_004348415.1 Streptomyces hainanensis
GTGTCCGAGGGGCGGAACACGCTGGTGAGGGGCGTGCGGGCGTGTTGGGATGGTCGCCATGGACGAGGTGACCCCGGCAGGTGAGGTGACGGTGCGGGCGGCGGTGCCCGCGGACGCCGGAGCGGTGCTGGCCTTCTGGCGGGAGGCGGCCGAGGGCGTGAGCATCAGCGACGACCTCGACGGGGTCGGCCGGCTGATCGCCAGGGACCCGGAGGCGCTGCTGCTGGCCGAGCGCGACGGGGCGCTGGTGGGCACGGTGATCGCCGGATTCGACGGCTGGCGCTGCCACCTCTACCGGCTGGCGGTCGCGCCGGCCTGCCGGCGGCAGGGGGTGGCGAAGGCGCTGCTGGCCGCGGCGGAGCGGCGGTTCGTGGCGCTCGGCGGTCGGCGGGCGGACGCCATGGTGTTGCAGCACAACGAACTCGCGCACGCGGCCTGGGCGGCCGGCGGCTATCGGCCGCAGCCGGAGTGGGGCCGCTGGGTCAGGCCGCTGGCCGGCTGAGGCCGCGTCAGACCCTCGGGGACCCGGGCCCGCGGAGCGGATGCGCGACCCGGTGTCGGGGTGTCAGGTGGTGTCGAGGGATCGGGCTCGATGAGTTCGACCGGTGTGGCTGGTCTCCTTGGGTATGGGTGGCGTGGAGTTCGTGGTGTGGGGACCGGTGGTGCGGGCCGATGTGCCGGGCCTGTGCGAGCGGTTCGGGGCGGCCGTCGCGGCGGGTGGCGGCGGCCGGGTGCGGGTGGATCTGCGGGCGCTCGACCGCCCGGGGCCGACCGCGGTGGAGGCCGTCAGCCGGCTGGCGCTGACGGCGAGGCGGCTCGACTGCCGGGTGACGTTCACCGGCGTCGACGACGGGTTACGACGGCTGCTCGCCTTCCTCGGGCTCGCCGAGCTCCTGGCCGACCGGGCCGACCCGGTGGGCGTCGGCGAACCCGGGGGCGATGACGGCGCCGGGCGGCAGGCGCTCGGGGAGCCCGAACAGCGGGAAGAACCGCTCGGTGTCAAGGAAGGCGTTGATGCCGGTGATCCGACCCCCTGACACTTCGAGGACCTGCAGCGCCCACGGGACGTGCCCCCCGTCCGGCGCCGGCCGGTACTGGCCGAACGCCGGGCTGCCGTTGGCCCACGTCGGTATCAGCCGGGAGCCGGCGCAGCCTATGCCCGGGCCGGCCATCCAGTCCCGCACGTCGGAACTGCCGCGCACCCACAGGTCGTAGGGCGGCATGGACAGCATGGCGTCCTCGTGGAGCAGGGTGGTGAGCGCGTCCAGGTCGTAGCGCTCGAAGGCGTCCAGATAGCGGGCGAGCAGCTCCCGGTGCTCGCGGGAGAGCGGCTCGGCCGGGTCGGTGGCCGAGACGCCGGTGGCGGCCAGGGTGGCGCGGGCCCGCTGGAGGGCGCTGTTGACCGAGGCGACGGTGGTGTCGAGGAGCTCCGCGACCTCGCTGGCCTTCCAGCTCAGCACCTCGCGCAGGATGAGCACCGCGCGCTGGCGGGGCGCCAGGTGCTGGAGGGCGGCCACGAAGGCCAGCCGGACGGACTCGCGGGCCTCGGCGGTCTCGGCCGGGTCGGCGGTGAGGGCGCGGCTGTCGGGCATGGGCTCGATCCAGGCGGTCTCGGCGAGCGGCGGGCCGAGCACCGCGGAGGCGGTCGGGGTGGGCGCCGACAGGTCCATCGGGCGGGCCCTGCGGCTACTCCCGCTGAGCATGGTGAGGCAGACGTTGGTGGCGATGCGGTAGAGCCAGGAGCGGAGCGAGGAACGCCCCTCGAAGCGGTCGAGACCGCGCCAGGCCCGCACCAGCGTTTCCTGCACCGCGTCCTCCGCCTCGAAGGCCGAGCCGAGCATGCGGTAGCAGTGCGCCGTGAGCTCCCTGCGGTGCCGCTCCAACTGCTGCGCGGTGGGTTTCTCGCTGGTCGTCGTGGGTGTCGTCATGACCTGATCGCTCCCTGGGGATGACCGGGACGCTCGCCCGTCCCATGTCCGGCCCACCATAACGAGGGGGTCTGACAACGGCGGGTTTCCACGCGGCGGCGCCCGCCCACGGGCGCGCGCCGCGTCAACCGCGGAGCTCGCCCGCGATGTCCTCGGCCTCCGCGCGGGTGTAGGTGCCGGCGAGGCTGGCGGTGCCGTATCCGTCGGGCCCGGCGAGCACCCCGGCGGACAGCAGCCGGTCGCCGGACAGGAAGGCGACCTGGCCGCGCGGGTAGGGCTCCAGCCGCACCCGGGCGGAGAGCGCGCGGAGCGCCGCGGCGTCGGCCTGCCGGAACGTGACGCGGACCGCCCACCGGGAGGTGGCCGGCTCCGGCACGGCCTCGGCCGTCGTCACGTCCCGCACCGTGAGCCCGCCGTCCAGGTCGACCACCCGGCACAGGAAGTGGCTGGCGTCGTAGAAGGCGTTGGACTGCGCGGTCGGGCAGGACGGGGCCAGGTGCTGGGAGGTCACCTGCGCTATCCGCAGTGCCCGTTCGTCGGCGGGCGACTCGGTGAGCGGCGCGTTCCGCGCGAGTGTCACCGCGAGGAACGAGAGGGCCCCGCCGAGCACGCACAGCGCCGCCGTGGCCAGCATCGGGCCCGACGGGCGCGGGTCGGTGGAGGGTGGTCTGTCCCGACGTGGGACGGTTGGCCCGCTGCCGTTCATCACCGGTCCCCTCCCGTCCCCCTCCCGGGGGCCCCTGTGCCGCATAAAGTTAGCGGTACCGATGGCCTGTGCGCAGGTGGGTCGGAGATATGGATCAGGGGGTTCGTGGGATGCGTGACCGGGTTCTCGACGGCCGTTACCGGCTCGGGCGGCAGCTGGGTGCGGGGGCCATGGGCACCGTGTGGGAGGCGCTCGACCTGCGCCTGGAGCGGACCGTGGCCGTCAAGGTGGTGGGCTCCGTCGCCGTGGGGCGCGATCCGCGCGCCAGGGAGCGGTTCGAGCGGGAGGCGAAGCTGCTCGCCGCGCTCACCAGTCCCTTCATCGTGACGGTGCACGACGTGGGCGAGGCGCGGTTCGAGGGCGACCTGGACCCGGTCCTCTACCTGGTGATGGAGCGGCTGCGCGGCCGCTCCCTCGACCAGGTGCTGGCGGAGGAGCTGCCGCCGCTGGTCGAGGTGGCCCGCTGGGGCGAGCAGATCTGCCGGGCGCTCGCGGTGGCGCACGAGGCGGGCGTGGTGCACCGGGATCTGAAGCCGGCCAACGTGATGGTGGGCCCCGACGGCCTCGCCCGGGTGCTGGACTTCGGGATCGCCGCGGTGCTCGCCGAGGCCACCGACCACGCCAGGCTCACCTCGACGGGCGTCGTCGTCGGCACGCCCGCCTACATGTCGCCCGAGCAGATCGAGGGCCGGGCGGTGGCCGCGAGCACCGACCTGTACGCGGCGGGCTGCCTGCTGTACGCGCTGACCACGGGCCGGCCGCCGTTCCACGGCGCGTCCCTCTACCAGCTGCTGCGGCAGCAGCTGGAGTCGACGCCGGCCGCGCCCGGCACGCTGCGGGCCGGGGTGCCGCCCGAGTGGGACGAGCTGGTGCTGTCCATGATGGCCAAGGAGCCGGCGGGCCGGCCGGAGAGCGCGGAGGCCGTCGCCGACCGGCTGCGGGAACTCGGCGGCCTCGCCGCCGGCACGCTGTCCGCGGCGCCGGTCGCGCGGCCGGCCTACGAGCCGACGCGGGTCGACCCGCGGTCGGTGCTGCTGGCCGCCTGCCCGTGGTCCGAGGGCGGCCGGCTGCCGCTGGCCACCGGCCAGCGGATGCGGCTCGCGGACGTGCTGCCCGGCGGCGACACCTTCACCGTCGGCCTGCGCGGCGAGGCCGCGGCCGACCGTCCCGAGCTGGCCCTCGACCCGAGCGCACTGGTGGTCGACGAGCGCGGCCGGGTGCTGACGGACGAGCACTTCGTCTTCTTCAACAACACGGACCCGGCCGGCGTCGGCGTGCGGCTGGAGGGCGGCGATCCCGAGGCCTGGTTCACGGTCCGCCTCCCGGAACTGCCAGCGGCGGCCGAGCGGATCGTCTTCACGCTGTCGGTCGACGAGGACCAGACGCCGGGCCGCGACCTGTCCGAGGCCGGCCTGTTGCACACCCGGCTCGTCGACCCGTCCAACGACCACGAGCTGCTCTGCTACGGCTTCCCGGCCGGGCCGGCCGGGGCGACCGGCCTGGTCGTGGGCGAACTCGTCCGCGAGGAGGACGGGTGGTGGTTCGCGGCGGCCAGCGTGGCCTTCGACGGCGGGTTGGCGGAGATCGCGGAGAGCCACGGGGTGGCGGTGGAGGCGGAGGCGGGGTAGCCGCGAAGCGGCGCGTTTCTG
>NZ_SMKI01000577.1 GCF_004348415.1 Streptomyces hainanensis
GCGTGGACGAGGCGTCGGGAGCGCCGGGGGCGGCGTCTGCCGCGGTGGGCGCCGTGCGCGACGGGTCGGTCTCGCGCTGGTGGCGTGCTGGCCGGCCCGTGCCCGGCGCCGCGTCGGCGGCCAGCCGGGCCGCTGTGAGCCAGGCCGCGTCGGCGATCTCCCGCCAGCCTGGATCGCCGGCGGCGGACTCCGCCGCCTGGGCGCGGCGGGCGGGTGCACGCTCCCGGGGAAAGCCGTTCATCAGCGGCCTTTCGCGAGGTCGCGGAGGAGCATCTCGATCAGCTTACGCCCGTCGTCATCCCTCTGGAAACCACCCGCCGTGGTCAATTGGACCGCGTTGAGCAACTGGTCCACCGACTGGGTTCCCCCGTCCCTCACGCGTCGCTCGAAGTCGTCGACGAGGGCGCTGACGCCCTCGGGGCGACGGCGCAGGTGGCTGGCGACGATGGCCAGCAGCTGCTCACGGCTGGGCGGCAGCATCTCGAGCGGGAGGCAGCGGCGGCGGAACGCGGCGGGGAACTCGCGTTCGCCGTTGCTGGTGATGACGACCAGGGGGAACTCGCGGCACTCGACGCGGCCGCCGACGATCTCGGCGTGCCGGTCGGGGTCGTCGGTGAAGACGCTGGCGGTGGTGAGGGCGCCGCGGATCAGCTCGGGGACGTCGTAGCTGCCGTTCTCCAGGACGTGGAGGAGGTCGTTGGGCAGGTCGATGTCGCTCTTGTCGAGCTCGTCGATCAGCAGCACCCGGGGCCTGGCGTAGCCGAGCAGCGCGGTGCCCAGCGGGCCGAGGGTGATGAAGTCGCCCAGGTAGGGCGGCTGTTCCGGGGCCGCGCCGCCGGGTTCCGTGGGCCCGCCGGCCCGCCAGGCGGCGATGGCCTGGGCCCGGCCGATGGAGTCGTACTCGTAGAGGCCGTCGCGCAGGGTGGTGCGGCTGACGATGCTCCACTGGAGGACGCGGCCGAGGCCGAGCTCGCGGGCGGCCAGGTAGGCGAGGGTCGACTTGCCGACCCCGGGCGGCCCGGTGACCAGCAGCGGGCGGCGCAGCACCAGGGCGGCGTTGACCGTGTCGATCTCCTCGTCGCGCAGGTTGGGCCTGGCGACCTCCGAGCCGCCGAGCCGGCGCAGCGCGGTCCTGTCGTCCTCGGGTGGCGTGGGCTGCAGGGGCTCGCCGCTGAACTCCCGCCAGGGCGGCGGCCCCGGGATGTCGGCGGGGCCGCCCGCCGGGAGGACGCCGGTGCCGTGGAAGACCCGCCAGGAGTGGGCCGCTTCCCGCCCGGCCGTGTCGTGCGCCATGGCGCCTTCTGGCTCCGTCACGCCGGGACCTCCTCGCAGTCGATGAGTCGGTAGGGATCATCCCAGAAGAACGCGATGTGGCGGCCGACTTGACCGAGTCCTTCCGTGTCGGCCTCCGCCTGGAAGCGCATCTGCCGGACGGCGCCGGGCAGTCGGTCGTGCGAGTGGCCGACGAGGATGCGCAGGATCTCGCGCACGTAGGGGTCGCGCTGGGCCCTGCGGTCCCAGAGGGCCAGGCCGATGCCCTGGGCGATGGCGACCTTGAGCGGTTCGAGGCCGTGCCCCTCGACGGCCGGCGCCTCCATGGTGACGGCGGTGAACTGGGCGTTGCGCAGCAGGTCCTGGCGCCAGCGCGGCAACTCGCCCTGCTCGGCGGCCGACCAGTGGTGGGCCTGGATGACCTGGCCCTCCCTGAGGGTCCCCCAGCGGGCCCGCCAGGCGCGGTGCTGCACCGGGTTCTGGTCGCGCATCCGTTCGAGGCTGCGGAGGTGGACGAGGTAGTGCGGGCCGATGGGCGTCGCGGAGCCGGTGCCGGCGCCCAGTTCGAGCCGGGCCACGTCGTGGTTGAGGAGCGAGTAGGGCAGCACGAACTCGACGTAGGCGGGCTCGACGGCCTGCTCCCAGAGCCGCTCGCCCTGCCGGATGGCCCGCTCCACGGCGCCGGACAGGTCGTCGAGGGTGGTGACCTCGGACTCCCCGGAGCGCGGCTCCCAGTAGCCGGCGAGCTCGTTGATCCAGTAGCGGACGAAGACGTCGGGCGAGCCGTCGTCGGCCGGGTCGACCATGATGACCAGGCACCTGGGGATGGTGTGGTCGGGGGCGCGGGCGGCGGCGAGCCGCCGGCGGCGTTCGAGCAGCGCCGGGAGGGCGCCGGTGGTGCCGGCCCAGGTCTCGCACCAGCCGCGCAGTCGTTCGGCGTGGGCGGGCACGGGCGCGAGGCGGGCGGCGCTCTCCAGCACCAGCACGGAGGGCGGCAGGCCGTCCGGCTGGTCGGCCACGTCGAGCAGGTGGTCGAAGAGGTCGCCGGCGGAGAGGTGTTCGGGGAGCGGGAGGCCCAACTCCCGGCTGAGGGCGGCGTGCAGCGCGGGGCCCTTCACGGCGGCCTCCCGCAGCAGCTTGCGGGCCGCCCCGGCGTCCTGCTCCGGCAACACGGGGGCGAGTTCCTGGAGTCGGGCGCGGACGTCGGCGGCGACGTCCCGGCCGCTGTGCAGGTCGACGGCCGAGATGACCGCGTCGACCCCCTGGCCGCCCTGGCGTAAGGCGAGGCTCACCAGCACGATCACGTCGTCCCTGGCGCTGCGGCCGGACAGGTCGACGCGCCGGCCGAGATATTCCCCCACGGTCTGGCCGAACCCGTGGCGCTGGGCCGCGTCCTGGACGCAATCCAGATCACAGAGCTCGTTGACCAATGTCGCCTTCAGCCGCAGATACTCCTGCCGCGACTCACGCGGCGCTCCCATCACCACCGACCGTCCCCCATAAAAGCCGGTATGCCTGCCGATAACGATGCGCGAAGTTACCACGTCATTTTGCCTGCTACCAGGGGGATAAGGAACGGCCGGAGGCGACGGAATCCGTCGCTCCCCGGCCGGGCTCCCCGCGGTGACCCGCCGTCAGGCCTGGCGCGCCGCGGCCGCCTCCCGTCGCCCGCGCCCCCGCTTCAACAGCCCGATCCCGGCGCTGGCCAGCCCGAGCAGGAGGATGACGGATCCGACCACGATGTTGCTGATCATCATGCCCGCGTCAGGATGCCTGCCGACGACCCACGGGGAAATGGCGAGCCATATGCCGATTCCGGCGATGGCCAGGCTGAGCCCGCGCATGTTCTCGGCCCGGCTGAGACCCAGCGCGAGCACCGCGACGGCGATGCCCGTGATGAGGTTGTTGGTCGCCAACGACGGCGCGGTGGTGGTGAAGTGGAGCGCGTATGCCGACACCGCGGCATAGAGCCCCGCCAGCACCAGGGGGGCGTCCACGAGCGCCACGTCCCGCCCACCCATTACCCGGTTATACCGCTGCCGCATTTCCCTCTCGTCGGGGTGTCCCGTGAGGTCGCCCCGGTGGCGGCGTGAGACGTCGGACATTGCGACGCGCCTCCTTCGTTCGTCCTCTTCCACCCTTCTCAGGCACGTCCAGTATGACCCGAATGGTCGATATGGGGTAATCGGGCGACGCGGGCGGCCCCCGGAACCACGTCCCCCGACTGGCGCAATGGCTGGCCAGCTGGGTAACGTTGATTACATGATTACGGAGAAGGGGCAGCAGGAGCTGCGCGGCTGGATCGCGGGCCGGCTGCCCGAGGGGTGGTTCACGGAGCTCGCCGAGGTCACGATCGACCGCGAGGAGATCACGGTCGTCGGCCGGATCACGGAGCCCGAGCTGGCGCCCGGCGTGCCGGAGGCGGAGTACGAGGCGGCGCTCGAGGGGCGGATCACGGAGTTCCGTGAGCGCACCCGGATGAGCAGGGTGGAGATCGCGAGGGAGGCGAACGTCAAGTTCCGCAGGCAGCTCTCCTGGGGCGTGCGGTGCGGCGACAACCTGACGATGTTCACGCATCTGTCGGCGCCGGTGATGAGCCGGTTGCGGCAGTCGGAGCGGATGGTGCTCGACACGCTGATCGCCAGCGGGGTGGCGCGCAGCCGCAGCGACGCGCTGTCCTGGTGTGTGCGGCTGGTGGCGCAGAACACCGACGAGTGGCTGACGGACCTGCGGAGTTCGCTGATCCAGGTGCAGCGGGTGCGGGAGGCGGGCCCGGACGCGGGGGTCCCCGGGACGTCCGACCTCACCCTGGAGCTCCAGCTGGAGGACCAGAAGTAGCGGAGCGGAGACAGCGACGGCGGGCTCCGGGTGCGTCTCGAGACCCGGGTAGTACACCTGGACGACCTTCGGGTGCGCGGTCAGCGCCTCCACGACACGCGCCGCGTTGGCGTTGTGCCGGTCCATCCGCACGGCCAGCGTCTTG
>NZ_SMKI01000578.1 GCF_004348415.1 Streptomyces hainanensis
CCACGACGGGGGTGGTGGGCGGGTAGCCGCCGGCGAGGAGTTCGGCGGCCAGCCGCCCGGAGCGCGCCGCGGAGAGGAACACGGCCATGGTGGTGCCGTGGCGGGCGAACTCCCGCACCTCCTCGCCGGGCGGCATGGGCGTCTTCCCGCCGCCGAGCCGGGTGAGCACCACGGACTGGGCGACCTCGGGGATGGTCAACTCCCGCCGGGCCAGGGCCGCGACGGCGGAGAACGCGGAGACCCCCGGCACCACCTCCACGGCCAGGCCGAGCGCCTGGCAGCGGTCGATCTGCTCCTGGGTGCCGCCCCACAGCGCGGGGTCGCCGGAGTGGACGCGGGCGACCCTGGCCACCTCGCCACGGGCGGCCCGCCGGTAGACGGCGGTCAGGTCCTCGAGCGACATCCGGGCCGAGTCCAGCACCTCGGCGTCCTGGCGGGCGTGGTCGAGCACGTCGGGGTGGACCAGGCTGGCCGCCCAGATCACCACGTCGGCCTCGGCGATGGCCCGGGCGGCGCGGAAGGTCAGCAGGTCGGCGGCGCCCGGTCCGGCGCCGACGAAGGTGACGGCGCCGGGGGTCGCGCCGGTCACAGCCTGCCTCCCCTGCCGGTGCGGGGGGCGGGGGCGATCAGCGTGGAGAGGTAGGGCAGTTCGCCTTCGGCCGGCAGGTGGTCGGCGGGGTGGACGGACTCTCCTGGCAGTCCGAGGGAGGAGCCCCAGACGGCGCCGGTCAGCCGGCCCGTCTCGCGGAGCGCGGCGGCGACCTCGCCGGCCTGCCGGCCGAACTTGTAGGCCACCACCGTGCCCTGGCCGGCCAGCGCGCCGCGCAGCACGTCGAGTCCGGCGGTCACCGGCACCAGGGTCAGCGGCTCGGTGCCCTCGGTGAGCACGGCGCCGCCGCGGGCCGCCAGGTCCTGCATGGCGGTGATCCCCGGCACGGTGACCACCCGCAGTCCGGGGACGGCGGCCCGCACGGTCTGGGCGAGATAGGTGAAGGTGGAGTAGACGTTGGGGTCGCCGATGGTGGCGAAGGCCACCGGGCCGTGCTCGCGCAGCAGCTGGGCGACCCGGTCGCCGGCCGCGTCCCAGGCGGCCTCCCGGCGGGCCCGGTCGGCCCGTTCGTTGAGCGCGAAGACCACCCGGACCACCCTCGTCGGATCGTCCAGGTGGTGGGCGACGGTGGCCTCGGCCCGGCCGCGTTCGCCGCCGTCGAGGACGGGGACGACCACCACGGCGGCCTCGCGCAGCGCGCGGACCGCCTTGACGGTGACCAGTTCGGGGTCGCCGGGGCCCATGCCCACGCCGGTCAGGACGGGCGTCGTGCTCATCGTCCCCCTCCCTCGACGGATCCGGTGTGCCGGGCCGCGGCGGCGACCAGGCGGCGGGCCGGCTCCGGCAGCCCGGCCCAGTGCAGGTGGAGGTAGGAGGCGTGCACTCCCCCACGGTGGAACCCCTCGACGCGGCGGGTCGGATGGGTCAGGCCCCACGCGGGGAGGTCGCCGGTCCCCTCGGTGAGTTCGGTGCGGTGGAACTCGTGGCCGCGCACCCGGGTGCCGACGGCGGCCAGCGGTCCGTCGGCCACCGCGACGGCGGCCCGGTAGCCGAGGGTCAGCCGGTCCGTCATCCGGGCCTCGGTGGGCAGCACCCCGCACATCGGGTGGCCGTCCAGCGTCTCGGCCAGGTAGAGCAGCCCGCCGCACTCGGCGGCCACCGGGGCGCCGGCGGCGGCCAGCCGGGCGATCTCGGCGCGCAGCGGGGCGTTGGCGGCGAGTTCCGCCGCGTACACCTCGGGGAAGCCGCCGCCGACGACGAGCCCGGCGGTGCCGTCGGGAAGCCGCTCGTCGCGCAGCGGGTCGAGGAGCGCGATGTCGGCGCCGGCCGCGGTCAGCGACTCCAGGTGTTCCTGGTACCGGAAGGTGAAGGCGGCGCCCGCGGCCACCGCCACCACCGGCCGGGCCGCCGGCGGCGGGCCGGCCGGCGGCCGCCAGGGCGCGGTGCCGGTCGACGGCGCCGACCTGGCCGCGGCGAGGAGCGCCGGCAGGTCGAGTCCCGCGCGGACCTGCTCGCCGAGGGCGGCCACCGTCCGCGCGGCGTCGGTCGGCCGCTCGGCGGCCGGGACCAGGCCGAGGTGCCGGGCCGGGGTGCTCGCCGGCGCGGTGCGGCGCAGTACGCCCAGCACGGGGGTGCCGGCCTCGTCGAGGGCGGCCCTCAGCAACTCCTCGTGCCGGTCGGAGCCGACCTTGTTGAGGACCACGCCGGCCAGCCGCACCTCGGGGTCGAAGGCGGCGAAGCCGTGCGCCAGGGCGGCGACCGAGCGGGCCTGGGCGGCGGCGTCCACCACCAGGACCACCGGCGCCCGCAGCAGCTTGGCCACCTGCGCGGTGGACGCCAACTCGCCCTGGCCCGCCGCCCCGTCGTAGAGGCCCATCACGCCCTCGATCACCGCCAGTTCGGCGCCGGCCGAGCCGTGCGCGAACAGCGGTGCCATCAGCTCGGGCCCGCAGAGCCAGGCGTCCAGGTTCCGGCCCGGGCGGCCGGTGGCCAGCGCGTGGTAGCCGGGGTCGATGTAGTCGGGGCCGACCTTGTGGCCCGAGACGGTGAGGCCGGCGGCGGTGAACGCGGCCATCAGGCCGGTCGCCACGGTGGTCTTGCCGCTGCCGGAGGCCGGCGCCGCGACGACGAGGCGCGGCGGCAGCGGCACGGGGGTGGCGTCGGGGACGGTGTCGGGCGCGACTTCCCGGGCGGTCACCATTCGATGCCTCGCTGACCCTTCTGGCCGCTGTCCATCGGGTGCTTGACCTTGCCCATCTCGGTGACGAGGTCGGCGGCGTCGAGCAGGGGGGCGGGCGCGTTCCGGCCGGTGATCACCACGTGCTGGGTGCCGGGCCTGGCGCGCAGCGTGGCGACGACCTCGTCGGTGTCCACCCAGCCCCAGTTCATCGGGTAGGCGAACTCGTCCAGCACGTAGAGCCGGTGGGTGGCCGCGGTCAGGTCGCGGGCGACCTGGGCCCAGCCCTCACGCGCCGCCTCCTCGCTGGAGCCCATGTCCCGCTGGGTCCAGGACCAGCCCTCGCCCATCTTGTGCCAGGTGATCCGGCCGCCCTCGCCGCTGGCGCCCAGCACCTTCAGCGCCCGTTCCTCGCCGACCCGCCACTTGGCGGACTTGACGAACTGGAACACCCCGACGGGCCAGCCCTGGTTCCAGGCGCGGAGCGCGAGCCCGAAGGCGGCGGTGGACTTGCCCTTGCCGGTGCCGGTGTGCACGATCAGCAGCGGCCTGGCGCGGCGCTGCCTGGTGGTGAGCCCGTCGTCGGGCACCGTCGTGGGTCTGCCGTGCGGCATCAGGCGGCCCTCCGTCCGTGCGCCGGGCCGCGCAGCCCGTGGACGAGTTGGGTCACGGTGTCGGCGCGGAGTTCCGCCAGGGTGACGGTGTGGCCGCCGAGGGCGTGCGCCAGCTCGCCGGCCAGGGCGAGGCGGACCGGGCCCGACTCGCAGTCGACCACGACCGAGGCGGTGCCGGCGGCGGCCAGCAGCCGGGCGGCGCGGCGGGCCCGCTCCACCGGCTCCGGGCCGCCGGTGGCCCGCCCGTCGGTGACGGTGAGCAGCAGTGGCCGGCGGGCGGGGTCGCGCAGCCGCTCGATCCGCAGCACCTCGTGGGCGCGGAGCAGCCCGGCGGCCAGCGGGGTGCGGCCGCCGGTGGGGAGGCTGGCGAGACGGGCGGCGGCGGCCTCCACCGAGGAGGTGGGGGGCAGCGCGAGCTGGGCGTCCCGGCCGCGGAAGGTGATCAGGCCGACCTTGTCGCGGCGTTGGTAGGCGTCGAGGAGGAGGGAGAGCACGGCGCCCTTGACGGCGGACATCCGCTGCCTGGCGGCCATCGATCCGGAGGCGTCGACGACGAAGAGCACCAGGTTGCCCTCCCGGCCCTCGGTGACGGCCTGCCGCAGGTCGTCGCGGCGCAGCAGCAGTCCGGGGCCGCGCCGGCCCCTGGCCCGCTGGTGGGGGGCGGCGGCGGTCAGGGTGGCCGTCAGGTGGAGGCGGCCGAGGGTGCCGCGCGGGCGGCGGGCGCCGGTGGTGCGGCCGTGTTCGGCGCGGGCCCGGGAGCGGCGCCCGGCGGCGCCGGCGCCGAGTCCCGGCACGGTCAGCGGCCGGGTGCGGAACGGCTCGCCTGGCGGCGCCGGTTCGCGGTCCGCGGCGGGGCCGCCGGCGTCGCCCTCGGCCTCCCCCGGCGGGCCGGCGGCGCCGTCCGGTTCGGCGG
>NZ_SMKI01000579.1 GCF_004348415.1 Streptomyces hainanensis
ACCCGCCTCCGACCCACGCGGTCGGGCGTGTCGCAACCCCTCCCCCATTTCGCCGCATGCGTCTCCCACACAGCTCCGCTGTGCGGGTTTCCTCGGCGAGGAGTGGGGGGAGAACTCGGGAAGAACTTCCACCGGGCGCCTGGCTGATGCCCCGCCCACGCTTCCCGGAAGATCCCGGTATTTCCGCACCTCATCAGGGGCGACGAATACAGTGGGACTCGCTTCCGGTCCTCCCGGCGGGAGGCGCGCAGCATTGGCTCTCAACCGAGCAACCTGGTCAGTGTGCCACATCGGCCGGCGCCTACACCAATCGGGCGCCCCACCGCGCACCGCCCCCCGGTGTGGCGCCACGGAGTTGCGCGGGCACGGCCGGTCGGCCTGACTGCTTTCCCCCACCCACCCGGGCCACGGCCGGGCCACGGCCCCGCGCTTCGCGCGGGCGCCCGGGGCCTTCGGCCCGGGCCCGCCCAATCGGCGCGAGGCCCGTGCCGACGCGGTCGGTGAGGGCCGCCCGGCGGCGAAGCCGCAGAGGGCCGGGCCTCCGGCCCGCAGGGGGGAGCCCCCGGCGAGGCCGGCGTCAGCCGTGGAGGTGGAGCACCGCCCGCTCCGACCAGTCCGGTGGGGTCGTGAGGCGCGACACCAGCATCATCACGGCGAAGGAGAGCGGGACCGTCCAGGCCGCCGGCTGGGCGAGGAGGACGGCCAGCAGGCCTGGCCCCGGGGCGGTCAGGAGGCCGGCGAGGGCGGCGCCCGTCGAGGCGCAGACGCCGGTCACCAGGCCGGCGGCCGCGCCGGGGGCGGTCAGGCCGGGCCACCAGATGCCCAGGACCAGCAGCGGGCAGAACGTCGAGGCGGCCACCGCGAAGGCCCACCCCACCGCGACGTTGATGTCGACGCCGCGGGCCGGCAGCGACAGCAGCACCGCGACCAGCGCGCCGGCCACCACCGCCGCCCGTAGCCGCGGCACGCTGGCCCGGGACAGGTCGTGGGAGAGGCCGCCGGCCAGGGCGAGCAGCAGTCCGGACGAGGTGGAGAGGAAGGCCGCGAACGCGCCGGTCGCCACGATCGCGGTGAGCACCGCGCCCCAACTTCCCGGCACGATCTCGGAGGGCAGCACCACCGTCACCGTGTCCGTGTCGCCGCCGTCGACCAGTTCGGGGGTGAAGACGCGGCCCAGCAGCCCGTACACCGCGGGGAAGAGATAGAAGAGGCCGAGCAGCACGATGACGCCGACGGCGACCCGGCGGGCCGCCCAGGCCGAGGCACTGGTGTGGAAGCGCATGATGACGTGTGGCAGGCCGACCGCGCCGAGCGTGGTGGCCAGCAGCACGGACCAGGTGGCGAGCAGCGGCTGTCCCGAGCCGTCGAGGTCGAGGAGCGGCCGGCTCCACTCGCCGACGTCGACCCGCAGCGCCTCCTCGCGGGCGCCGGCTCCGGCGTGGACCACGAGGAAGACGGCGGGGACCGCGATGAAGAGCAGTTTCACCAGGTAGTGGAAGCCCTGGACGTAGGTGGCGGAGCGCATTCCGCCGGCCGCGATCGACACGCTCACCACCATGCCGGCGAGCACCACGCCCACCCAGTAGGGGGTGCCGCTCACCAGGTGCAGCACCACGCCGGCGCCCTTGAACTGCGGCACCAGGTAGAGCCACATGATCACCAGCACGATGACGGCGCAGAGTCGGCGGATGGCCGGTGAGCCGAGCCGGTAGTCGGCGAAGTCGGGCACGGTGTAGGCGCCGGAGCGCCGCATCGGGCCGGCGACCAGGGCGGCGACGGCGACGTAGCCGGCGGTGAAGCCGACGGCGTACCACAGGGTGCCGATGCCGTTCTTCAGCATCAGTCCGGCGAGGCCGAGCACCGAGGCGGCCGAGACGTACTCGCCCGCGATGGCCATCGCGTTCCAGCCCGGCGCGACGCGTCGCGAGGCCACCAGGAAGTCGGGGGTGGTGGAGCGGGTGGCCCGCACCCCGTAGAGGCCGATGACCACGCTGACCGCCAGCAGCAGCCCGATCGCCAGCAGTCCGATCATTCGGGGCCCTTGCCCGAGGACCGCTCGATCCGCTCCGCGCCGCGCACGTGGCGGAACGCGATGAGCAGCAGCAGCGGGTAGCTGGCGGCCATCAGCAGCAGCCAGGAGGCGGGCACGCCGGCCACGGCGACCCGGCCGAGCGCCGGGAGGGCGCCGAGCAGCCCGCTGAGGCCGAAGAGCAGCAGCGCCAGGATGCCGAGGGTGCGTGCCGCGTGGCGCCGCTGCGCGGCGAACAGGGCGCGGGCGGCGGCGAGTTCGCCCTCGCTCTCGTTGTCGGGCCCGGGCAGCGGCAGCAGGTGGCGGGGCGGCCGGTGGCCGCGGGAGAGCGCGATCCTGGTCTGGGGGCTGGTGATCCGGACCCGCCGTGGGGTACTCGTCATCTCAGCGGTCCTCGTCCCGCACGGCGGCCAGCAGTCGCTCCTTGAGGGCGCGGGCGTGCCGGCGGCTGACCGGGACGTCCCCGGCCGGGGTGGCGGCGACGAGCCCCGAGGACCCGGTGACCCGCAGGTCGGTCACCCAGCGGACGGCGACCAGGTAGCCGCGGTGGGTGCGGACGAAGCCGGCGGAGGACCAGACGTCCTCCAGGTAGCTGAGCGAGAGCCGGATCAGGTGGGCGTCCTGGTCGGTGTGGAGCCGCACGTAGTCGCCGTGCGCCTCGGCGAACCGGATGTCGTCGCGGTGCACGAAGACGGTGTGCCGGCCGGTCTCGATCTGGACGACGGAGAGTTCGTCGCTCTCCGGTTCCGACGCCCGGCCGCGCCGGGCGGTGGCGGCCCTGGCCACGGCCTCGGCGAGCCGCTCGGCCCTGATCGGCTTGAGGAGGTAGTCGACGGCGCCGATGCCGAACGCCTCGACGGCGTGCGCCTCGGAGGCGGTGACGAAGACGATGGCGGGTGGTGTGGAGAGCATGCCGAGGACGCGGGCGACGTCCATGCCGGTCAGCCCCGGCATGGAGATGTCGAGGAAGACGGCGTCGAAGCTGCCGGTGCCGAGCAGCCGGACCGCGGCCTCGCCGCCGTCGGCCTCGCTGACCTCGCCGATCTCGGGCATGGTGGCCAGCAGGTCGGCCAGTTCCTCGCGGGTCGAGGTCTCGTCCTCGACGACCAGCACGCGCAGCGGGTTCGACGGTGGGTTCGGCGTTCTCACCGGGTCGTCACTCCTCGCATGAACTTCGGTACCCGGATGACGACCTTGGTCCCCCCGCCGGGTGCCGTCTCGATCACCAGGCCGTACTCGGGCCCGTAGACGGTGCGCAGCCGCTGGTCGACGTTGGCCAGGCCGACGCCGCCGCGGCCGCCGCCCCGGCCGGCGAGGATCGCGCCGGCCTCCTCGGGCCGCATGCCGACGCCGTCGTCCTCGACCTCGATGACGCACAGCGGGCCCTCGCCGAAGCCGGAGACGCTGATGGCGCCGGGCCCCGGCTTGGGTTCGAGGCCGTGTCGGACGGCATTCTCCACGATGGGCTGGATGACGAGGAAGGGGATGGCGACGGGCAGGATCTCGGGTGCCATCCGCACGGTGAGCTCCATCCGGTCGTCGAAGCGGGCCCGTTGCAGTTCGAGGTAGGTCTGCACGGCCTGGAGCTCGTCGGCGACGGTGGCGTAGTCGCCCTGGGTGGAGAAGCTGTAGCGCAGGTAGTCGGCGAAGTCGTTGAGCAGGGTGCGGGCCCGGTCGGGGTCGGTGCGGATGCGGGCGCCGATGACGGCGAGCGCGTTGTGCAGGAAGTGCGGCGAGATCTGGGCGCGCAGGGTGCGGAGTTCGGCCTGGGTGATGCGGGAGCGGGCGCGGCGCAGCGCGGCGTGGTCGAGGGAGCGGGCCACGAGGGCGGCGGCCGGGGCGAGTTCGGCTTCCGCGGCGTCGCGGGCGGCGAGCGCGCCGGAGAGTTCGCCGGCGACGATCAGCGGGACGGCGGCCCAGGGCGGGCGGTGGACGGGGCCGGCGTGTTCGTAGGTGCCGGCGAGCAGTGCGGCGAGCTCGGTGGCGTCGGGTTCCGGGCCGGCGACGGCGACCGGCCGGGCGTCGAGGTCGGCGAGCACCACGGTGGAGGCGCCGAGAAGCCGGCGCAGGCGGCGGGCGGCGGTGCCGGCGCCGCCCCGACACCCTGCGGCGGCTCTTCACCGACGTCGAACCGCTGGCCCGCGCCGCGGGACACGGCCCCGTCCTCGACGCCTGGGGCGACGACCTGCTTCTGCTGCGCGGCACGGCGGAGCCCGG
>NZ_SMKI01000057.1 GCF_004348415.1 Streptomyces hainanensis
TAAGAGACCCCCGCAAGTCCCCCGAGGATCGGGCCCGCCAACGCGACCGCGCGACCGTCCAACTAGCCCTGAACCGCGTCCGCCGCCAGAACCGCAGGCGCGACGACCGTGACACTGACCACTCCCGCGAGGACAACCGAAGGCCTCTGCGCGACCGCGACCGCACACGTCCCCTTGACAAGGACCGCACGCGTCCCGCTGGCCGCGATCGCACTAGGCCACGTGATCGCCGCCCGTCCCGTGATGAAGAACGCCGTCGCCGTGCGGACAATGATGCTCGTCGGGTGCGCGACGCCTATGCCCGCCGCCGGGATCGACTGCGAGAACAGCAACGCAGGCGCGAGGAACGGCGACAGCGACAGCGTAAAGAACGCCGCCAAACCGAGGGCTCGTCGGAATCTAAAGCGGCCCGTTTGCGGCGGATCGCTGCGCGAATCCGCCCAATAGAGGAGCGGAAACTCAGGCCCGGGATGAGTGTGATTGTTCATCGAGGGCTTCTAGCTGGACTGCGAAGATGGTTCAGGCTGACGAGTCTTTTCCGGGACGGTGCGACAAATTTTGAGGTGGTAGCTACTTTGAATCCGGCGGCGCAAATAGCCACCGGTGACCATGATGCTGGGACCGAGACGGACTATCTGCATTGGCGAACGGATCGTGCGCTGCCGCCAGTGAAGGCCCCGGATTTCCAAGACGGCATCCTGACATCTGGATTCAGGGCGGAATACCTGAACGAGAAATTTGCAGGTCTAGGGCAATATGCGGGGCAGCGGACGGGTGAGCCGATAGGGTTCCAGTATATCGTGGATCATATTCCGAATAATGACAATGACAGCGAACGTTGGAGTCGTACCCACCTACTTGCAAGAGAGCTGGGAGGTTCCGCAAAGCATCAGAACCTCGTTCCTGCCAGGCAGTACGTGAATATGGCGATGCGGAGAACCGAAGCGCCCGCAGCTGCGCATATTGAGTCAGGACAAGACATTGTCTGGTATGACGTCAGGGTGCAGTATCACGACCCTAGGCCGGAGACTGGGTATCCCGGTAACCAGTTGCCTCGAGGCTTTCCAGCCTCGATCACGGTGAGTTGGGGGCGCTATGAGCTTCTTCCGGGCAAGCGGGGAGAGAAGCGGAAGCACTGGCGCGATCTCGGAACCGCAGACACCTTGCCGCTCACGGATTTGGAGGAGCCCCCAAAACCAACCGACACCAACCCGTTCAATATAAACAAGGAAACTGTGGAGAGGATTCAGCGGGTGCTGTTTGTCATCCCGAGTGTGGCTGAAGATATTCACGGTTTTACCGGCGTCAAGCCGCAAACTATTGACCAGGTGATTGAGCGATTGAAGGCTGCCAGAGAGGGCAGGCCGGGGCATCCTTTCGCAGGGTATGAGAGGTTGAGGAAGCGGCTTCAGGAACTGAAGAAGGAAAAAAGACTGCTCTTCTAGTGAGGCAGGTGAGAGGCGTGTCGTACAGCCGCGGCGAGGAGCTTCAATTGGATTCTCTCAGGGAGTTGCGTGCCTGTGCTGCCATGAAGGTAGAGTCCGAAAACTTGGAAAAGTCGGAAGTCTCCGTGAGTGACGTTTCCTTGTCTGGAGTGGGAGAGGAGTGGGTGAATTTCTTTGAGAGTGTCGAGGTGAGGAACTGTTCTCTTGAGTTCGCCTCCTTTTCCTGTCGATGGGTATGGAGGGACGGTCGGCCTTGGCTCGGGGGTGAGTTTCGGATTCCTCATATGTTTCATATTCTTCATGGGAGCCCGCCGACGGCGGTCTCGGGAGGGTCGAAGAGCGTCTCTCGGGTGATGTCGCAGCTCCGTATGATCGACTCGGCACCTCGTGCCGAAACAGGGCAGACGACCTTCGTTCGGGCTTCTGGATGGGATGGGATGCCTGAAATTTGGTATCGCGATCGCTATTTGTTCACCCCGGAAAACGCGAATGGCCTCATGAGGCTTGACCTTACATATTGCCAATATATCGACACTCTGCGGGCGACGAAAGGGACCCTTGGGTGGCCTCTTTTGTACGGAGATATTTTACTGCGAGGTAAGGTGTTCCATGAATATGTCTTGAATCTGCGGAAGATGTTGGAGATTTTTCCGCAAGAGTTTCCTGGTTATGACTATGCGGAGTTGAACGGGCGATTGGCGGAACGCTTGTGAGCGCACGGTACAGCGACATACCGAAACCCATCCGGTCCGGGATCGTGATCGTGGATCCGCTGCGCGGGACGCCGCAACGCATCATCGTGCTCCAGTTCAATCCGGACAGCCTGGAGCGGAGTCTGGCTCCGCAGACCGCCGGGGCGGAAGGGGCCGGGGACCGGACCGAGGCGCTACGGCTCAAGGGGCCGGCCGTGGAGACCTGGAAGTTCACGGCGGAGATCGACGCCACCGACCAACTCGACGTGCCGGCGCCGGAAGGGATTCATCCGCATCTGGCCGCGCTGGAGATGCTGGTGAATCCGACCTCCGCCCAGCTGCGCACGCTCGAGGCGCTCGCCGCCGCCGGCACGCTCGAAATCACGCCGATCGAGGCGCCGTTGACGCTCTTCACCTGGGGGAACAAGCGGGTGCTGCCGGTGCGGCTCACCGAGCTGGCGATCACCGAGGACGCGTTCGACGTGGAGCTGAACCCGATCAGGGCGAGCCTCAGCATCGGGCTGCGCGTGCTGACCGTCAGCGACCTGCCGACCGGGCATCGCGGCTACGAGCTGTACCTCGCACACCTCGCGCAGAAGGAGCGGCTCGCGGCCTCCGTGGCCAACGGTCGGCTCGCCACGCTCGGGCTCAACGGAGGGGGAGGCCTGTGACCGACCACGACCGCTTACTCGATGCCGCGCTGCCCGCCGTCACCAACTACCCGCGGTCGAGCCGCTACCACGGCGTCGGGACGGCCGTGCACGTCACGGCGGACGGGCGGGAGATCCCGTACCTGAAAAGAAGGCTCATCCCGAAGCAACCCACCGACGACACCGTCGAGAACGTCCCGCACACCGTCAGCGCAGGCGAACGCCTGGACCTCCTCGGGCACCACTACTTCGGCAGCGCCGGACAGTGGTGGCGGATCGCGGACGCCAACCCGGCAACGGACCCTCGTGAGTTGACGGACACGCCGGGGGAGCGGTTCAACATTCCCCTCCCCGGGGGGAGTTCACATGGCGGTTGACGAACCCGTCCGGCGCGGGCCCATTCACCTCACGCTCCGCATGGGGGCGCAGATCGCGCGCCCGGTTCCCCGTGAGGTGACGGACGCCCTGCTCTCCGCGCAGGTCACCATGTCCGCGGGTGAGCGAAGTGGGTTCCAGCTCTCCTTCGACCTGTCGAAGCGTGGACTGATCAACACCCGCCTGCTGCCGGACGGATTCTTCGACCCCAAGACGCGGGTCGTGTTGTCGACCACCATCCAGGGCACGACCACCGTGCTCATGGACGGGGTCCTGATCCGGCAGGAGGTCGGGATCAGCAACCAGCCGGGGCAGTCCACCCTCACCGTCACCGGTGAGGACCTGACCGTGCTGATGGACCTGGAGGAGCGGCAGGGCGTGCCGTTCCCCTCCATGGGGCCGGCGGCCCGCGTCTCGCACATCATCTCCCGCCCCGAGTACGCCAGGTACGGCATCGTCCCGCAGGTGATGCCGGAGCTGATCCGGCAGATGCCCGTGCCCACCCAGCGGATCGACTTCCAGACGGGCACGGACCTCGCCTACATCACCGACCTCGGCAAGGCGAACGGGTTCGTGTTCTACCTCGATCCAGGGCCGACGCCCGGCATGAGCCGCGCCTACTGGGGCCCCGAGGTCCGCCTCGGCACCCCCCAGCACGCCCTCAACGTCAACATGGACGCGCTGTCCAACGTCGACCAGCTCACGTTCTCCTTCGACGGCACGGCCCGCGAGGAGCCGCAGGCCCGGGTGCAGTTCCAGGCGACCCGCGTGTCGCAGGTGCTGGACGTGCCCGAGGTGAGCGTCTTCCGGCCGCCGCTCTCCCAACGCCCCGCCCCCGCCCTCAAGAAGAAGGTGCTGGGCGGCACCGCCAAGAAGGAGGGGCCCGAGTCCCTCGCGGAGATCCTCGGCAAGGCGATGGAGGTGGCGGACGCGGTGTCCGGCTCGGGCCAGCTGGACGTGACGCGGTACGGGTACGTGCTGCGGCCCCGCGAGCTCGTCGGGGTCCGGGGCGCCGGCATCACCTACGACGGCCGCTACTACGTCAAGAGCGTCACCCACGACCTGCAACGCGGCTCGTACACCCAGAACTTCACCCTCGCCCGCGAGGGGCTGATCGCGCTCGAGAACACCGTTATCCCCTAGCCGGCACAACAGGCAAAAGACGGAGCACACCCGCATGGCGACAACCGGACCACGCACCTACCTCGGCAAGTACCGGGGCACGGTCAAGGACAACCGTGACCCGCAGGGCCTCGGCCGCATCAAGGTCCAGGTTCCGGACGTCCTCGGCGACGAGCCGTCCACCTGGGCCATGCCCTGCTTCCCGCTCGCCGGCCCCGGCACGGGGAACTTCCACCTGCCGCCCGTCGACACCGGCGTCTGGGTGGAGTTCGAGCAGGGGGACGTCAGCTACCCGATCTGGACAGGGTGTTGGTACGGCGCGGCCGACGAGGTGCCGCGCGACGCGCGGAGCGGCACCCCCGAGGCCTCGCAGAACGTGGTGCTCCAGACCCGGGGCGAACGGGTGCTGCTCCTCTCCGACGAGCCGGGCGGCAAGGGGATCACGCTGCGCCACCCGTCCGGGGCCTCCATCGTCATCGACGACTCGGGCGTGCACATCAGCAACGGGCAGGGGGCCAGCATCTCGCTCGTCGGATCGACCGTGTCCATCAACCAGGGCGCGCTCACGGTGACCTGAGAGACCAGGGGGAGGAAGACAACGATGTCCGGAAACCTGCTGACCACGGCAGCCACCGTGACCTGCCCGCACGGCGGCCAGGCGACGGCGCTGCCCGCCCAGACGCGCGCCCTCGCGGTGGGCGCGCCCATCGACACCCAGGCGGACCTCTACACCGTCGCCGGCTGCACCTTCGCCGTCGGCGGCAAGCCGCAGCCCTGCGTCACCATCCGTTGGACCGGCCCCTCGGCGCGGATCAGGGCCGGCGGCTCGCCGGTGCTGCTCCAGTCGTCGACCGGCCAGTGCCTCAGCGCGGAGGGTGTGCCGCAGGGACCGCCGAACGTCACCTCGGTGCAGCAGCGGGTGGTGGGGGAATGACGACGCCGCGCACACCCGACGTGCCCCGCGTCGACATCGCGTTCCCGTTCCGACCCGACAGCAGGGGCCGGACCGCGCACGCGGAGTACGACGACCATGTGCGGCAGATGATCGAGCAGTTGCTGTTCACCAGCCCGGGCGAGCTCGTGATGGAGCCGGAGTTCGGCTGCGGGCTGCTCGACCTCGTCTTCGCGCCGAACAGCCCCGAGCTGGCCTCCGCCGTCCAACTCTCCGTGCACGCCGCCCTCCAACGCTGGCTGGGCGACGTCATCGAGGTGGAGGCCCTTGAGGTGATCAGCGAGGAGAACGTGATCCGGGTGCTGCTCACCTACACCGTCCGGCGCACCGGGACGCGCCGGGTCGGCGAGACCTTCGAGTACGAGAGGGGCGGGGCCGCGTGAGCACGGAGTGCGGGACGGAGAAGCGGCGCGGCCGGGTCCGCGCGGCCCGGCTGAACGGCGTCGACGGCGTCGAGGTCAGCGACGACGGACGCACGTTGACCGTCACCTTCCTCGGGAAGGCGCCGCGGCGCGTCGGGCCGCAGAACATCCGGATCGAGGGCGGCCGGCGCGTCACCGGGATCCGGGCCACCGCCGTCGAGGTCCACCGCGAGGAGGACCCGGAGCTCGACGACCTGATGCGGGTGACCGTCGACCGGCCCGGCGACACGTCCGCCTACCGGCTGGCCGTCGTGGAGCAGGACCCGCACGGCCGGCCGGGCACCACGCCCTACCGGGGCTTCGACCCCCGCTACCACCAGGCCGAGTTCTCCTTCTGCCAGGGCCGGCCCACCCCCTTCGACTGCCTGCCCGAGAAGCCTGACGAGCCCGACACCAGGCCACGGCCGGTCATCGACTACACGGCACGCGACTACGAGAGCCTGCGCCGCCTGGTGCTCGACCGCATGAGCCTCACCACCCCCGGCTGGGTGGAGCGCCACCTGCCCGACCTGGGCGTGACGCTGGCCGGGCTGCTCGCCCACACCGCCGACCAACTCTCCTACCAGCAGGACGCGGTGGCTACCGAGGGCTACCTCGACACCGCCAGAACGCGGGTCTCGGTCCGCCGCCACGCCCGGCTCGTCGACTACCCGATGCACGACGGCTGCAACGCCCGCGCCTTCGTCGCCCTGGAGACCGACCGCCAAGTGGCGTTACCACGCGGCAGGTTCCGGTTCGCGGCCGTCGACGTCAGCCGCCTCGGGCCGACGGACCGGCCCGAACTCGGCCCGGTGCTCGACGAGGACGAGGTGAACGCGCTCACCGGCCGGGCCGGCGTCGAGATCTTCGAACCGCTGACCCACGCCGACGTCACCCTCCGCCCCGAGCACAACGCCATCTCCTTCTGGACCTGGGGCGACGCGGACTGCGTCGTCCCCAGGGGCGCGACGTCGGCGACGCTGCGAGACGGCACGGGCCGCCACCACCACGAGGAGAGGAAGAGCGACAAGCGCGGCCAGCGGCGCGCGTTGCGGCTGCGGCCAGGGGACGTGCTGATCCTGGAGGAGGTCATCGGGCCCCGCACCGGCACCCCGGCCGACGCCGACCCGGCCCACCGGCAGGCCGTCCGCCTCACCTCCGTCACCCCGCTCGTCGACGAACTGCACGACCAGCCGGTACTGGAGGTCGAGTGGGCGGCGGACGACGCGCTCGCCTTCCCGCTCGTCGTCTCGACACGCGCCGGCATCGACTGCGCCCCGCTCGACGACGTCAGCGTGGCGCGCGGCAACGTGGTGCTGGTCGACCACGGCCGGTCCCTCACCCACTGCGGGGGCGTGCCCGAGACGTTCACCGTGCCGCCCGAGCCGGTCACCCTCCCGCCCTGCGGCCCGGCGGGCTGCGGCTGCGCCGACCCGCGCCCCGAGGGCAGCCCCTCCGCAGAGGCCGTCCGCGCGCTCCGCGACCAGACCCGTGCCGGGCGACACCTGCGCCCGGCCCAGGTGCGGGAGCTGTTCACCCTGCTCGGCGAGGGCACCGTCACCCGGGCCGGTCTGGACATCCACCTCGCGCCCGGGACGACGACGGGCACGGGGGCACCTCCCAGCGTCAGCTGGGGGAGGGTCCAGCCGCCGACCGCCGACGCGCAGGCAGCCGCGCTGGAGACCCTGCTGGCCCAGACCACCTACCCGGCCGTCCCCGAGCTGTTCCGCCCGGTGCTCGCCCGCTCGCCGGTGACCCAGGCCGCGCCCTACCCGGAGCCTGACCGGGTCGCCGCCGGGCAGGCGGCGCTGCTCGCCGCCCTCCCCGACCGACTCCGCGAACGACTCGGAGAACTGTGGCGGGCCGCCGACGACGGGCACCCGCCGGGCCGCGCCGAGCGCGCCGAACTCGCCGTGATCTTCGGCGAGGCGACCCTGGAACGGCTGCGGTTCGACCACCAACCAGTGCGCGCGCTGCAGGAGTTGCTGGCCCGCCTGGAGCGGCTGCTGGCCACCGGGCTGCGGCGGCTCGACGTGCTCGTCGCCCGCGCCAGGGCCGGCGGCGTGCTCGACCGGTACGTGGTCTGGGAGACCGCGCAGACCTGGGGCGACCGCCTCGTCGACGGGCTCGACCCGGACGACCCGCGGCTGGCCGGGCCCGCCGCGGCGGCCGTCCGCCAGGACCCGGGGGCCGCCCTGCCCGCCGTGCGCGTCACCACCGCCGACGGCGCCTGGACGCCGCGCCGCGACCTGCTGGCCAGCGGCCCGCGCGACCGGCACCTGGTCGGCGAACTCCGCGAGGACGGCCGGCTCGCCCTCAGGTTCGGTGACGGCCGGCACGGCGCCGCGCCCAAGCCGGGCCCGCTGGACGCCGGTTACCGGATCGGCGGCGGCACCGCCGGCAACGTCGGCGCCGAGGCGATCGGCCATCTGCTGTGGTGCCGCGACGAGTCGGGGACCGCCAAACGGTCCCGCAAGCCCGACATCCGGGCCGTCGTCCGGGTCCGCAACCCGCTGTCCGCCACCGGCGGCACCGAGCCGGAACCGATCGACGAGGCGCGGCAGCTCGCCCCGCTGGCGCTCAGGCGCCGCCCGCTGCGCGCCGTCACCGCCGCCGACTACGCCCGGCTGGCCGCCGAGACGCCGGGCGTGCAGCGGGCCGCCGCCGAGCTGCGCTGGACCGGCGCCTCCCGGGAGGCGCACGTCGCCGTGGACGCGCTGGGCACCGCCGACCCCACCCAGCGGCTGCTGGACGCCGTCGCGCACCGCCTGGAGACGTACCGCAGGATCGGCCACGACCTGGTGGTGCGGGCGGCGACGCCCGTCCCGCTCGACATCGAGCTGACCGTGTGCGCCGCGCCCGGCTACCAGCGCGGCTACGTGCTCGCCGGGCTGCGCCGCGCGCTCGGCGCCGGCGCCGGCGGCTTCTTCCACCCCGACGCGCTCACCTTCGGCGAGCCGGTGCGGCTCAGCCGGCTGATCGCGTTGGCCGCCGCCGTGCCCGGGGTGTCCAGCGTCCACGCCACCCGGCTGCGGCGGCTGTTCGGGCAGGACGAGGGCGAGTTGGCGGCCGGACTGCTGAGGATCGGCCCGCTGGAGATCGCCCGCTGCGACAACGACCCCGACCGGCCGGACAACGGCCGGCTCTCGCTTGTGATCGGAGGTGGCCGATGAGCGGCACCACCCGTGGCCGCGGCTGTGGCTGCGGCTGCGACGGCGGCGGGACGGCCGCCGGCCCGTACAACCCGCCGGGCCTCGACGGCATCGCGTACCGGGTGGGGGAGCACCCCGACCTGCTGGCCGCCATGCTCGAACGCCTCTCGGGCCCCGCCTATCCGGCGCTGCGCGGCCTCACCGTCCGCACCGCCGACGACCCGGCCATCGCGCTGCTCGACGCCTGGGCGGTGCTCGGCGACCTGCTCACCTTCCACACCGAACGGATCGCCAACGAGGGCTATCTGCGCACCGCGCGGGACCCGGAGTCGCTGGCGCTGCTCGGGCGGCTGGTCGGCCACCGGCCGCGCCCCGGCGTCGCCGCCGACACCTTCCTCGCCTACGCCCTCGACCGCGACCCGCGCAGCGGCGAGGAGGCGGCCGTCACCATCCCGCGCGGCGCCCGCGCCCAGAGCGTGCCCGGGCCCGGCGAGGAGCCGCAGACCTTCGAGACCGCCGAGGACCTGCCGGCCAGGGCCTCCTGGAACCGGCTCGGGGTGCGTCGGCGCCGCCCCTACCAGCTGACGGCCGGCCAACTCGTCGCCCGCCGGGAGATCCACGTCGCCGGCACCACCAACAACATCAAACCCGGCGACCAACTGCTCTTCGTCTTCAGCGCCGAGCAGACCGCCGACCCGGCGACCCGCGCCCTGCTCACCGTGCCCGAGGTGCGGATCGACCGCGAGGCCGACGCCACCGTCGTCGGGCTGCCCAGGCCGGCGCTGCCGTCCCTGGCCCGGATCCTGGAGGAACTGGCGACCTGGATCACCCCGGGCGACCAGGACACCCCCAACCCGTGGCCGGACGGCAGCCGGCTCGTCGCCGACTTCGACGAGGACGTGCTGGCGCCGCTGCGCGCCGCGCTCGACACCCTCGACTCGCCGAGCGAGCTGGCGGCGGTGCTCGGCGAGACGCTGGAACGCCTCGCCGAGGCACGGGAGTTGGCGGCCGAACATGAGGACGCCGAGGAGTGGTTCGCGGCCCTCGCCGACCGGCTCGCGGCGCTGCGGGAACAGGCCGGGCAACTGGAGCCACCCCAGCCGGACGCCGCCCCCGCCACGCGGAGCCTGGCCGCCGAGTTGGGCCTCCTGCCGGCCGCGGCCGGGCTGTCGCCCGACGCGGGCGCGCCATCCGGCGCCGCCCCGGCGCCGGGCGAGCCGCCGGGGTCCGGGAAACCGCCGGAGGCCAGCCCCGCGCTCCGCGCCCTCGGCGCGCTGCTCGCCGCGCTCCGCGTCACCCCCGGCCGGCCGCCGATCGGCGCCCCGCGCCCGCCCCGCGACCCGGGACGGGTCTACGCCCCGGGCTCCGACCTGGGCGCCCAACTCCTCGCCGCCCTCGACCCCCGGCTGCGCGACGGCCTCTACGCGGCCTGGCGCGCCGTGGACGTCACCGCCCCGCTCGCCCTGCACGAGCTCCAGGCGATGCGCCAGACCGCCACCCCGTTCGGCGCCACCGCCCCGCTCAAGCCGGTGTACGACGCGCAGGGCCGCGTCATCCGCTACGAGGACTGGCCGCTCACCGGCACCAGGCTCACCGGCCTCCGCGTCTCCTACGACGGCGAGGGCGTCGCGCCCCGCCGGGTCGAGCTCTCGCACACCGAGGCCGGCGGCTCGGTGCGGGCCGGCTTCTCGCTGCCCGGCGACGACGGCACCCACGACTTCGGCCCCGGCGCCGTCCGGATCACCACCCACGAACCGCCGGAGGACGACGAGGGCCCCGAGCAGCCGACCGAGCGGGAGCCGGGCGTCGAGCTGGAGCTGCGGCCCGACCTGCCGGAACGCACCGTCTTCGTGGCCCGGCCCGGCGAGGACGGACTGATCCACGTGGCCGTCGGCGACGCCGACCCCGTCGAGTACCGCCTCGCGCCCGGCGACGAGGAGTCCACCGTCCAGGGCGAGTTGACCGTCACCGTGCGCCGCGCCCCCGAGGGCGGGACCGAGGCCGTCGAGGTGACGTTCTCCTCCGAGCTCGCGCTCACCTCCCGCAACGTCCTCGCGCTCGACGCCGTCTACGAGGGGATCGCGCCCGGCAGTTGGGTGGTCGTCAGCCGGCCCCGAAAGGGCGTGACCGGGCAGATACCGGGCGATCCGAAGCTGGCCCAGGTCATCACCCGCGTCGTCGGCGCCCGGGTGCTGTCCCGCGCCGACTTCGGCATCACCGGCAAGGTCACCGAACTGACCCTCCAGGACCCCTGGTTGGACGACGAGGACCGGCTGCTCGCGCACATCAGGGACGCCACCGTGCACGCCCGCGGCGAGCCCGTCGCGCTCGCCGACGAGCCCGTCACCGAGCACGTCGCCGGCGACGAGATCGAACTCGACGGCCTCTACGACGGGTTGGCGCCCGGCCGGTGGGTCGCCGTCACCGGCGAGCGCGCCGACATCCCCGGCACCACCGGGGTCCCCGGCACCGAACTGGCCGTGATCGCCGCCACCGAGCAGCGGGTCGACCCCACCAGGCCGGGCGACACGGTGCACACCGTGCTCCGGCTCACCACCGCCCTCTCCTACCGCTACGCGCGCGCCACGGTGACCGTGCACGGCAACGTGGTGCCCGCCACCCACGGCGCCACCCGCGACGAGACCATCGGCAGCGGCGACGCCGCCCGCACCGGCCAGACCTTCACCCTCTGGCAGGCGCCGCTCACCTGGCTGCCCTCCGACTCCCCGCTCGGCGCCGAGTCGACCCTGCGGATCCGCGTCGACGGGGTGCTGTGGCACGAGGTCGACAGCCTGGTCGGCCGCGGCCCGGGCGAGCGGGTCTACGCAACCGGGCGCACCGAGGACGGCCGCACCACCGTGACCTTCGGCGACGGGGTGCACGGCGCCCGGCTGCCCACCGGCACCGAGAACGTGCGGGCCGAGTACCGGGTCGGCGTCGGCCGCGCCGCCAACGTGCCGGCCGGGCGGATCACCCAGCTCACCACCCGGCCGCTCGGCGTCTCCGCCGTCACCAACCCGGTGCCCGCCACCGGCGGCGCCGACCCCGACCGGCCGACGCCGGCGCCTCGGGGCGCACCCGGCCTCGCGCCGGCCACCCGCGCCGTGCCGCTGGCCGTCTCGGCCCTCGACCGGCTGCTCTCACTGCCCGACTACGAGGACTTCACCCGCACCAGGGCCGGCATCGGCCGGGCCGCCGCCGCCCGGATCCACGACGGCCGACGGGCGGTCGTCCACGTCACCGTCGCCGGCGTCGACGACATCCCGCTGGCACCCGACTCCGCCCTGCTGCGCGGCCTCCGCACGGCGCTCTCCGAACACGGCGACCCCGCCCTGCCGGTCCAGGTCGCCGTCCGCGAGCAGGTGCTGCTGGTGATCGCCGGCAGCGTCCGCGTCCACCCCGACCACACCTGGGAGCTGGTCGAACCCAGGCTGCGCGCCGCGCTCCACGACCGGCTCGGCCACCAGGCCCGCGAACTCGGCCAGCCGGCCCACCTCTCCGAGGTGCTGGCCGCCGCCCAGTCCGTGCCCGGCGTCGACCACGTCGACATCGACGTCTTCACCGGCATCCCCGGCTCGCTGACCCCCCTCGACCTGGAACGGCTCGCCGAACGCCTGACCGAGCCACAGCCCGTCGTGACCGCCGCGCTCGCCCGGCACCGCGTGGAGCGGTACGAGGTGCGCGCGGCCCAGGGCGAGCACCTGACCGGGATCGCCGCCGCCAACGGCATCACCGTCGCCGAACTGCTGCGCCTCAACCCCGGCATCACCACCGTCCGGCCGCTGCCGCCCGGCAGCCGCCCGGTCGTCTTCCGCGGCATCCGGCCCGCCCAACTCGCGGTCCTCGCACCGGACCTGCCGGACACCCTGATCCTCGAGGAGGCCGTCCAATGAGCCGGGACCCCGACGGGCTCCACGAGCTGCTGCCCCAGTGGCACCGCATCCGCGACGCCCAGCAGGGCGAGCCGCTGCGCGCGCTGCTCGCCGTCGTCGCCGAACAGGTCGACCTGGTACGCGCCGGCATCGAGCGGAACCACGACGACTGGTTCGTCGAGACCGCCGACGACTGGGTCCTGCCCTACCTCGGCGACCTCATCGGCTACCGCCTGCTGCCCGGGCACGAGCAGGCGCTCACCACCGACCGCCGGCTCGCCGCCCGCCTCGCGCCGCGCCGCGACGTCGCCGACACCGTCGCGCACCGCCGCCGCAAGGGCACCCTGGCGCTGCTCGAGGAACTGTCCGCCAAGACCGCCGACTGGCCGGCCCGCGCCGTGGAGTTCGCCCGACTGCTCGCCGTCCACCAGCCGATCAGGCTGTACGGCGACGGGCGGCCGACCGCCGGGACGAGCCGGCTCGCGCGGGGCCGCACCGTGGACCTGCGCGACGGCGCCGCCCTCGACCTGGTCGACGGGCCCTTCGACACGCTCGCGCACACCGCGGACGTCCGCCGCGCCGGATCCGCGCGCGGGCAGGGCGGCCACACCCCGGTAGGCGTCGGCCTCTTCGTGTGGCGGCTCCGCCCGCAGTCCGTCTCCCGAGGCCCGGCCTACTGCGTCGACCGGGCCCGCAACCTCTACACGTTCTCCATCCTCGGCAACGACGCGCCGCTGGTCGCCAAGCCGGTGCCCGAGCCGTCCACCACCCACATCGCGACCGTCGACAACGTGCCGGCGTTCCTGCGGCGGCGGCTGCTCGCCGACCGGCTCGCCGACTTCTACGGCCCCGGCAAGAGCCTCGCCATCTGGCGCGACGACGACTTCCAGCCCATCCCGGCCGCCGACATCACCGTCGCCGACCTCACCGACTGGGCCTACCGGCCGGCGCGCGGCCAGATCGCCGTCGACCCGGCGCTCGGCCGGATCGCCTTCGGCGCGCGCGGCGCGCCACGCCGCGGCGTCTGGGTCACCTACCACCACGCCTTCCCCGACGAACTGGGCGGCGGCGAGTACCCGCGCGAGCGGATCACCCCGCGCGCCGCCCGCGTCTACCGGGTCGGCCCGGGCCGGGCCGACGACCGGATCATGGGCGCCTTCGAGCGGTGGCGCGCCGACCAGGCCGCCGGCCGGGCCACCGGCGAGGCCGTCATCGAGATCAGCGGCGGCGGCGCCTTCCAGGAGCAGCTGGACCTCGACCTGGAGCCGGGCGACCGGCTCGAGATCCGCGCCGCCGAGGGCACCAGGCCGGTGATCCGGCTCCTCGACTGGTACAGCAACCGGCCGGACGCCCTCAACATCCGTGCCCGGCACGCCGGTTCACAACCGGCCAGGATCACCCTCGACGGCCTGCTGATCACCGGCCGCGGCATCCATCTCACCGGCCCCGTGGGCGCGTTGACGCTCCGGCACTGCACGCTGGTGCCCGGTTGGACGCTCACCGAACACTGCGAGCCCCACGCCCCGCAGGAGCCGAGCCTGGTCCTCGACCACACCACCGCCTGCGTCGACGTCGAACGCACCGTTCTCGGCACCATCCAGGTCGTCGGCGACGAGGTGCGCACCGACCCCCCGCACATCCATCTCACCGACAGCGTGCTGGACGCCACCGACGCCGACCGCGAGGCGCTGTCCGCCCCCGAGTGCCGGCACGCCCACGCGATCCTGCACGCCCGCCGCAGCACCGTGATCGGCGAGGTGCACGTCCACGCCGTCGAACTCGCCGAGGACAGCCTGTTCACCGGCCGGCTGCACGTCGCCAGGCGCGGCATCGGCTGCCTGCGCTTCTGCTACCTGCCGCCCGGCTCCCGCACCCCGCGCCGCTACCACTGCCAACCCGACCTGGTGGGCGAGCGGGTCGTCGAGGCCGCCGAGCGCGGCGAACTCGACGCCGGGCACGTGCCCGCCGTCCAGGAGGCCGAGGCCAGGCGGGTCCGACCCGTCTTCGACAGCCTCCGCTACGGCACCCCCGACTACGCCAGGCTCGCCCGCTCCTGCGCCCCCGAGATCACCAGGGGCGCCGAGGACGGCTCCGAACTCGGCGTCTACCACGACCTGTTCCAGCCGCAGCGCGAGGACAACCTGCGCGCCCGGCTCGACGAGTACACCCCGGCGGGAGCGGACGCCGGCCTCTACTTCGTCTCCTGACGTCCCATGAATCTCGTGAAGGGGGAGCCCACGACATGCACGGCGACCTGTCCCGCGTGACCTTCCGGCCCGCCAGGCACTACTCGGCGGTCCTGCACCAGCAGGGCCGGGTCCAACTCGACGCCGACGCCAACGAGCAGATCGCGATCCAGCTCCACCACGCCCGCACGCTGGCCGCCGACCTCATCGGCCCCCACGGCGGACCGGCCCGTGCGCTCGGCTTCGCCGTCGGCTACGTGCCGGGCAACCGCGAGCTGGACGACCTCACCATCGGCGGCGGCCGGTACTACGTCGACGGCATACCGCTCGACGCCGACCGGCCCGCGCCCGGCGTCCCCGCCGAGCCGGGCCGCCGGGCCCAACCCGACCCGGAGCGGCCCGAGGAGCCCGCCACCTGGACCTACTGGGAGCAGCCCGACGCCCACCTCGACCCCGAGCGGCCCGCCGACCGGCTGCCCGACGAACTCCCGTACCTCGTCTACCTGGAGGTCTGGGAACGCGCGGTCACCGCGGCCGAGGACCCCGACATCCGCGAGGTCGCGCTGGGCGGCGTCCTGCCCGACACCGCCGCCCGGATCAGGACGCTCTGGAAGGTGCTGCCACTGACCGCCGAGCAGCTCGGCGAGATCGAGGGCGAGGGCCCCGAGGCCCGGCGCGCCGCCTTCGCCGCGTGGGCCGCCGGCCGGCAGGCCGCCTCCTCCTGGCTGGCGGCACGCGCCGAGCGCCCGGAGGGCGCCGACGACAAGCCGTGCCTGACCCGGCCGGACGCCCGCTACCGGGGCCCCGAGAACCAGCTCTACCGGATCGAGATCCACGACGGCGGCACCGCCGAGGACGGCGCCACCTTCAAGTGGTCGCGGGAGAACGGCTCCGTGGTCCTCCCCGTCGTCGAGGTCGACGGCACCTGGATCGAGTTGGCGACCCTGGGCGGCGACGGCAAGCTCGCCCTCGACGCCGGCGACTGGGTCGAGGTCCTCGACTCCGCCTACGCCAGCCGCCTGGAGATCCCCGACCCCGCCGAGGACCGCCGCCCGGCGCCCGCCCGGCTGCTCCAGGTCGAGGAGGTGGACCTGCCGGGCCGCCGCGTCCGCCTGCACGAGGAGCCCGCGCCCGGCGTGGGCCGGGCGCCGCACCGCAACCCCTACCTGCGCCGCTGGGACCAGCGGCCCACCGGCGGGCGCTCCGCCGAGCGGGTCGACGGCGCGCTGCCGGTCGCCGAGGGCGTCTGGCTCGACCTGGAGGACGGCGTCCAGGTCTACTTCGAGCCGGGCGGCGGCTACCGGGCCGGCGACCACTGGGTGACGGCGGCCCGCACCGTCACCGGCACCGTCGAGTGGCCGCGGGACGCCACCGGCGAACCGCTGCTCCAACCCCCCGCCGGCATCGCCCGCCACTACGCGCCGCTGGCCTGGATCGCCGCCGACGGCACCGTGGAGGACCTGCGGTACGCCTTCGGCCGCCTCGCCGGGCCGGTCGAGAACGCGATCGAGGGCTGAGCCCGTGGCCAGGCCACTCTCCGCCGACCGGCTGGTCGAGGTGTTGCGCGAGGAGGGCGTGACCGTCGTCGAACACCGCGCCTGGCGCACCCACAACCGCGACGCGCGCGGCGCCTGGGGCCCGGTGAACGGCGTGATGATCCACCACACCGTGACGCGCGGCACCAGGAACTCGGTCGAACTCTGCTACAACGGCCGCCCCGACCTGCCGGGGCCGCTCTGCCACGGGCTGATCGCCAAGGACGGCACGGTCTACCTGGTGGGCAACGGCCGGGCCAACCACGCCGGGCTCGGCGATCCCGACGTGCTGACCGCCGTCGTCGACGAGTCGCCGGCGCCGCCCGCCCGGCGGGCCGCCATCGACGGCAACGCCCGCTTCTACGGCTTCGAGTGCGTCAACCTCGGCGACGGCGCCGACCCCTGGCCCGCCGCCCAACTCGACGCCGTCGAGCGGACGGCCGCCGCGCTGTGCCGGGTGCACGGCTGGACGGAGCGGTCCGTCATCGGCCACCTGGAGTGGCAGCCGGGCAAGATCGACCCCCGGGGCTTCGCCATGGCGGACCTGCGCGGCCGGGCGGGCGAACGGCTCAGCCGCACGCCCGAGCAGCTGGGCGAGGAACCCGAGTCGCCGACCGAGCCGACCCACGAGCCGTTCCCCGGCGCCGACTTCTTCGCCGCCGGCCGGCGCAGCCCGGTCGTCACGGCGATGGGGCACCGCCTGGTGGCCGTCGGCTGCGGCCGCTACCGGGTCGGCCCGGGGCCCGACTGGACCGACGTGGACCGCGCCTCGTACGCCGCCTGGCAGCGGAAGCTCGGCTACTCGGGGCGGGCGGCCGACGGCATCCCGGGGCGCGCCAGCTGGGAGCGGCTCGCGGTACCAAGGCGCTGAGCGCTCGCCGGAGGGGCGGACAGGAGAGGGGCGCGGACCGTGCGGTCCACGCCCCTCCGAGCCGTTCACGTGCGGCAGGTCATCAACCGAGGGTCGCCAGCGTCTCGTTGAACGTCTTCGACGGACGCATCACCGCGGCCGCCCTGGCCGGGTCCGGCTGGTAGTAGCCGCCGATCTCGGCCGGCGAGCCCTGCACCGCGACGAGCTCCTCGACGATGGTCGACTCCTGCTCGGTCAGCGCCTCGGCCAGGCCCGCGAACGCCTCGGCGAGACCCGGGTCGTCGGTCTGCCGGGCCAGCTCCTGGGCCCAGTACAGCGACAGGTAGAAGTGGCTGCCCCGGTTGTCGATGCCGCCGACCCGGCGGCTCGGCGACTTGTCCTCGTCGAGGAAGGTGGCGGTGGCCCGGTCCAGGGTGTCGGCCAGCACCTGGGCGCGGGCGTTGCCCGTGGTCCCCGCCAGGTGCTCGAAGCTCACCGCGAGCGCCAGGAACTCGCCCAGGCTGTCCCAGCGCAGGTAGTTCTCCTTGACCAGCTGCTGCACGTGCTTGGGCGCGGAGCCGCCGGCACCGGTCTCGAACAGACCGCCGCCGTTCATCAGCGGCACCACCGAGAGCATCTTGGCGCTGGTGCCGAGCTCCAGGATCGGGAACAGGTCGGTCAGGTAGTCGCGCAGCACGTTGCCGGTGACCGAGATGGTGTTCTCGCCGCGGCGGATCCGCTCCAGCGAGAAGGCGATGGCCTCGACCGGCGCCTTGATCTCGATGGTCAGGCCCTCGGTGTCGTGCTCCGACAGGTAGGCGCGGACCTTCTCGATCAGCCGGGCGTCGTGCGCCCGGGTCTCGTCCAGCCAGAACACGGCCGGGTCGCCGGTGGCCCGGGCGCGGCCGACGGCCAGCTTCACCCAGTCGCGGATCGGCGCGTCCTTGGTCTGGCACATGCGGAAGATGTCGCCGGCGCCGACCGCCTGCTCCAGCACCGCCTCGCCGGACTCGTCCACCACCCGCACGGTGCCGGTGGTGGCGATCTCGAAGGTCTTGTCGTGGCTGCCGTACTCCTCGGCCTTCTGCGCCATCAGGCCGACGTTGGGCACCGAGCCCATGGAGGCGGGGTCGAAGGCGCCGTTGGCGCGGCAGTCGTCGAGGACCACCTGGTAGATGCCGGCGTAGCTGCTGTCCGGCAGCACCGCCAGGGTGTCCGCCTCCTCGCCGTCCGGGCCCCACATGTGGCCCGAGGTGCGGATCATGGCGGGCATCGACGCGTCGACGATGACGTCGCTCGGCACGTGCAGGTTGGTGATGCCGCGGTCGGAGTCGACCATGGCGAGCGCCGGGCCCTCGGCCAGCTCGGCGTCGAAGGACGCCTTGATCTCGGCGCCGTTCGGCAGCGACTCCAGGCCCTTGAGGATGCCGCCGAGCCCGTCGTTCGGGGTGAGGCCGGCGGCGGCCAGCGCGTCGCCGTGGGCGGCGAACGTCTTCGGGAAGAACGCCCGCACCACGTGGCCGAAGACGATCGGGTCGGAGACCTTCATCATGGTGGCCTTCAGGTGCACCGAGAACAGCACGCCCTCGGCCTTGGCCCGCGCCACCTGGGCGGTCAGGAACTCGCGCAGCGCCGCCACCCGCATCACGGAGGCGTCCACCACCTCGCCGGCCAGCACCGGCACCGACTCGCGGAGCACGGTGGTGGAGCCGTCGTCCCCGGAGAGCTCGATGCGCAGCGTGCCGGGCTCGGCGATCACCGCGGACTTCTCGGTGGCGCGGAAGTCGTCCACGCCCATGGTGGCGACGTTGGTCTTCGAGTCGCCGCTCCAGGCGCCCATCCGGTGCGGGTGGGTGCTGGCGTAGTTCTTCACGGAGGCGGGCGCGCGCCGGTCGGAGTTGCCCTCGCGCAGCACCGGGTTGACGGCCGAGCCCTTCACCCGGTCGTAGCGCGCGCGGATCTCCCGCTCCTCGTCGGTCCGCGGGTCGTCCGGGTAGTCGGGCAGCGCGTAGCCCTGCTCGCGCAGCTCGGCGACGGCCGCCTTCAGCTGCGGGATGGAGGCCGAGATGTTCGGCAGCTTGATGATGTTGGCGGCCGGCGTCTTGGCCAGCTCGCCCAGCTCGGCCAGCGCGTCCGCGATCCGCTGCGACTCGGCCAGGTACTCGGGGAAGGAGGCGATGATCCGTCCGGCGAGCGAGATGTCACGGCTCTCCACGGTGACGCCGGCCGTCGCCGCATACGCCCGGACCACGGGGAGGAACGAGTACGTCGCCAGGGCCGGGGCCTCGTCGGTGTGCGTATAGATGATGGTCGAGTCAGTCACCGCTACTCCGCTTCACGTTCTCACGTCTACGTCGTCGTCTTGACGTCAAGATATCTCGTGCGGGGCCCCGTCCGACAGCGCCCCCCGTCATCGAGCTGCCGGGTGGCCGCCCGCCGTGCTCTCCCGGACGACGAGCCGGTGCGGCGCCACCCGCTCGTCGGGCGGCGCGGTCCGGTCCGTCGTCTCGCCCGCCTCCGCGATGCGGTTCAGCAGCAGTTCGACGGCCACCGCCGCCACCGCGTGGGTGTCCGGGGCGATCGTGGTCAGCGTCGGCGCGCTGAACCGCCCGGCCTCCACGTCGTCGAAGCCCACCACCGCCACGTCGTCGGGCACCCGCAGGCCACGCTCGTGCAGGGCCCGCAGGGCGCCGAGCGCCAGTTGGTCGTTGAGGCACAGCAGGGCGTCGGGGCGGTGCCCGGCGGCCCACGCCTCGGCCACCGCCGCCGCGCCGTGCGGCATCCGGAACTCGGCCACCGGCCACACCGCCGCCGGGTCGTAGCCGACGCCGGCCGCCTCCAGGGCCCGCCGGTAGCCGAGGGTGCGCGCCTCGGCCGTGCCGGGGCCCGGCAGGTCCCGGCCGCCGACGGCCAGGATCCGCCGCCGGCCGAGGGCGAGCAGATGCTCGGTGGCCTCGCGGGCCGCCAGCACGTTGTCGATGGCCACATGGTCGGCGACGCCCGACTCCACCGTCTCGCCCAGCAGCACCAGCGGCAGCGCGCCCCGCCGTTCCCGCACGTCGCCCGCGGTGAGGGCCAGCGGCGAGAGGATCACCCCGTCCGCGAAGTCGGAGTGGAAGCCGTCCAGCGCCGCCAGCTCGTGCTCCCGGTCGGCGCGGGTGCGGTGCACCAGGACGGTGAGCCCGTTCCGCTCGGCCTCCGCGATGATGCCGTTGGCCAACTCGGCGAAGTACGGGATGTCCAACTCGGGGACGACCAGCGCGACGATGCCGGTGCGGCCGCGCCGCAGGTGCCGGCCGGCGAGGTTGACGCGGTAGCCGAGCTCCTCGATCGCCTCCCGCACCACGCGACGGGTCCGGTCCGAGACGTGTTCGTAGTCGTTGATCACGTTCGACACGGTCTTCTCGGAGACGCCCGCGCGCCGCGCCACGTCCTTGATCCTGGGCCTTGGCACCCGACCTCCCTGAGCCGCCCCCGATCCTACGTGCCCCTCCCGCGTCGACCGGCCGTCGGCCGAGGGGGCTTTACAGGTGATGTACATCGATGTAAAAAGGCCGCGCGTCCAACGACGGGCGCCGGAAGAGGTGCGATATGAGCGTCGATCACCCCCTTGGCCACCCCCCTGGAGCCGCCGGCCGCGGCGGCTCCGGCGCCCCGCCCCGGCTCGGGCGGCGGCGCCTGCTCGGCCTGGGACTCGCCGGCGCGGGCGCCGCGCTCGCTCCCTGGGCGCTGGGCGGCTGCGCCAGCCCCGCATCGGCCGGCGGTCCCTCGCACCTCCGGGTCTGGGACCCCTTCTCCGGCGGCGACGGCATGCTGATGGACGAGATGATCGCCGACGTCTCCGGCGGCCGGGACGGCTTCCGGATCGACCGCACGATCCTGGAGTGGGGCCCCTCCTACTACACCAAGCTCGCCATGGCCGCCGCCGGCGGGCGGCCGCCCGAGGTGGCGGTGCTCCACCTCTCCCGGATGGCCGGCTACGCGCCGGGCGGCCTGCTCGACCCCTTCGACCCCGACCTGCTCGCCGAGTTCGGGATCACCGAGGCCGACTTCGTCCCCGGGCTCTGGGAACGCGCCCACCACGACGGCCGGCTCTACGCCGTCCCGCTCGACACCCACCCCTTCGTCGTCTTCTACGACACCGGGATCGCCGACCGCGCCGGACTCCTCGACGGCGAGGGGCGACTCGTCGCCCTCGACTCCCCGGAGGCGATGCTGGCCGCCGGCGCCGACCTGGCCGACGCCGGCGGCGGCGCCGGCATCCTCTTCGGGCACGTGCTCGACCCGGCGCAGAACTGGCGGCTCTTCCACGGCCTCTACGCCCAGACCGGCGCCACCTTCACCCTGCCCGACGGCGGCCCGCCGGGGATCGACGCCGACGCCGCGCTCCGCGTCGTCACCTTCATGTGCGACCTCTTCGACGGCCGCGTCAACCCGAACAACCTGGACTACTTCGGCGCCATGGCCGCCTTCAACGGCGGGCGCGGCGGCCTGGTGATGATGGGGGAGTGGGAGCTGCCCACCCTGGCGGCCGCCGGCCGCCCGCTGGGCGCCGCCCCCTTCCCACCGGTCTTCGGCCGGCCGGGGGCGTTCGCCGACTCGCACAGCTTCGTGCTGCCCCACCAGGAGAACCCGGACCAGGCCAGGCGCCGCGAGGCCCACCGCTACGTCGCCGAGATCCTCCGGCGCAGCCTCACCTGGGCGAGCGCCGGCCACATCCCGGCCTACCAGCCGGTCACGGCCGACCCCGCCTACCGCGAGCTCGAACCGCAGTCCTCCTACGTCACGGCCGCCGAGAGCGCGGTCCTCGACCCGCCCACCTGGTTCACCGGGGCCGGCTCCACCTTCCAGAACGAGATGTGCCAGCCGCTCCAGGCCGCGCTGCTCGGCGACGCCTCCCCCGAGGCGGCGGTCGAGCAGCTGATCGACGAGTGCGCCCAACTGCTCGACCAGCCCAACCCGGTCGTCTGACCGCCGCCGCGCCCCACCAGCTCCCGGAGTCCGCGTGTCCACCACAGCATCGACACCCGAGGCGGCCGCCCGCGCCGGCACGACCGCCACCGCCACCCCGCCGACGGCCGCCGCACGGCGCGCCGGCCCCCGCCGCACCGGCGGCCTCTTCGTCCTCCCCTTCGCCGTCCTCTTCGCCCTCTTCCTGCTCTGGCCCGTGGCACAGGGTGTCTGGATGAGCCTCACCGACGAGTCGCTGACCCTCAGGGACACCGAGTTCGTCGGCCTCGCCAACTACGCCGAGGCACTCGGCGACCCCGACATGTGGCGCTCCCTCGCCAACACCGTGTTCTTCACGGTGATCTCGGCGGTGCCGCTGGTCGTCGTCTCGCTCGCCATGGCGCTGCTCGTGCACACCGGCCTCGCCGGACAGTGGGTGTGGCGGCTCTCGTTCTTCGCCCCCTACCTGATGCCCGTCACCGTCGTCACCATGATCTGGAGCTGGCTGTACCAGCCCGATCTCGGCCTGGCCAACCAGGCGTTGGACGCCGTCGGCATCGGCCCGGTCGGCTGGCTCTCCGACGAGGACTGGGCGATGTGGTCGATCGCCGCCCTGACGGTCTGGTGGACGGTCGGCTTCAACTTCCTGCTCTACCTGGCCGCGTTGCAGTCGCTGCCCGACACCCTCCAGGAGGCCGCCGCCCTCGACGGGGCCGGCGCCTGGCGGCGGCTGTGGTCCGTCACCCTGCCCCAACTCCGCCGCACCACCGTGCTGGTGGGCACCCTCCAGGTGCTGGCCTCGCTCAAGGTCTTCGACCAGATCTTCATCCTCACCAAGGGCGGACCCAACGGCTCCACCCGACCGATCCTCGAGTACGTCTACGACGTCGGCTTCACCGGCTACCGGCTCGGCTACGCCTCCGCCGTCTCCTACCTCTTCTTCGCGCTCGTCATCGTCATATCGATCGCCCAACTGCGGTTCATGCCGCGCCGGGAGGGCTGACCCGTGTCTGTCACCACCCCCGCC
>NZ_SMKI01000580.1 GCF_004348415.1 Streptomyces hainanensis
CCCGTACCCGCGCCCCCGTACCCTCGTCCCCGTGTCCGCCTCCCGCCTGCGCCGCGTCGCCGTCCTCGTGCTGGACGGCGCCAAACCACTGGACGTCGGCATCCCCGCCCAGGTGTTCACGACCCGCGCGAGCATGCCGTACGAGGTGCGGGTGTGCGGCCCGGCGCCCGGGCTGGTGGCCGGCGGCGACGGGCTTTCGTACCACGTCGCGGACGGCCTGGACGCGCTCGCGTGGGCCGACGTCGTCTTCGTCCCCGGCTACCGCTTCCCGGACCGCGAGGACCCGCCGCCCGCCGTGGTCGACGCGCTGACCGCCGCCCACGCCGGCGGCGCGCGCCTCGCCGCCATCTCCACGGGCGCGTTCGCGCTCGCCGCCACCGGTCTGCTCGACGGCCGCCGCGCCACGACGCACTGGCACTACACCCGGGCCCTCGCGGCGCGGCACCCGCGCGTCCGGGTCGACGAGAACGTGCTGTTCGTCGACGAGGGCACCGTGCTGACGTCGGCCGGCGCCGCGTCCGGCATCGACCTGTGCCTGCACATCCTGCGCGGCGACCTGGGGATCGCGGCGTCGAACCACGCGGCCAGGCGCCTGGTCGCGGCCCCCTACCGCAGCGGCGGCCAGGCGCAGTACGTGCCGCGCAGCGTGCCGGAGCCGCTGGGCGAGCGGTTCGCCGGCACCCGCGAGTGGGCGCTGCGCCGGCTCGGCGAACCTCTCACCCTGGAGGCGCTGGCCCGGCACGCCGCCGTCTCGCCCCGCACGTTCTCGCGGCGCTTCGTCGACGACACGGGGTACACGCCGATGCAGTGGGTCATGCGGGCCCGCCTCGACGTCGCCCGCGAGCTGCTGGAACGCTCGGAGCTGAGCGTCGAGCGGATCGCCGCCGACGTCGGCCTCGGCACCGGCGCCAACCTGCGGCTGCACTTCCAGCGCGTCCTCGGCACCACGCCGAGCGAGTACCGGCGCACCTTCGCCCGGGGCGAGTGACCCGCCACTCCACCGGGCGCGATCCTTTCGAACGATGGCACTCGCGCCGCTGTCCCGGGCGGCGGGCCACGGGCGAACCTGACGATGATCGACGGGACATCGAAGGGACACCGCTCATGACGCGCATCGCCGTCAACGGATTCGGCCGCATCGGACGCAACGTGCTGCGCGCACTGCTCGAACGGGACACCGACCTGGAGGTCGTGGCCGTCAACGACCTCACGGAGCCCGCCACGCTGGCGCGGCTGCTCGCCTACGACACGACGGCCGGCCGGCTGGGTCGCCCGGTGACGGTCGACGGGGACGCCATCGTCGTCGACGGCCGCCGCATCCGGGTGCTCGCCGAGCGCGACCCGGCACAGCTGCCGTGGGCCGAGCTCGGCGTCGACGTGGCGCTGGAGTCGACCGGCCGCTTCACCGCGGCGAAGGCCGCCCGCGCGCACCTCGACGCGGGGGCCAGGAAGGTGCTGGTCAGCGCGCCGTCGGACGGCGCCGACGTCACGCTCGCCTACGGGGTCAACACCGACGCGTACGACCCGGCCACGCACACCGTCGTCTCCAACGCCTCCTGCACCACCAACGCGCTCGCGCCGCTGGCCTCGGTGCTCGACGAACTCGCCGGCATCGAGCACGGCTTCATGACGACGGTGCACGCCTACACGCAGGAGCAGAACCTGCAGGACGGCCCGCACCGCGACGCCCGCCGCGCCCGCGCGGCCGGCGTGAACATCGTGCCGACGACGACGGGTGCCGCCAAGGCGATCGGGCTCGTGCTGCCGAACCTCGACGGCCGGCTGTCGGGCGACTCGATCCGGGTGCCGGTCCCGGTGGGCTCGATCGTCGAGCTCAACACGACGGTCGCCCGCGCCGTGTCGCGCGACGAGGTGCTGGCCGCGTACCGCGCGGCGGCGGACGGCCGGCTGGCCGGCGTCCTCACCTACTCGGAGGACCCGCTGGTCTCCTCCGACATCACCGGCGACCCGGCCTCGGCCATCTTCGACTCGGCCCTCACCCGCGTCGACGGCCAGCACGTCAAGGTCGTCGCCTGGTACGACAACGAGTGGGGCTTCTCGAACCGGGTCGTCGACACCCTCGAACTCCTCACCCGGGCCGGCTGACGCCGCGGCGCGGGCAGGTCGGAGCCTGCGGGCTACGCCGGTCAGGTACATGGACTACGCTTGGTACATGTCCATGAAGCGCACGAACGTGTACGCCGACCCCGAGGACCTGGCCATCATCAAGGAGGCGGCCAGGCGGCGGGGAATCAGCGAGGCCGAGATCATCCGCCAGGGGATCCACCTCGCCGCGATGGCCAACCGCGTCTGGGACGAGCCGCTGTTCTCCCGCACCTTCGAGGGGTCGGGCCGGACCCCGTCGGCGGCCGAGGTCGGTGACGCGGTCGCCGACGCCGTCCGCCGCGAGTCCGACACCGGAAGCACCGCGTGATCATCGTCGTCGCCGACACCTCGGGGCTGCTGGCCGCCCTCGACGCGGCCCACCCGGAACACAGCGGGGCGAACGAGGCGCTCACGGCGGCGGGGCTCCTGGTCATGTCCCCACTCCTGCTGGCAGAACTCGACCACGTCGCCACCCGCGAACTGGGCCGTGCGGCCGCGCTCAGCGCGGTCGACGACATCCGCCGCTGGATGGGCCGGGGCCGCGTGGTCGTGCCGGAGATCACGGAGGACCACCTGGCCGCGGCCCAGTCGCTCCGCGGCAGGTACCGCGCCCTCGACCTCGACCTCGACCTCGCCGACGCGGTGAACGTGGCCCTGGCCGCCGACTACGACACCGACGCGATCCTCACCCTCGACCGGCGCGACTTCCGCGCCGTGCGCCCCCTGGGCCGGCACAAGGCGTTCCGGGTCCTGCCGGACGACCTCCCGCTCTGATCCGCAGGGTGGGGCGCGGCCCTCGCGGGCTCCCTCACGCCGAGCCGGACACCGCCTGGCGCAGGCGCGGCAACGCGCTCGGGTCGGCGAGGGCCGAGCCGATGGCGACCGCCGAGCAGCCGGCGGCGAGGAAGTCGGCGGCGTTGTCGGGGCCGACGCCCCCGGTGGCGACGAAGCGGACGTCGGGGAACGGCGCGAGCTGGGCGGTGATCCAGCCAGGCCCGAGCTGCGCGGCGGGGAACGCCTTGACCCAGCTCAGGCCGGCGGCCTGGGCGGCCGCGATGTCGGTGGCGGTGGCGACGCCCGGCAGGTGCGGCAGGCCGGCCTCGGCCGACGCCTCGACGACCGCCGGGTGCAGCCCGGGCGCCACCGTGAACGCGGCGCCGAGCTCCCGCGCGGCCCGCAGCCGCCGCTCGGTGGTGACGGTGCCGGCCCCGACCTGCCTGCCGTGCTCCCGGGCCGCCTCGACGGCGGCCGCCAGCGACGGCAGGGCGGACTCCGACTGCACCGGTATCTCGACCAGCTCCACGCCGAACTCCCACGCCCGGTGGCACAGCTCGACCGTGGTCCGCGGATCCTGGCCGCGGAAGATGCCGAGCACCGGGTTCCGGGCCAGGTGGCGGGCGAAGAAGGCCGCGCTGACGTCGGCGTCCGGGTCGGCGGTCTGGTCGACGGTCCGGTCGACGGCCATGGGGATCGTTCCTTTCAGCCCAGCCTGGTGCCGAGGGGTGCGACGGCGCGGAGCGCCGAGGACGGGGAGCGCGACGCGCTCAGGTGTCGATCTCCCAGGGCATGGCCAAGCCGAAGTTCACCAGGTACACGACGAGCAGCACGGCGCAGATCGAGCCGGCGGCCACCGTCAGCGCGATGTTGCGGCGCCGCACCCGGGGGTCGAGGGCGCGCTGCGCGGCCTCCGCGACCTTGCGCCTGGTCCAGCGCAGCACCAGCTGGGCCCAGACGAACTCGCTCCCCCAGATCGCCATCCCGGCGAAGATCACGAGCCAGCCGGGGCCGGGGAGCGGCAGCATGATGATGCCGATCACCACGACCACCAGGCCCACCACGAAGACGCAGACCTGCCAGCCCAGGTGGAGCGGGCGTGAGCTCTTGACGAACCGCGGCGCGCGGGAGCCGAGCGGCTTCTCCTTCTTCACCGGTTGACCGACCTCGCTCCGACCGCCCGCCGCCGGCTCGGCGGCGCCGTCGGGCACGGCCGCGGCGGATCTCCGTATGTCCATCTGGCTCATGCGAAAGGTCAACCCCCTTGGTGGTGGCCTGCGCCGACACTGATCGTGTCACTCAGTGACAGCGTAGGCAAGTGACAGGAGATGGCACCCCCCGGTGGCAGCACCATCCCCTCCACC
>NZ_SMKI01000581.1 GCF_004348415.1 Streptomyces hainanensis
CCGGTGGCCACCACGGTCGAGGCGGCGCGCGAGCTGGCGGCCGCGACGCGGGCGGCCGGCGTGGCCTCCGTGGTGTTCTTCACGCTGCGGTTCGCGCCCGAGACGGCGGCCTGGGTGGCCGCCCAGATAGGCGGCCAGCCACGGAGCGCCGTTGGGCAGCAGCAGGGCGGCGCACTGGGGCTCGTCCCGCGGCGACGGGCCCAGCGTCCGGGCCAGGGCCGTGGACCACCGGTCGAGGTCGGCGTACGACCAGGTCGCGTCGTCCTCGATCACGGCGGGGCGCCTGCCGCCCTCGGCCACCGCCGACAGCAGGGCCGTTCGGAACACACTCATGTCGACTGTCCTTGCGGGGAGTGGGTGACGCGGACGTCGGCCGGAACGACCTGCGGGCTGAACAGCTCCTCGACGTGCACCAGCGGGCCGTCGACGGCATCGAGGGTGTACGCCTTGCAGACGCAGGGCCCGCCCCCGAACCAGCGCCGCCGGCCGACCCAGTGGACCCGCCGCCGCAGCACGACCCCGGCGTCGGCCAGTCCGAAACCCAGCGGCTGCCCCGGGTCGCCCGCGACCTCGTCGACCCGCGGGTCGACACCCATCCGCGCCACCACCACGTTGTCGGACACCGTGGTGCCACAGGCCAGGACCAGGCGGGTGCGCCGCACCAGGCACCGTTCCTGGCCCGAGAGCCGTAACCGCTCGCGCGCGCCCGGGTCGAGCAGCCCGGCCGCCACCTCCCGCAACGACCACACCCGAGCCCGTAACGGCCCGTCAGAGGCTGCCTGCAGCAGTGGTGTGGTGAGCCCTTCGCTGGCCAGCAGCATCCGGGTGACCGGGGAGACGAAGTGCGTCACTCGCGCGTCCAGGTCGCGGGAGTGCGGTGCGTGCGGGTGGGGCCTCTTCGGCACCTGCGCAGGAGACACGACCACCTCGGCGATGAAGAGAGGAAACGGTACGTCACCATTCGTGACGAGAGCCGCACTCTATGCGGTCGCTGCTCCCGTCGACCGCATCCGCTAGGCCATCCGGGTGACGGGCGCGGAGGTGGGCGTGGCGCCGGAGGTTACGAGGGCGTCGCGTCGGGGCGGTGGCGTCAGGGGCGGCTGCGGCGTTTGTGGAGGTGTGCGGCGGTGTCGAGGGTGCGGTCGATACCGGCGGCGACGCCGTCGTCCGTGTTGGTCAGGTACCGCACGATGGCCGCGCCGGCCGTCGAAACGGCCGCAGGAGGTATCGGGAACGTCCGGAAGAGCAACGGGAGTCCGTAGATCTCGCGGAGGATCTCCTCGACGACGAACTCGTTGACCGGTCGCCGCTCCTCGCGGTGCCGGGCCGCGATCTCGTCACTGAACGCCGCGATGTCCTCGATCCCGCGGCGGTCGCCCAGCCGCGGCGCGAGGAGTACGGCGGCCACGGAGACGAGGAAGTCGTTGAAGGCGATTCTGTCGTCCGGCGAGAGGGCGTCGTTGAGCGCCTTCGCCCTGCGGTCCTTGAGGACGAGGCACCTGATCTGGTCGCGGAACCGTGGTTCGACGGGCATGTCGGCCGCCTTCTACTCGAGGTGGGTGAAACTCATGAGGACGTCGAGCACGGCGTCCTCGAACGACTCGTGTCTGCCTACCTCGTCCATGCGGAAGAGCCCGGCGTTCCGTACGACGGCGAAGGCGGACCACAGCCCCAGGTGGTGGTCCACCCGTCCGGCGTGGAACGTCTCCCCGCCGTCTTCGAGGACGACGCCGACGATCTCCTCGCCGGGGCGTGCGTCCGGCTGCGGCCGGAGCGAGAACCGGTGGCGTTCGAGGGACTGCCGGAGTTCCGTACTGACTTCGGGGATCGTCACGTCGCCCTTCCTTGTCCTGCGTCAGGGTTGGGGCCACTTCGCCTCGCGAAGGAGTCCGGCGGCATGGTCGCGGAGCCTTCCCTGGCCGGTGGCCTTGTAGTAGTCGCGCGCCGCACGTGCGAGGTTCGTCCTGGACGGCAGCAGGGTGAGGAAGTCGGCGAGGACGCGCTCCCGCCCCGTGTCATCGAGGGTGGCCCACTCGCCGTGGGGTCCACCGCAGGCATCCACGAGGACGTCGAGGCACTGGGCGATCGCCAGCGGCGCGCTGCCGTCCCAGTCGGCAAGCCATCGTTGTCGTAACGCCTCGGCGGCGAGGCTGGAGAGTGCGGGCGCCGGGCGCGCGGGTGCCGGTTCCTCCTGACTCCTCGTCTCCTCGGGCTCCCGGGACGTGCCGATTCCGAGGCGGATACGTTGCCGGAGTCCGGTCAGCCGCTCCTGGGCGGCGCCGTTGCCCCGGCGCGCGGCGAGGTCGTACCAGTACACGGCCTGGTCCACGTCCTTGTACTGCTCCTCGTAGAGCTGTCCGAGGTGCAGCGGACCCACCTGGTCGCCGGCTTCCGAGGCCTTCGAGTACCACCGCGTGGCCTCCAGGAGCGCCGCCGTGGTGGCAGGTCGTGGTTCGACTCCCTGCATTCTCGCCTGGACCCGGCCCTCGGCGATCTGCCCGAGCCGGTTCATCGAGGGGGCGTGTCCGGCCTCGGCCGCCGCCCGGTACATCGCGGCGATGACCGGCAGCCGTTCGATTCCCTCCCTGGTCTCGAGGCGGTATGCCTCGTGGAAGACGGTGTCCGGGTCGGAGCCGGGCCCGGGCGCGGCGTCGGCGGCGTTGTTGCGGGCGAACACCCAGCCGGCGGCGTGGTCCTCGATGCGGCGGCCCGGTTCGGGTCTGCCGTCCTCGACCAGTCGGTCGGCGACCACGCCGAAGATGTGGTCGAAGGTGAGACCGGCCGGTCCGCCGGGGATGCCTTCCCGCACCGTCCGGACGAGAGCCTTGGTGAAGTACGTCTGCGCGTCGGTGACCTCCTCCTTCTCGTACCAGGAGGCCTCGAACGCGCTGCTGCTCATCAGCACGTAGGCACCGGACACCGGGGGCGGACGGGTGGCCGAGAGGCGACCGTACTCCTCCGTGGCGAGCCCCGCGTAGCAGCAGTCGAGCACCGCGATCCTGACCGCGGCCCTGCTGGCTCGGAACGCGTCCCGCACGGCCTCGAACGGCAAGCCCGTGGCGGCGGTGAAGTGGGGATCGGTCCGGGTGTCGCCCACGGCGAGACAGAGCCGCTCGCGGTGGTCGTAGATCCCGTGTCCGACGTAGTAGAACAGGGCGACGTCGGTGGCCTGGAGGAACGTCTCGATGAGTTCGACGTGTGTCGTGCCGAGGGTGGGGCGGTCGCAGAGCAGCTTGAGGGAACCGCGCGGCCACGAGCCGCACACCGGGTCCTGGAGCAGTTCCCGCATCCGGTGGAAACTGCGTTCGGCCGCGGGGACGTTGGCGAAGTCCCGGTAGTTCCAGGTGCCCATGAGGACCGCGCGTGAACGGGAGTGGTCCCGGTTCGCCAGGTCAGTCATCGCCGAGCAGGCGGTTGGCGATCTCCAGGGCCTTCTCGGGGTCCGGAAGGTTCTCGCCGTCGAAGGTCACGGAGCGGTCGCCACGGGTGATCGTCACACTCACGGACGACCGTCTGGATCGGATGAACGCCGGCAGCGTCCGGATCACGACGGTGAGCACCGCTGCGGACGGCACCAGCAGCCGCAGTGTCTCGGCGACACCCAGTTCGCCGTCCTGAGGGCCGGAGCGGTGCCGGGTGACGGCCACGTCCGGGATCGTGCCGAGGCGACGGAACAGCGGACCGACACCGGCTGGCTCGGAGACTGTCACCGCACAGGTGAACAGTGTCTCGGCGGCGTCCGGGGCGGTGCCGGAGTTCTGTGCGGACATCGGTTCGGGCATCGGGGCCTCCAGGTCGATGGTGCGCTCGGGCCCACCCGGGTTCCGTTCGGTCTCCAAGGGGCGTGCCCGTCCTCGGATCCTCAGATCTCCACCCGCCGGACCAGGTTGTAGTACAGCGATATGTCCTCGGGGGCGTGCAGGCGGCTGTCCTCGCCGTCGCCGCTCACCGCCCGGACCCACCCGCGCGGAGCGGAGGATTCGGGCTTGCTGAGGGTGAAGGGGCCTTGTCCGTTGATGCCCCACACGGTGCTGCCGAGGCGCACGGTGTGGCCGTCCTTGGTGCGGTAGGTAGCCATACAGGAGTCGTACCACCGCTCCTGTCCGTGCGGAGGCCTTTCACAGAACGCCCATACGGGCCGACAGAAAGGTCGTTGCCCCGCTCCCACGAGCAGGACGCACGGCCTGCGGGGACGTCGCGGGACGTCGCACACCAACTCGGCGGCGGCGGGGGCGGGCGCGGAG
>NZ_SMKI01000582.1 GCF_004348415.1 Streptomyces hainanensis
GGATGGGGACGGATCCGAAACCGACTCCGGGGGAGGAGTCGGGGCGATCCGGGTGGAAGGGTCACTGACTCCTTCGGCACGATCCCACTGGGCCTTTAGAGAATGATCACGAACCGGTGATTCGTCATTCCAGCGATGTTCACAGCGGCCGGGGTCCGCGGCGGCGCGGCAGCGCGGTCACCGCCGGGCCGGTGGACTCCGGCGGCAGCCCCGCGCACTGCGCGAGCAGCTCGCACCAGGCACCCAGGTGAGCCCCCGCGTCCGCCGCGTCCGCCGGGGTCCAGGAGGCCCGCAGCTCCAGCTCGGCCCGCGCCGGCCGCTCGGCCAGGCCGCCGAAGAAGCTCGAACCGGCACGCGTCACGGTGCCGTTGGCGGCCCGCCTGTCGAGCCCCCGGCCGTCAAGCGCCTCCGTCAACCAGGACCACGCCACGTCCGGCAACAGGGGGTCGGTGGCCAGCTCCGGTTCGAGGTCGGACCTGGCCAGCGTCACCACCCGGAAGTCGCCCTGCCACGACTCGTCGCCCGCGGGATCATGCAGCAGCACGAAGCGGCCGTCGGCCAGCTCCTCGTCCCCCACGGTCACGGCCGCCCCGACGGCGTGCGCGAAGGGCGCGAGCCGGCGCGGCGGGGGGAGGGGGGACAGCCGGACCTCGGGGCGGAGCCTGGTCTCGGTCAACGCCGCGACCGCCCGCCCGAAGGCGACCGGGACCCGCGCACCGGGGTCGTTCATGATGCCGGACTCCTCCACCGGGTGGGTTCGAGACGCTGCCATGGCCGGTAACCCTAGAGCGTGGACGGCCGCCGGGCTCGTCATTACCCGGCCGATCGGCCAGGGGTCGGAACGACCCTAGGCGCCAGGGCGCGGCGGGGGCGGTACGCCACACCCGCGCGCGCCGTCCGATTCCGCGGTCGTGGGACACTGCTGCCTGTGACTGTGACCGACTCCGCCTTCCTCAAAGCATGCCGTCGCGAGCCCGTCCCGCACACCCCGGTGTGGTTCATGCGACAGGCCGGCCGTTCGCTGCCCGAGTACCGCAAGGTCCGCGAGGGCATCGCCATGCTCGACTCCTGCATGCGGCCGGATCTGGTCACCGAGATCACCCTCCAGCCCGTCCGCCGGCACCGGGTGGACGCCGCGATCCTCTTCAGCGACATCGTGGTGCCGCTCAAGGCCATCGGCGTCGACCTCGACATCAAGCCCGGCGTCGGCCCGGTCGTCGCCCGGCCGATCCGCGAGCGCGCCGACCTCGACCAGCTGCGCCCGCTCGAGCCCGACGACGTCTCCTACGTGACCGAGGCCATCGGCCTGCTCACCGCCGAGCTCGGCGACACCCCGCTGATCGGCTTCGCCGGCGCCCCGTTCACCCTCGCCAGCTACCTCGTCGAGGGCGGCCCGTCCCGCAACCACGAGCACACCAAGGCCATGATGTACGGGGCCCCCGAGCTGTGGGCCGAGCTGCTCGACCGGCTCGCCGGGATCACCGGCGCCTTCCTCTCCGCACAGGTCGACGCCGGCGTCTCGACCGTCCAGCTCTTCGACTCCTGGGTCGGCGCCCTGGCCCCCGTCGACTACCGCGCCTCGGTGCTGCCCGCCTCCACCAAGGTCTTCGACACCGTCGCGGGTCGCGGCGTGCCGCGCATCCACTTCGGCGTGGGCACCGGCGAGTTGCTGCCGCTGCTCGCCGAGGCCGGGGCCGACGTGGTCGGCGTCGACTGGCGGGTCCCGCTCGACGAGGCCGCCCGCCGGATCGGCCCCGGCAGGGCCCTCCAGGGCAACCTCGACCCGGCCGTGCTCTTCGCGCCGCACGACGTCGTGGCCGCCCAGGCCGACCGGGTGCTCGACGCGGCCGCCGGCCTGCCGGGGCACGTCTTCAACCTCGGCCACGGCGTCCTGCCCACCACCGACCCGGACGCCCTGACCCGGCTCGTCGCCCACGTCCACGAGCGGACCGCGCGCTGAGCCGGACCGCCGGCAGGTGAAGGGGGAGCCATGCACGTGATCGTCGTCGGCGGCGGGATCTCCGGACTCGCCGCCGCCCACCGGCTGTCGACCGCCGGCGTCCGGGTCACCCTGCTGGAGGGCTCGGACCGGATCGGCGGCAAGCTGCGCACCGGCCGGATCGCCGGCGTCGGCGTCGACCTGGGCGCCGAGTCGATACTCGCCCGCCGCCCCGAGGCCGTCGAGCTGGCCCGCGCCGTCGGCCTCGGCGACGGGCTGCGCCCCCCCGTCGGAGTCGGCGCCTCGATCTGGACCAGGGGCGCGCTGCGCCCCATGCCCCGGGACCACGTGATGGGCGTGCCCGCCTCCGTCGCGGCGCTCGCCGGGGTGCTCTCCGACGCCGGCCTCGCCCAGATCGCCAGGGACGCCGAACTGCCGCCGCTCCAGGTCGGCGAGGACGTGCCGGTGGGCCGGCTGGTGGCCGAGCGCATGGGCCGCGAGGTCGTGGACCGGCTGATCGAGCCGCTGCTCGGCGGCGTCTACGCGGGCGACGCCTACCAGATCTCGCTGCGCTCCGCCGTGCCCGCGCTCTACGAGGCCGCCCGCGAGCACGACACGCTGCTGGCCGCCGTCCGCGCCGTCCAGCGCGAGGCCGCGGCGCGCGCCCCTGGCGCGCCGGTGTTCAACGGCGTCGAGGGCGGCGTCGGCACCCTGGCCGAGGCCGTCGCGGAGGCCTGCCGCGCCCGGGGCGCGGCCCTGGAGACCGGCGTCGCCGTGACCGGCCTGCGCCGCACCGCCCGCGGCTGGGCCGCGGCCCTCGGCGACGGCCGGTCGCTCGCCGCGGACGGCGTGGTGCTGGCCGTGCCGGCCGCCGCCGCCGGGCGGCTGCTGGCCGCCGAGGCGCCGGCCGCCGCCGGCGAGCTGGCCGCCGTGGAGTACGCCTCGATGGCGATCGTCACCCTCGCCTTCCGCCGCGCCGACCTCGCCACGCTGCCGCGCGGCAGCGGCTTCCTGGTGCCGGCCGTCGACGGCCGCGTCATCAAGGCCGCCACCTTCACCAGCGGCAAGTGGGACTGGGCCGCCGCCGCCGACCCCGCCCTGTTCCTGCTGCGCGCCTCCGTCGGCCGCTACGGCGACGAGGGCCCGCTGGAGTGGGACGACACCGACCTGGTGCGGGCCGCCCTCGACGACCTGGGCGAGGCCGCCGGGCTCACCGGCAAGCCGGTGGACACCGTGGTGACCCGCTGGCACCAGGGCCTCCCGCAGTACACCGTGGGCCACGCCGACCGCGTCGCCCGGGTCCGCGGCTACCTCGCCGGGCTGCCGGCGCTGCGCCTCGCCGGCGCCTCCTACGACGGCGTCGGCATCCCCGCCTGCGTCGCCTCGGCACAGCGGGCCGTGGCCGACCTGCTGCGGGCCCTGCCCGGGCCCGCCCTGGGCGGTGCCCCCGTGACCGGCCCACCGGCCGAGGCGGGAGAATAGCGCCATGACTACCGCACCGGAGAAGTCCGCAGGCAAGCGCGCCAAGGAGCTCAACGACACCATCCGCTACACCCTCTGGTCGGTGTTCCGGCTGCGCGAGCCGCTGCCCGAGGACCGGTCCGGCCAGGCGGACGAGGTCACCGAGCTCTTCGAGCAGCTGGCCGCCAAGGACGTGGTGGTGCGCGGCACCTACGACGTGTCCGGGCTGCGCGCCGACGCCGACGTCATGATCTGGTGGCACGCCGAGACCTCCGACGCCCTCCAGGACGCCTACAACCGCTTCCGCCGCACCCGGCTCGGCCGGGCCCTGGAGCCGGTCTGGTCCAACATGGCGCTGCACCGGCCCGCCGAGTTCAACAAGTCGCACATCCCGGCGTTCCTCGCCGACGAGACCCCCCGCGACTACGTGAGCGTCTACCCGTTCGTCCGCTCCTACGACTGGTACCTGCTGCCCGACGAGGAGCGGCGCGAACTGCTCGCCGAGCACGGCCGGATGGCCCGCGGCTACCCGGACGTCAGGGCCAACACGGTCGCCTCGTTCTCGCTCGGCGACTACGAGTGGATCCTCGCCTTCGAGGCGGACGAACTGCACCGGATCGTGGACCTGATGCGGCACCTGCGGGCCTCGCGCGCCCGCCAGCACGTCCGCGAGGAGATCCCCTTCTTCACCGGCCGCCGCAAGACGGTGGCCGAGCTGGTCGCCGACCTGGCCTGACGGGCGCGGGGCCGCCAGGCCGGGTCCTGCCTAGCCGCCGCCCGCGCGCACGCCGTGTCCTGCGAGCGCGTCGTCATCGAGGAGTACCTGGAC
>NZ_SMKI01000583.1 GCF_004348415.1 Streptomyces hainanensis
GGTGGGGGCGGAGTCCGCATCGTCTGTTCGGCGTTGTGGACCTGCTGTTGGGTCTGCTGGGTCTCGCGGCGGTCCTGTTCCTCCTGGCCGTTGGGGCCCTTGTCGTTCCGCACGTTCTTCGCCCGGGACTTCAGCCGACTCGTGACCTTGCCCATGTACTTGGCGATGCCGCTGACCAGGGCCTGGTAGATCAGCTCCAACAGCGCGACCACGCCGCCGGCCACCGCGACGGCGAACTGTTTGCCGGCCCCGCCGCCCTTGACGGCTTTGAGGAAGGCCAGGACGAGTTGGAAGGCGCGCAGGATCGCGCCCAACGCGCCGATCGCGGTCTGGATGGCGTCGAGGATGGCGAGGATCCAGCCGGCGCCGGGGATGAGTTTGGCGACGACCTTGGTGATGACGAGTTCGCCGATGATGATCGGGAGTTGTGGGAGGGCCGCCTCCCAGGCCATCTCGACCATCTCTTCGGCGGTCATGCCGCCGTTGATCAGGAGTTGGAAGGTCTCCTGGTCGATGCCGAGGATCTCCTGGATCTTCTCGGCGACCCACTGCTTGACGCCCTTCTGGATCTCGTTGAAGAGGTGGTTCTTCGCGCCGTCCTCGGCCGAGGCGCCGAGTTTGCTGATCCAGCCGCCCGGGTCGGCCATGATGTCGACCGCGATCACCGCGAGGTCGCCGTAGGCGCTCAGCAGGCCGCCCGCGATCTCCATGGCCGCCGTGACGGCGCCCTCGACGACGTCGACGGCGGCCAGCAGGCCGGCCTCCATCACGTCGAGCAGGGCGGTGAGGCCCGCGGCCAGGTCGTCGAGGAAGGAGCCGATCCGCTCCTTGAGGCCGTCGGCCAGGTCGTTGACCGTGTCGATCGCCGCGTCGCGTGCGCCGTTGATGGTGTCGCGCCACTTGTCGCGGAGTTCGGGGAAGCCGGCGAGGAGGACGTCGCCGAGGGCGATCAGGGCGTCCGCGAAGACGTTGATCGCGTCGATGATGAAGTTCCGGGCCTTGTCGATCAGGTCGAAGACGGCCTGCTTGAACTCGTCGATGATGTCGACCACGGCCTGGCGGGCCGCGTTGAAGACGTCGACGATCGCGTTCTTGAGCTTGGTGAACTGCTCCTTGATCCAGTCGATCGCCTTGCTGAGCCAGTTGCCCGAGTCCTCTTCGCCCTTGTCGCGTTCGTCCTCGGCCTTCGTCTCGGCTTCGGTCTTCTCCGTCTCGATCCGGTCGTTGTCCTCCTCGGTCCTGGTCTCCACCTCCTCGTCGGTCTCTTCCTTCTCCTTATCGATGTCGCCCTGGACGCGCTCGTACTCGGTGCCGCTCTCCTCCTCGACGTCCGCGAGCTGCTCGTCCTGCTCCTGCTGCCACTCGTCGCGGGCGCCGGCGATCTCGGTGGTGGCGGTCGTCCGCGCGCTCTCCTGCTCGCTGGCATTGGCGGCGATCTCGGCCTGGACCTTCTGGTCGTGCTCGCTCCGGGAGGTCTGGAAGCCCTCGTCCTTGGTGGTCTTCTCGGTGAGCATCCGCTCCTGGCCCTGGCCGAACGCGGCCTGGATCTGCGGTCCCTGCTCGTGCTCGGCCACGGCGCCGACGACGTCGGCCGGGAGTGGGGAACTGGCCGGCCCACCGGCACCGCCGCCGCCCTCGGGCTGTCCCTGGCTCTTGCCGCCGGCGCCCGAGCCGGTCAGCGTCTCGCCGGGCACGGTGGGGTAGATCTGGTCCTCCCCCATCGGCTGGGCCGCGTCGTCCCGGCCCTGGGCCAGCAACTCCTGGCCTTTGTCGTCGAGTTCGGTGCGTTGTTCGTCGTTCCGCTTCGGATCCGTGTCCTGCTCCAGCGGCACCGGTTCGGCCTTGCCGACCTTCGCGTTCCGCATCCCCTCGTCGGTGGTGGGGATGCCCTGGAGGGCGTTCGTGAGGTCGCCGAGCCCGAAGGCGCTGATCACGCCGCCGATGATGGAGCCGACCGAGTCCAGGAAGCCCGGCGGTTCCACGTCCTCGCCCGGCACGTCGCCGGTCGGTCGCTGCTCGCCCTCCACCTGCGGGGTCTCGCCCGTCGGCGCGTCCAGCTTCTCGACCTTGTCGCCGTCGTACTGGCCGGGCGGCGAGACCGTCGGATCGCCCTGGAGAGTCTGCGGGGAGCCGGCCGGCCGTTCCATCGAGGGCGGGGACTCCTCAAGGGCGTTCCGCTCCTGGCCGACCGCGTTGCCCACGGCGGAGTCGACGCCGGTGAGGGTCGTCGCCATCTGGTGGGGCTTGAGGCCGGCCGTGGTCGCGAGCGCCGCCTCGGGTGCGGCCTGGGAGACGTCCGGCGGCTGGGCCTCCTTCTTGGCCGTCGCGCCACCGGCGGCCGGCGCTCCGCCGCCACCACCACCGCCGGCCCGGCCTACGCCCTCGCCGACGGGGCGACCGGCAACGCCGGCACCGCCACCATGGGCAGACGCGCCCGCTCCGGAGCCGCCGGAGCGTCCACCGCGCGCGACACGGCGCCCAGTGACAGCCGCCGCATGATGGACCTCGTGGAGCGCGCCCAGGCGGGCGAGGCCGAGGCGTTCGGCTGCCTCTACGACCACTACTCGGACACGGTCTACCGCTACATCTACTACCGGGTCGGCGGCCGGGCCACCGCGGAGGACCTCACCAGCGAGACCTTCCTCCGCGCCCTGCGCCGCATCGGCACCTTCACCTGGCAGGGGCGCGACTTCGGCGCATGGCTGGTCACCATCGCGCGCAACCTGGTCGCAGATCACTTCAAGTCCAGCCGCTTCCGTCTCGAGGTCACCACCGGGGAGATGCTGGACGCCAACGAGGTGGAGCGGAGCCCAGAGGACTCGGTGCTCGAGTCCCTGGCCAACTCCGCGCTGCTCGAAGCCGTCCGCAAGCTCAACCCCCAGCAACAGGAATGCGTCACGCTGCGGTTTCTCCAGGGCCTCTCCGTCGCCGAGACCGCACGGGTGATGGGGAAGAACGAGGGAGCCATCAAAACCCTGCAATACCGGGCCGTTCGCACCCTCGCGAGGCTGCTGCCGGACGACGCGAGATAGCCCGCACGCGTCACCTCCATCGGTAAACAGAGCGTGATCAACCTCACCCGATCGGTCACATTATCTGCCAGCCGTAACCCGAGTGCCCGTCCGCTCGTTGTCGCCAATTGGACAAGCACTGCACTCGCTCCACACCGTCGGTAGCGAGTCGCGTCGATCCTGTGACGAGAGGAGGTGCAGCCCGTGATCGGATCCGTGTCGGCCAACCGCCGGGCCAACGCCTTCGCCCAGCTCCTGGACGAGACCGGGCTCGAGCAGCCCCGGCTCGACGGCGGGCCGGCGGCGGCGGACCAGCCGGCGGACGGGCCGGAGCAGGTGGCCCTGCTCTCCCTGGTGGACAGGCTGGCCGCGCTCCCCAGGCCCGAGTTCCGGGCCGAGGCCAAGGCGGAGCAGCGAGCCCTGCTCGTCGCGGCCCTGGAACGTGGCGGCGAGGCCGCGGCACGGCCCGGCGAGCGGCTGCCGGGCCCCCGGCGGCTCCGCTCGGGCCGCGGCGCGCACCGCGCCGTTCCGGTGCCCCGGCTGAGCGCCCTGCGGCCGCGGTCGAGGCTCACCAAGGGCCTGGCGGCCGGGGGCCTCACCATGGGCGTGGCCGCCGGCGCGTTCGGCGGCGTCGCCGCCGCGAGCACCGACGCCCTCCCAGGCGACACCCTCTACGGCCTCAAGCGCGGCATGGAGGATCTCCGCCTGGACTTCACCGACGGCGACGTCGACCGGGGCCGCGTCTACCTCGACCACGCCGGCACCCGGCTCAACGAGGCCCGCCGGCTGCTCGAACGACAACGCGCGGGCGCCCTCGACGACGAGGACCTCGGCGCCATCCACCGCGCGCTCTCCAACATGCGCGACGACGCCGCCGAGGGCCACCGGCTGCTCGCCGGGGCCTACGCCAACGACGGCTCCATCGACCCGATGGCGTCCCTGTCGGACTTCTCCGCCGACCACCGCGACGTCTGGGCCGACCTCCGCCTCCGCCTCCCCGCCCAGCTGCGCGGCGTCGGCGCGGAGGTCACCGACGTCTTCGACGCCATGGAGGACGACATCGCCGCGGCCCGGAGCTTCGGTCTCGTCCCCGGTGGCCGGGGCGCCGCGGCGCAGGACCGCCGCAAGGCCGCGGCCCTGGTGTACGGCGTCAGCACCGAGACGTTCCGCAAACGGCAGGAGGGCCA
>NZ_SMKI01000584.1 GCF_004348415.1 Streptomyces hainanensis
GTCGCGCCGGGCCCTGATGGCCTCCGCGGCCCTGCTCGGCGCCGGGGCGCTGACCGCCGCGCGGGCGCCCCGCGCCGCCGCCGACCCCAACGACCCGGCGTACGACGTCCTGGTGTTCTCCAGGACCGCCGGCTTCCGCCACGACTCGATCGACGAGGGCGTCGCCGCGCTGCGCGAGCTCGGCGCCGGCAACAACTTCACGGTGACCGCGACCGAGGACCCGGCGGCCTTCAACGCCGGCAACCTCGCCCGGTACGAGGCCGTCGTCTTCCTCCACACCACGGGCGACGTGCTCAACGCCGCCCAGCAGACCGCGTTCGAGGGCTACATCGGGGGCGGCGGCGGCTACCTCGGGGTGCACGCGGCGGCCGACACCGAGTACGGCTGGCCCTGGTACGGCGGCCTGGCCGGGGCCTGGTTCGCCTCGCACCCCGCCATCCAGCCGGCGACCATCACCGTCGAGGACCACGGCCACCCGGCCACCGCCCACCTCGGGGCCACCTGGCGGCGCACGGACGAGTGGTACAACTTCCGCGCCAACCCGCGGCCCGCGGTCAACGTGCTGCTGTCGCTGAACGAGTCGAGCTACAGCGGCGGCACCATGAACGGCGACCACCCGATCGCCTGGTACCACGAGTACGCCGGCGGCCGCGCGTTCTACACCGGCCTCGGCCACACCGCCGCCTCGTACGCCGAGGCCGCCTTCCGCGCCCACCTGCTCGGCGGGCTCCGCTGGGCCGCGGGCGTCGCCACGGCGGCCGCCGCCCCCGACCGGCGGGGGGCGACGCCGTGATCCGGTCCCGACCCCGACTGCCCCGCCCGCTGGCCGTCCTCGGGCTGGCCCTGCTGCTCGTGACCGCGCTCCAGACCGGGGTCGTGCCGCTCTCCCGGGCGAGCGCGGCGCCCGGCGCGCACACCGTCAGCAACCAGGTGTACGCCGGCTACCAGGGCTGGTTCAACACCCCGGGCGACGGCTCGCCGCGGAACTCCTGGCGCCACTGGGCCAACGGCTCGACGCCCGCCCCCGGCAACCAGACCTTCGAGCTGTACCCGGACGTGACCGCGTACCCGGCGGCCACACTGGCCACGACGGGGTACGCCGCCCTGGGCAACGGGCAGCCGGCCAGGCTGTTCTCGTCCTACCCCACCGCCGTCGTGGACCAGCACTTCTCCTGGATGGCCGAGTACGGCATCGACGGCGCCGCCCTCCAACGGTTCGGCTCCGACCTGCTCGACCCGGTGACCAGGCAGAACCGGGACACCATCACCGACCGGGTCCGCGACGCGGCGGAACGCGCCGACCGCGGCTTCTACGTCGAGTACGACATCAGCGGTCTCACCGACGCCAACGTCGAGCGGACGCTGAGGGACGACTGGGCCGGAACGATCACCGGAACGCTGGACCTGACCTCCTCGCCGTCCTACGCCCACGAGGACGGGCGGCCGGTCGTCGGGATCTTCGGGTTCGGCTTCCACGACCGCCCGGGCACCGCCGAGGTGTCGCTGCGGATCGTCGAGTGGTTCCAGGACCAGGGCGCCTACGTGATCGGTGCCGTGCCGGGCGGCTGGCGCACCGGCGCGTCCAACACCAAGCCGGGGTTCGAACCGGTCTACCGGGCAGTGGACATGCTCTCGCCGTGGCTGGTCGGCAACGTCGGCGACCTGCTGCCGCGGTTCCGGGCCGACCGTGCCGAGCTGGACGGCCGGGGCCAGGCCTACCAGCCGGTGATCTACCCGGGCTTCGCCTGGTCCAACTGGAACGGCGGCACCCGCAACCAGATCCCGCGCGCCAACGGGGACTTCATGTGGTCGCAGGCGGTCGCGGTGCGCGAGGCCGGGATCCCCCAGGCGTTCATCGCCATGTTCGACGAGTACGACGAGGCCACCGCCATCGCGCCGGCCGCCAGCGACTCGTCGATGGCCCCGACGAACCAGTACTTCCAGACGCTCGGCGCCGACGGCCGCTACCTCTCCCCCGACTTCTACCTCCGGCTGTCCGCGGCGGCCAGCCGGATGATCACCGGGGACACGCCACTGGTGCGAACGGTGCCGGTGCCGGCGTCCGAGGGGCCGGTCTTCCTGCGGACCGGGGCGGAACTCCCCCAGGACGCCCAGCCCACCTGGACCGACACCATCGGCCCCGGCGGCAGCGCCAACGTCACGGGGACGGGCGGCGGCGCCCCGACCATGGGCACGGTCACCGGCGCCGACCGGCGGACCGGCCAGTCCGCGCTGCGGATCCAGGGCTCGGCTCCGGCCACCGGGCACAGCCACGCCTACTTCCAGGCGTTCGACGTCACCATCCCGGTCACCTCGGCGACCCGGCTCTCCTACGACTTCCTGCCGAGGAACGAGAACGGCCGGCACGTCTCGGTGGACCTGGTGATGACCGACGGCACGACGCTGCGCGACTCGGCGGCGACCACCACCACCGGCGTCGACATGCACCCCGGCGCGGCGAAGGGCACGGTCGGCTCCTGGTCGACCGTCCAGAGCCTGTTCGGTCCGGCGCTCGCCGGCCGGACCATCGACACCGTGCTGATCGGCTACGACCGGAACGGCGCGGCCGGCGGCTTCGAGGCGTTCGTCGACAACCTCACCATCAGCACCGGCTGACCGCCCGCTGGCCATCGACCACCACCCCAGGCAATGATCTGCGCATGACATTACGGGCGGATGTGGTGGTGGTCGGGGCCGGGCTCGCCGGGCTCGTGGCGGCGCGGGAGCTGGTGGCCGCCGGGCACGACGTGCTGGTGGCCGAGGCCGGCGACCGGGTCGGCGGGCGCACCAGGAGCCGTCGAATCGGCGAGGTGACCGTCCAGTTGGGCGGCACGTTCGTCGGCCCGGGACAGGACCGGGTACGGCGGCTGGCCAGGGAGCTCGGCGTCACGACCGTCCCCACCCACCACACCGGCCGCCAGCTGCTCCGCTGGCGGGGCCGGCTGCGCTCCTACCCGGGGCTGATCCCCCGGCTCGCGCCGCTCGCGCTGCTCGATCTCGACCGCACCATGCGGCAGTTCGAGTGGCTGGCCCACCGCGTCCCGCCCGGCAGGCCGTGGCTGGCCCCACGCGCCCACCGGCTCGACGCCGGCACCCTGGAGTCCTGGCTGCGCTCCATCGGCGCCGGCCGCACCACCCGCGAGCTGATGGCCGTGGTGGCCAGGGCGAGTTGGGGCTGCGAACCGGGCGAACTCTCGCTGCTGCACGCCCTGCACCACGTGCGCGGCTGCGGCGGCTTCTCCCCCATGCTGGACACCGTGGGCGGCGCCCAGCGGGAGCACTTCGCCCCCGGCGCCCACACGTTGGCGGAACGGCTGGCCGAGGAGCTCGGCGACCGGGTGCTGTTGAACGCCCCCGCGCTGCGCGTCACCTGGCGCCGCGGCGAGGGCGTCACCGTCCACACGCCGCGCGGCGACCTCGGCGGCCGCCGGGTGGTGGTGGCCGTGCCGCCGGCGCTGCGCCGGACCATCGTCTTCGCCCCCACGCTGCCGCCCCGCCACGAACAGCTGGCGCAGCGCTGGCCGCAGGGCGTGCTCGGCAAGGTGTACGCGGTCTACGAGCGGCCGTTCTGGCGCGCCCGCGGCCTCTCCGGGCAGACCCTCGCGGACACCGGCCCGGTGTCGTCCACCTTCGACGTCGGCCGCGATCCGCTGGGACCCGGCATCCTGCTCGGCTTCGTCGGCGGCGACCACGCCCGGGCGTTCTTCGGGCTGCCGGCGGCGGAGCGCCGGCGGGCGGCGCTCGGTGCCCTCCGTGCCCTGTTCGGCCCCGAGGCCGGCCGGCCCGTCGGCTACACCGACCACTGCTGGGGCGCGGAGCCGTTCAGCGGCGGCGGGCCGACCGCGGCGGTGCCGCCGGGGGCCTGGACGCGCTACGGCCCCTGGCTGGCGAGCCCGGTGGGACCGCTGCACTGGGCCGGTTCGGAGACCGCCGACCGCTGGGGCGGCTTCATGGACGGCGCGGTGCGGTCCGGCGAGCGGGCCGCGGTCGAGGTGCGGGCCGCGCTGTAGCGGGCACGCCCCGGGGCGCGTCGCCCCCGTTGTCGAACGGAGTCCGCCTGCCTGTAGGTTCGCGGTGAGTGAGCGGCAGGCGGCTGAGGGGAACGGACATGGTGACGAGCGAGGGCGTCGTGGCGGAGGAGGCGGCGGCGCGGGCGCCGGGGATCGGGGC
>NZ_SMKI01000585.1 GCF_004348415.1 Streptomyces hainanensis
CACCGGCTCCGGACGCCTCACCGGCGGCCTGGGCGTACACCGCGGCGGTGTCGGCCATGTCGTCGGGCGCGATCTCGGAGGAGAAGTCACGCTGCCTCGTCCATGGGCGCCGCTGGGCCTTCGCCTCGACGTCGGCGCTGGTGAAGTCGAACTCCGGCAAGTCGCACCTCTCTCAGGGTGGTCGGCGGGGCGGTGGGGTCAGTTGGCGGTGGCGTCGTTGTAGACGGCGTCGTTGTAGCCCTCGACCAGGGCGTCGCGGTAGTGGTCGTAGGTGGCGCCCTCGACGTCGAGGGTGGCGCGGCGCAGGTCGTCCCGGTCGACGTTGTCCGACGACACGTCGGGCAACTGGTAGTCGCCGGACCCACGGTAGTCGGATCTGATGGCCGCGTCCGCGACGATCGCCCGCACGGTGTTGTCGCCGAAGTTGACCGCGTCCCACTGGGCCTGCTTGTGCGCCGCCGCGCCGTCGGGCAGCGAGTAGCGCAGGGCTTCGGTGATGCCGTAGGCGCCGACCGAGGTGATGGCGTTGCCCTTGCCGAAGTCGATCAGGGTGTTGGCGACCGAGGCGCTGGTGGAGAGGGCACCGTACGAGGTGAACTGCAGCTTGGACGAGTCGTCCGAGGTCTCCACCTTCTGCACGTACTGGACGGTGCCGGCGACCCGGCCGATGTCGTGGAACGTGGAGGACTGCTCGGGGCGCTCGCTGCCGCCGTCCCGGACGAAGGCGTTGTAGGCGGTGACCTCCTGCCAGGCGCCGACGCCCTCGAAGAAGTCCTGCCGCACGTCCTCCTCGCTGGCGTTCATCAGGGAGAACAGCGCCCGGCGGTCGTCGCCGTTGAGCTCGAAGGAGTACAGGTAGTCCTGGCCGTGCAGGTTCTCGTCGGTGAACTCCCGCCCGTTGGTGGACGCGGCGAACTCGGTCTTCTCGGAGCCCTTGGAGAGCATGTCCATGTACTCGAGCCCGGTGTCGCTGATGGCCCGTTGCAGCGCGGCGTGGTCGAGACCCATCGGGCCGTCCTGCGGGCCGCCCTGGCCGAGGATGTGCCGGCCGTTGTCGGGGGCGTCGGCGAGCAGGTTGAACGCCGCCTCGACGTACTGTCTGGCCTCCGGGTCGTTGTGGCCCACGCCCTCGGGGATGGAGGTGCCGGCCCTGATCAGGTCGGCGGCGCCGAAGCTGTCCTGCCACCACTGGCCGAGGAACTCGTCGCGGAAGTCGGCGTCGTTGAGGAGCGCCGCGGACGCCTCGGTGTTGCGGGAGACAGTGGTCAGCAGCCTGCTGCTGCCGGTGTTGGCCACCTGCTCGTCGCCGTAGATGCCGAGCGCCTGCTGCACGCCGGAGCGGGCCTGGATGTCGAGCGCGGCGTTCGCCATGTCCTTGGCGATGGCGTCGCCCGGCTGGAGGGTGCCGTGCGACATGATGTCACCGAACCCGTTGAAGAGCTGGAGTTCCTCGCGGAACCCGTCCGCGTCGGTGGTGCCGCTCTCGCCGGGCCACATCCGGCCGTTCTCGTAGTCGTAGACGAAGCGGCGGACGACCTCGGGCAGCGCGGCGCGGCCGGCCTCGGTGGTCGGGTCGTGCCCGCCGAGTTCGGGGTCGGTGAGCATGGTGAGGCCGTTGGCGATGTTCCGCTTGGCCTCGTCCCAGCCGCTGATCGTGTTGCCGAGGGAGGCCAGCGCCTCGGCGTCGACGCCCGAGAAGAAGGTGTCCAGGTAGGCGCGCTCCGCCGCGGTGAGGTCGCGCAGCGGGTCACCCGGGTTGGCGGAGTCGCCGAAGATCGCGTCGGCGATGCCGGAGAGCCCCTGGGTGTACATCGCGAGCAGCCGCCGGTCGGGATCGTCCTTCGCCAACTCCTCGGAGAGTTTGTCGGCGGCGTACTCGGCCTGACCCTCCGTCGTCCACAGCCCGAGCGGGCCCGCCAGGTCGTAGCCGAGGCCCTGGAGTTCGCTGCCGTACTCCATGAGCCGCTGGCGGTAGGCGTCGATGTGGTCGCTGATCTCGTCGTAGCTGGCCTCGGCGCTGTCCACGGCCCGGTCGAGGTGCTTCTCGCGGATCTCGGAGGCGAGGCTGTCGGGCAGCGAGTAGACGTAGCCGCCGCCGGACTCGGCCTGGTCGGCGTTGATGGTCTTCCCGTTGTGGGTGACGCGGACCGCGACGGTGCCGGAGACCGCCCCGCTGTTGTTGGCCTCGGTGACGGCTCCCTCCAGCGCGGACTGCCAGCCGTTCCACTCGTCGACGGCGTCCTGGAGGTGGTCGGTGTACTTCTTCTCCAGACCGTTGGTGCCGTGGATCTCGTCCTGGACGTCCGACTCGGCGTCGATGGCCCGGTTCATCGCCTGGACGAGGCGGGTGACGACCTCGTCCATGTCGGCGCCGTTGCCCTGCAGGCCGCGGGCGGTCTCGTCGATCCGGCCCTCGTCGTCCACCAGTGTGGCGCCGTCGAGGCCGCCGGACTCGGCGCCCAACCGGCTGGCCTCCTCGGCGAGTTCCCCGCTGTTCTCGGCCTCGCCCGCCGCACGCGCGTAGATGGCGGCCGTGTCGGCCATGTCCTCGGGGTCGATCTCCTCGGAGAACTCCCTCTGCCGAGTCCACGGCTTCTTCTCGCCGGCCTTTCCTTCGACTTCATCTCTCGTGAAATCAAGCTTGGGCACGACGGGCTCCTAGGACTCAGGTACAGAGGGAGATCATCCTTGAACTCACTTGCTTTAGTTGGTGAACAACTTCTTACCCGATGATGAAGCGCTGATGCTAGACGGCGTCCGAAATTCCCCGAAAAACGGCGGAGTTCCGTGACTCGACGGTGGACGCGGCGACATTGATGGCCGCGTCGGCGTCGACCTCCATCTCGTCGCCCGTGCCGGCGACGAAATTGTCCGCCCCGGCCATGCCCTCCCGGCCTTCGGCGGCCCGCGAGACACCCCGTGACTGTGTGTCACGTGTGCTGATCACGGCGTTGACGAAGGCGTCCGCGCCCGCGTAGCTACTGGCGTTGGGGGTCGCCCGGTCCAGATAGCGCCGCGTGCTCTCCGCCATCTCGGCGGTCTCGTAACTGCCACGTGCGGATTCCCGGAAGCCGTCCGGAATGTAGTAAAGGCCGTCACCGGACACTGGTTTCTTCCCCTTCCGTGGTGGCGGATCTCCGTAACCCGGCACGGGCCGGGTCACGGAGATCCGCCGTCATTCCGGCGGAACGCCTACGCGCCGAGCACTCCGTCGCTGGCATTCCGGTTCGACGCCCACACCGCCGGATCCTCCGTCAGCTCCGTGGGCTTGCCCATCCGGGCGCGCTCGTCCCTGTCGCGGTCCGACCGCTTGGCTCCCGGGGAAGGAGGGGGGGTGCTCCCCGGACGCCCGGTCAGCCCGTGCCGGGCGGACGCGTCCCTGGCTCCGGACCGCCAGGTGGCGGCCGGCTCTCCGACACGGGCTCGCGAACCGGCCCGCGTGCCGTTCCTCGTGCCCTGCTGCCCACGCCCGCCGGCCGCGGCCGCGCCGGGCCCCGGGGCGAGCGCGCGGGCACCGGCGCCCGCGGTGCGTTGGCCGGCCGGGAAGGGAACGCTGGCCCCACGGGCCGCGCCCCTGCCACCGGCACCGAGCCGTTGGCCGGCCGCGCCGCCCCGGCCCGCCGCCGCGCCGGGCGGTGGCGTGAAGGGACGACCGCCCTGCCCGGCCTCGTGCAGCGCGAACCGGTTGGCCACGGTGGCCCGCCGAGCGAGGTTGTTGGTGGCCTGCTGCGCCATCTGCCCGCGCGCGGGCCCCGAGTTGCCGACGCTCGGCGGCATGATGCCGTTGTAGAGGCTGGCGAGGCCGCCGGCGCCGAGGGCGCCGACACTCGCCAGGCCCCCGGTCGTGGCCACCACGCCGGGACCGCCGCCGATGCCGGAGAGACGCGTCGCGTACTCCGTGACCTCGCCGAACGGCTCCCCCGTGACCGGATCGATCCACCGGCCGGCCTGGGGGTCGAACTCCCTGCCGGTCGCCGGATCGACGAGATGCCCGGTGTTGGGGCTCTCCACCCAGCCCGCGAAGTCCCCTCGGTCGGGGCCCTGCACGCTGGAGCCCGGGTACTCCCCGGAGCCGATCACGCTGCCGTTCGGCGCCTCGTAGTCGGGCCGCGTGACGGCACCGACGGAGCCACCGCCGGCCACGCCACCACCG
>NZ_SMKI01000586.1 GCF_004348415.1 Streptomyces hainanensis
GCTGGGGGGTGGGGCCTTGCGGAGCTGACGACTGCGAAGCGGGGGCCACCGGGCCGCCCACCTCCGGCGCACCGGCCGGCGGCTCGTCCGGTCCGCCGGCGCGCTCGTTCTCGGTGCTCACGGCTCTCTCCTCAGGGACACGACACAAAGGTCCGACATCACGTGGTGTGGTGGCAGTCTTTCCCATCCTCCGTCAGGCCGGGATAAACCCCGCGGAGCCCGTGGCCGGCGGGCGCCGTGGCACGATGGCGCGGTGACTGCCGACCGCCCCCGCCCCCTGGTCATCGCGCACCGCGGGGCGTCCGAGGACGCGCCGGAGCACAGCCTGGCCGCGTACCGCAGGGCCATCGCGGACGGCGCCGACGCGCTGGAGTGCGACGTGCGGCTCACCGCGGACGGTCACCTGGTCTGCGTGCACGACCGCCGCGTCGACCGCACCTCCAACGGCCGGGGCGCGGTGTCGGCCCTGGAGCTCGCCCAGCTCGCCGAGCTGGACTTCGGCTCCTGGAAGGGCCCGTCGGGCGCCGAGTCGCCGGACGCCGTCGATCCCGAGCGCACCACGGTGCTGACCCTGGAGCGGCTGCTCCGCCTGGTCGGCGAGGCGGACCGGCCGGTGGGCCTGGCGATCGAGACCAAGCACCCGACCCGGTGGGCGGGGCAGGTGGAGGAGCGGCTGCTCACGCTGCTGGAGCGGTACCCGGTGCCCGGCCCGGTGCACGTCATGAGCTTCTCGGCGCGCTCGCTGCGGCGCGTGCGGCAGCACGCGCCCGAGCTGCCCACGGTCTATCTGATGCAGTTCCTGCTGCCGAGGCACCGTGGCGGCCGGCTGCCACCCGGCAACCGCGTCGCGGGGCCCGGGATCCGCGTGCTGCGCCGCGACCCGGGCTACGTGGACCGGGCCCACCGGGCCGGGCACCTGGTGTTCGTGTGGACGGTGGACGAGCCGGCCGACGTCGAGCTGTGCGCGCGGCTCGGCGTGGACGCGATCATCACCAACCGGCCGCGCACGGTGCGTGAGCAGCTCGCCGGCCTCGGCTGACGGGCCGCGGGGCCCTCGCCGACCCTTTCTGGTTCGATAAGGGCCGTATTTACCGGGCGTGCAACGGCGCACCCGCTTCGTGTCGATCATTACGACTGCGTCACCAGATGTGACATCGGCGGTTTCCGCCGAGCGCCCTGAGGGCACCAATCCCATGGCGTGGGGCAAAGGAGGTCTCGGGGGTGGCTCTGATGGTCACACAACAGGTGCCGACGTCGTCTTCCATGGCGGTGCCCCACGGCCCGTCGGGGGTGGCGACAGCTCGGCGACGGCTGCGGCGGGAACTGCACGAGAGCGGGACGTCGGACTCCGTGGTCGACGACGCGGTGCTGATTCTCTCGGAGTTGCTCAGCAACTCCTGTCGGCACGCGAGACCGCTGGCCGGCGGCCAGCAGGTCGAGGCGAGCTGGAGTCGGGACGACGCGGGCGTGGTCACCATCGCCGTCACCGACGGCGGCGGGCCGACCAGGCCGAGAGCCGGTGTGCCGTCCGTCACGGCGCGCGGCGGCCGGGGGCTGACGATCATCACCTCGCTGTGCCGCACCTGGGGTGTCAGGGACGGCGAGCCGGCCGGTTCGGTCACCGTCTGGGCGGTGCTCAGCCCGATCTGAGCGGCCGCCGCGCCGAAGCGGCGCGGAACAACTAGGCTCCTGCGGCAAACCGTCAGCAGCACGCACGCAGGAGACCCGCACGCCATGGCCAAGAAGCGCCGTCCCCGAAGCCAGCCGCAACCGCAGCTCGTCGCCGGGGAGGTTCCCGTCGTCGGCGCCCGCGAGCCCTGTCCCTGTGGCTCCGGCCGCCGTTACAAGGCGTGCCACGGGCGCGCCGCGGCCCAGGCGGCCACCGAGCTGGTCCGCCGCCCGTTCGAGGGGCTGCCCGGCGAGTGCGACTGGGTCGCGCTGCGCGAGCTGGTCCCCGCCGCCACCGTCCCGCTGACGCTGCGCGAAGGGCTGCCGGCGGACGTCCCCTCCGTCACCCTGGCCACGGTCCTGCCGATGGCCTGGCCCGCGCTGCGCCGCTCCGACGGCGCGGTGCTGCTCGCCGTGCAGAACGACACGGCCACCGGCGACCTCAGCAGGGACCTGGCCGACGTGCTGGCGAGGGCGCTGACCGCGGCGCCCGGCGCGCCGGTGCCGGCCAGCCGGCCCGACGTTGCCGGGCCGCGACTGCAGGATCTGCTCGACCCCGAGGCCCCGTTCGTGCCCGAGGTGCACGAGGGCTTCGAGTTCTGGCTGGACGACGCGAGCCAGGCGACCGGCGAGGTCACCGCGTCCCTGGAGCGCGCCAACGCCGCGGCCACCCCGACGGCCCGGCTGTCCGGCGTCACGGCGGCCTACTGGTGCGAGACGCCGGAGAAGAACCACCTGCGCTGGGTGATGCCGCACGCCGAGGACGCGCTGCTCGACGGCCTGGCCAGGCTGCACGCGGCCGGCGCCTCCTCGCTCGGCGAGGGCACGCGTCTGGTGGGGTCCTTCCGGGCGCACGGTCTGACCGTTCCGGTGTGGGACCTGCCGAGCGCGATGGGCGCCGAGGAGTGCGAGAAGCCGGCCGCCGCGTTCGGCGAGCGACTGGCCGAGGCGCTGGCCGCCGAGGCCCCGCTGACCGCCGAGGAGCGGAGCGCGCGCAGCGGGCTCACGAACCGTCAGATCACCCTGAACTGAGGCGAGCTGACGGTGTGAAGAATCACGGACACCCGGCCGACGGTAGTGATTCCAGTCACAACTGCCAGTAAATACTGGGTGTTCGGCCATTGTGCGGCCGCGTGGGATTTGCGAATCCCCGATGAGTTGTTACGGTCTGATGTGGGCCCGGTCGCTGGTGCATCCCCCGTCGCCAGCGACCGGGTCCGTCCATGTCTCGGGACGCCCCGTGCCGGGCCCCGCCCTCAGTACGAGAGCCGCCCATCCGGGTCGGGCGCGTTGAGCCCCGCCTCCACCAGGACGTCGAGCAGCCCCTCGATACGCGGCAGCGCCACCCGGCCCCGCCCCCCGGTCCGGCACCGCTGCGGCTCCCGCACCCAGCTCACCGCGCCGGCGCCGGTCTTCGAGGGCGGCAGCGGGAGGCAGCCGCCCGGGCCGTGGAACCGCAGCGAGCTGGGCACCCGCTCCCGGGCCGCCAACTCCTCGCCGAGCTGCGGCAGCTCGTAGGGCGCCACCAGCAGCAGCCAGCGGGTGGGCGTGGCGATCACCGGCCCCACGCCGGGTTTCCCCCGGCGGCCGAGCTCACGCTCCGCCCAGGCGCCGGCCACCGCCGGCAGACTCACGGCGCAGGGCGCGTGGCCGCCGGTGGCCAGCAGGATCGGGGCGTCGGGTCGGGCCTCCCACCACCAGCCGACCATCCGGGCGTCGGTGGTGGCGGCCAGCAGGTCGGGGTCGGCGGGATGCGCGCCGGGCACCGGGCAGTCGGGACGCCGGCAGCCGCAGCCGCCGTCGTCGAGCACCTCGGCGCCGGGCACCACGGGCCACCCCCACCGCCGTGCGAAGGCCAGGGCGGCGCCGCGCAGCGGCAGACTCCGCCGCCGAACACCGCCGTCACTGCCGCCGCCGTCGCCTTTTCCGTTCGTGCGTCGCTCTCCGAGGATCTCGCGCATCGGCGCTCGTTCCTTTCCTTCGCGGGTTCAGTTACACCACGTGGAACTTAGATCACCGTATGTAGCGGGTCGCGCTGGCGCGGAGCGGCGAGGCGAAGGGGGAGCCTGGCCACCCATACCGGGTAGGACGCCAGAGCTCATCGATCCGTTCCGATATGTACCCAGCCCGCCCGGCTCGATCCGCCGCCCGGAAGGCCCAGTCGATCGCGCATCGCCCCCAGTGGCGTTCCTTTTCCGCCAAACTCGCCCCGGCCCGGCCTGTCGACTCCGGAACGCGCCCGCTACCTGGGCATCATCCATCACGGCAGGACGATACTGGACATCGCGGCTGCCGTACTCCACCCGGTGGAAAAGTCCCATAGCGACACACATATCTGGGGGTTCGCGACGCACATGACCAGCTCACCCCCGCCAAAAGTGGCCGGAATCCACCCGGCGCGATCCGCACTGCCAGAGACTCCGGCGCCCGGGGGCGGCGCGGCGCGGGGGGCGCGTCAGGGG
>NZ_SMKI01000587.1 GCF_004348415.1 Streptomyces hainanensis
GTCAGTCGGGGGTGGTCCGGCCGTGGCACCGGTTGAGGCCCGGCCGGGGCAGGCCGTCACCGCCGTCCCGCGCCGTCGGCCGGGTCGGCCCGCCGCACGACCGGATGGCCGGGCGTGGGCCGGTCGCGCCCGGGGCGCCGTGCGCGGCGGCACGACGGCGGGCGGATCCCGGCCGATGGCGGGTGGGGGACACCGGGGTCGACGGTCGCGGACGGTCAGGCGCGGACCGCCCGGGCAGGGCCCCGGGCGGCGGGCCACGCGTCCAGACGGCGTGGATCGGCGGCGGCAGGCACGGCGGGCGGTCGGCGCCGAGCGGGCACGGGACGGCGGGCGGCTCGGGCGGCGTGGACCGGCTCGGCGGGCACAGCACCGGCCGCAGCACGCCGGAGGCGGCCCGGCGCAGCAGGCCGAACACGGCACGTTCGCCGCGCCACAGCCACACCGCGCTCGCCAGGGCGACCAGCACGTGCGCCGTCTGCATGCCGACGCCGCCGCCCAACTCCTGTGCGGTGTGCGGCAGATGCGCGGCGTGCGGGTCGAACCCCGCCTGGGTGACCAGGCGTAGCGCGTCGTGGGGGGCCACGGTGTGCGGGTCGGTCGGCGCCGTGGCGGCGTCGGCCCGGCCGGCCGAGAAGAGCACGTGGAGCGCGGCCTGCACGGCGAGCGTGGCGCCCATCACGGCGACCGGCCCGCGCTCCCGGCCGGCGAACAGCCAGGCGCCGCCGCCCACTCCGGCGAGGGCCGACGACAGGGCCCAGCCGGCGACCGCGACGCCGGACATCATCACGTGCACCCAGGCCGCGAGCAGCACACAGAGCGCGGCGAACACGGCCGCCCGCGCTGCTCGCAATGCCCGGCCCGCTCTCATGACGACCACATCGTGGCAGCGTCGGAACGAACGCGCCGCAATCCGGACGTTATTTATCCGCCGACGAGCAAAGCTCGAAGCATTCCGGAACCGTGGTGCCCCGCCCGACGACCTTTGCGATGGGCCGGTTTCACCCTTGGTTGTCCCATCCGAAGAGGTCTCGCAACGCAACCGCAACGTTCCGCGACGTAAAGAACCCTAGTCTCGGGGTGTACCCCTGGCCGTCGTTGGAGTAGACCTGTTTCCAGCGTAACGTCAGTTCAACTGTCAACGTTTCCCTCTTTCCCACCGTGAGGCACCGCAACGATGCCGAAGCAACAACCTGAGCGTTTCGTCGACGCCTTCACCCAGCGGCCGGCGTTGGCCCGCCGTGGACTGCTGCCGGGGAGGCGGGTGTTCACCTCGCTCGGCTCGGCGGCCGCGGTGGCGGTCGTCGTCGCCCTGTCCGCCTGGTCGCTGGGGAACGTCATGTCCGGCGACGAGGATGAGACGCCGGTCGCCTTCTCCGCCGAACTCACCGAGCGGACGCCCGAGCCGGAGCCCGCCCCCGAGGAGGAGCCGGAGCCCGAGCCCACGGAGGAGGAGTCGGCCGAGGAGGAGCCCGAGACCGAGGAGCAGCCCCCGCCGCCCGCCCCGGATCCGGAGCCCGAGGAGACCGAGGAGGAGCCCCCGCCGCCGGAGGAGGAGCCCGAGGAGGAGCCGGAGCCGGAGAACGCCGAGGTCGTCAGTCAGGAGAACCTGGTGCCGGACGGCGTCTACCGCCTGCTGCCGGGCACCACCGACGACCGCTGCCTCGACGTGGACAGCAGCGGCACCGAGAACGGCACCAACATCCGGCAGTGGGAGTGCAACGAGACCTCGGCCCAGAACTTCGCGCTGCAGAGCACCGGTGAGCTGAACACGTACCGGATGGTCGGTCTCGGCGGCAACTGCGTGGACATCGCCGGCGAGTCGCTCGACGCGGGCGCGAACATTCACATGTGGGACTGCAACGGCGACCTCGGCCAGGAGTTCCGGCTGGAGCCCAACCTCAACGGCTACGTCGTGATCTCGGCCCAGAGCGGCCACTGCATGGACGTGATGGACGCCAGCACCGACTGGGGCGCCAACGTCCACCAGTGGCTGTGCAACCGCACCCCTGCGCAGACGTGGAGGCTCGAACGGCGGTGAGTCGCCCGCGTGTTGACGAGACGCCGTCGCCACCTCTCGGTAACGTTCATGTCATTTACAGAGGCGTAGCCTCTAAAGCCGCACCGTCCGAGCGCTGTTGGAGCAGAGCGATGCCTGACGCTCAGTCGCCTCACCTCATGGCCCGGCAGGCCCCAAGGCCAGCTTCCGTCCCCGCCGCCCCGACCGCGATCGCCGCGTCGGCGCCCGCGATCCCGGCACCCGCGCCCCCGGCGCCCGACGTGCCGTCGCCCGTCGCCCGGGCCGCGCCCTGCGCCGGCACCCGGCAGCCGGCGGCCGAGCGGTACCGGAGCCGCCTCCTGCGGTACGCCAACCGCCTCACCGCGGGCGACCCGCACCGGGCCGAGGACATCGTGCAGGAGACCATGCTCCGCGCCTGGCTCGCCACCGACGAGTTCGCCGGCGAGGAGAGCGGGTTCCACGCCGACGACGACCACCTCGCCGCCTGGCTGCACACCGTCGCCCGCAACCTCGCGGTCGACGCCCGCCGCCGCGACCGCAGCGTGCCGCTCGGCATCGTGCCGGCCGCGCTGCTGCACCGCGCCGCCGACGGCGGCTCCGACGTCGCCGACGCCGTCGTCGACCGCGTCGCCGTGGTGCGGGCCCTGTCCGGGCTCAGCCCGCTCCACCGCGACGTGCTGGCCCACGTCCACCTGTGCGACCGGTCGAGGGCCGACACCGCGCGGCTGCTGGGCATACCCAAGGGGACCGTGAAGTCCCGCGTGCACTACGCTCTGGCGGCCCTGCGTTCGGAGTTCGAGTCCGCTACGGCGGCGGAGGCGGCATGAGGACGACCGATCCCTTCGAGTTCATCGATCGCCACCGGGACACCATCTTCCGCGTCCTCGGCATCATCGCCGTGCTGCTCGTGGTGTTCCTCGTGGTGCGGTTCTTCGCGATGCGGCTCGGCGGCTGGCGCAAGGCGTGGCGGCGGATGTGCCACGAGTTCGCCGTCACCGGGCACGCGTTCGCCGCCCCCGTCCGCGCCTGGCTGCGGTACCGGCGCTCGCTGCGGGCCCTGGTGCGCGGCCTGCGCGCCCCCGCGACCTGGCGGGACGCCGAGCGCGCCGTGGCCGCCGCCCGGGAGGCCGGCGGCCAGGCGTACGGGGCGCTGGTGGACGGCGACAGCGTCACCGTGCTCGTCGCCGGCGACGCCGACGGCGGACACCTCACGCTCCCCGACGACCAGCGCTGGTGGCTCGCCGCCGACGCCCCGGACGACCACTGGAGCGTGGCCCGCGCCGACCTGCCGCCCGTCGTGCCCGTCCCCGACCAGGTGCACCCGGTGCTGGTCGCCGTCGGCGAGATCGGCGGCCGCTGCGCCTTCCTCGACCTGGCGGCCGGACCGCCGATGGTCTCCGCCGAGGGCGACCGCCGCTCCGCCGTCGCCCTGCACCAGGCCGTCGCCGCACAGCTCGACGTCCGGCTGCCCGAGGGCCTGGTCGTGGTCGCCGAGGGCGTGCACCGCGCCTTCGCCGGCACGCCGATCCGCGCCGCGCACCGCGCGGCCCGCGAACTGCGCCCCACGCTCGGCCTCTCGCCCGTCCTGGTCACCGCCGAACTGCCCGACCCGGTGCCGGCCGAACTCTCCGAGCCGCCCGAGGAGTTCCCCGCCCTGCGGCTGCTGCTGCTCGGCGAGGGGCGCGGCCACCAGCGCACCCTGCTGACCGATCGGCACGGCCAGATCTCCGTCGTCGGCACCCCGCTGCTCACCACCGGCAACGCCCTCAGCCGCGCCATCGCCAAGGTGCTCTCCACGATCCCGCCCGTGCTGCCGCCCGCGCCGCCCGCCGGGGGCGCCGCCCACACCGTCCGCACCTTCGCCGAGTCGGACGACGAGGAGGAGACCGCCGCGGGGGACGCGACCGGTGCCTCGACCGCGGACGCCGACGCCTGGGCGCCGTCCACCACCGTCGCCACCGCCCCCCGGCCGCCCCGCGCGGAGCTGGAGGAGGAGTCCGACGACACGGGCGAGCACCGCCTCGTGGCACCCGAGCCCGACGCCGACACCGCCCCCGTCTCCACCAGGACCACGCGCGAGACGACCCGCTCGCTCCCGCACTGATCGCCCG
>NZ_SMKI01000588.1 GCF_004348415.1 Streptomyces hainanensis
GACGGGGGCCAGAGGAAGGACGGGGGCCACGAGGAGGAGGCGAACCCATGACCAGCGCACGCGAACAGACGGCGGCCCCGTCGGCCGGCGAGGCCGGAGGGGGCAGCGAGGGCGGCGAGGGCGGCGAGACCGCCGACACCGCCCGGATCCCGGCGTTCCCCATGGCCAGGGCGGCCGGCTGCCCCTTCGACCCGCCGCCCGGGCTGCGGGACCGGCGGGCAGTGGCGCCGCTCACCCGGGTCCGGCTGTGGGACGGCAGCACCCCCTGGCTGGTGACCCGGCACGCCGAGCAGCGGGCCCTGCTCGCCGACCCCCGGGTCAGCGCCGACGTGACGAGGGCCGGCTATCCGAAGACCGTCCCCTCCAACGGAGGCGGCCTCAGCTTCATCAACAAGGACGACCCCGAGCACGCCCGGCTCCGCCGGATGATCACCGCGGCCTTCACCGTCCGCCGCGTCGAGGCGCTGCGGCCCGCCGTGCGGCGGATCGTGGACGGGCTGGTGGACGAGCTGCTGGCCGGCCCGCGGCCGGTCGACCTCGTCCCCGCCTTCGCCCTGCCGGTGCCGTCGCTGGTGATCTGCGAGCTGCTCGGCGTGCCCTACGCGGACCACCCCTTCTTCCAGGAGAACAGCCGGATCCTGATCAGCCGGACCGTGACCCCCGACGACCGCACGGCCGCCCTCGGCCGGCTCACCCACTACCTGCGCGAGCTGGTGGCCAGGAAGCGGGTCGAACCCGGCGACGACCTGCTCTCCGGCCTGGTCGGACGAACCGAGGTGGGCGAGCTCACGGTGGAGGAGGCGGCCGAGATGGGGGTGCTGCTGCTGATCGCCGGCCACGAGACGACCGCCAACATGATCGCGCTCGGCACCGTGCTCCTCCTCCAGCACCCCGACCAGCTCGCCGCGGTCCGCGACACCGAGGAGCCGGAGCTGATCGCCTCGGCCGTCGAGGAACTGCTGCGCTACCTCAACATCACCCACAGCGGACTGCGCCGCCTCGCCCTCGCGGACATCGAGATCGCCGGCCAGGTGATCCGGGCCGGCGACGGCATCGTCCTCCCCAACGACATCGGCAACCGGGACCCCGACGCCTTCCCCGACCCCGACCGCCTCGACGTCGCCCGCAACCCGCGCCGCCATGTCGCGTTCGGCTTCGGCGTGCACCAGTGCCTCGGTCAGCCGCTGGCCAGGATGGAGCTCCAGGTCGTCTACGGCACGCTCTACCGCCGCATCCCGACGCTGCGGCTCGCCACCGGCGTCGACCGGCTGGCGTTCAAGCACGACGGCTCGGTCTACGGGGTCCACGAGCTGCCGGTCACATGGTGACGGCGGGGGTGGGTGTTGAGCCGGATTCCGGCGTGGTTTAACCTTCAAACAAGAACTTGAATGGTCAACCACCCCATGGGAGTCGAAGGCACATGTCCACCCCCGTCAAGCTGGCAGTCATCTACTACTCCTCCACCGGCTTCAGCGCCGAGATCGCCAGGGAGATCGCCGACACCGCCGAGAAGGCGGGCGCCGAGGTCCGCCTGCTGAAGGTGGCCGAGCTGGCTCCCGAGGCCGCCATCGCCTCCAACGAGGCGTGGGCCGCGCACGCCGCCGCCAGCGCCGACATCGCCGAGGCGACCCCGGACGACGTGGAGTGGGCCGACGCCGTCGTCTTCGGCACCCCGACCCGCTTCGGCAACGTCGCCTCCCAGCTCAAGCAGTTCCTCGACCAGCTCGGCGGCCTCTGGGCGCAGGGCCGGCTCGCCGACAAGGTCTACAGCGGCTTCGTCACCACCGGCACCCAGCACGGCGGCCAGGAGTCCACCCTGCTCGCCCTCTACAACTCCATCCACCACTTCGGCGGCCTGATCGTCTCCCCGGGCTACACCGACGCCGTGAAGTTCGTCGACGGCAACCCCTACGGCACGTCGCACGTCGACGCCCAGGGCAACAACCCGATCGGCGACACCACCCGCGACGCCGCCCGCCACCAGGCCCAGCGCGTCGTCCGCATCGCCACCGCCCTCAAGGCCGGCCTGGCCGTCTGACGCCTCGCGTCCTGGCCGGCGGGCACCCAGCGCCCGCCGGCTCAGCCCGCGCCCGCCGGCTCAGCCCGCGGCCGCGAACCGGGTGATCCAGCGGCGCTGCCAGGGGGTTTCGACGGCGCGTGGGTGGTGGTGCGCCCGGGTCCAGGCCAGGGCCTCGGCCGGTGGGAGGCCGGCGAGGACGGCGAGGCAGGCGAGGACGGTTCCGGTGCGGCCGACGCCGCCCCCGCAGGCGACCTCGACCGCCTCGCCGGCGTGCGCGCGGGCGTGCAGCGCGCGGATCCGGCGGACGGCGAGTCCGTGGTCGCGGGGGAGCCGGAAGTCCGGCCAGTCGAGCCACTCGTGGGGCCAGCCGAGCCGGGCGTCGTGCGCCCGCCGCAGCCGTGGCGAGCCGAGATAGAGGCCGAAGTCGGGGTCCGGCCCCGCCGGCCAGGCGTCGCGCAGGCCGCGAGCCCGCACCGACGCGCCGTCCGGCAGGACCAACGCGCCGTCCAGTGCCCGGGTGCTCATCGCGTGACCCCCTGAGTCCGCTGGCGCGCACGGAAGTTGGCGACCTTGACGCGGTTGCCGCACAACTCCGGTACGCAGTACTGCCGTCGGCCGGCCCGGCTGGTGTCCACGAACACGCCGCGGCAGCCGGGCGCGGCGCAGGCGCGGAAGCGTTCGTGGCCGAGCGCGCGGACGACGCCGAGCAGCCCGTAGGCGAGGAACGCCGCCAACTCGTCGGCCAACGAGGCGCCGGGCGCCGTCGGCACGGACCACCACCACGCGCCGTCCGCCCCGTCCCGCCGCAGCACCGGGGCGAGCGCGGCCCGGCGGAGCAGCACGCGGCCGCCGGCGACGGCCTGTTCGGCGGTCTCGGTCTCGATGACGCCCCGCACCTCGCGACGCAGCAGGCTCACCTGCCGCACCTCCTCGGCGCCCGGCGCCGGGGCGTCGGGACGCAGCCGCTGGTCGGCCAGGAAGCGGGCCAACTCCGCTGGTGTGCCGAGCGATTCGCCGTGCACCGTGGGCGAGGTGACGACCAGGGCGGTGGCCACCCCGGCCCCGGCCGCGTAGTCGTGCAGCGGGAACTCCACGCGTCGTCTCCGTTCCGTCGAGCCGGCTGTAACCGATGTGATCCGACTATACAGGTTACGGCGGTGCGGGGCCGGGAGATGTTCCGTGGATCTTCACTGAACGTTGGCATGGACACTTCCATCAACGCGCGTAGCTTGCTACAAGTGGCCGCAGAGTCCACTTCGTTGGAGGTTCCGTGAGGCTCACCAGGTCCCTGTCAGCCGTCTTCGTTCTCGTATCCGCCTTCGTCCTCGCCCTGTTGGCGGGCCCGGCCCACGCCGCCGCGCCCTCCTACGTGGCCCTCGGCGACTCGTACTCCTCCGGCAACGGCGCCGGCAGCTACATCTCGTCGAGCGGCGACTGCCACCGCAGCAACAACGCGTACCCGGCCCGTTGGGCCGCCGCCAACGGCCCGTCCTCCTTCACCTTCGCCGCCTGTTCCGGCGCGGTGACCACCGACGTGATCAACAACCAGCTGGGTGGGCTCAACTCCTCCACCACCCTGGTCAGCCTCACCATCGGCGGCAACGACGCGGGCTTCGCCGACGCGATGACCACCTGCGTCACCGGTTCCGAGAGCACCTGCCTCAACCGCCTGAACACCGCGCGGTCCTACATCAACGCCACGCTGCCGGGCCGGCTGGACGCCGTCTACAACGCGGTGCGGTCGCGGGCGCCCAACGCCCGGGTGGTCGTGCTCGGTTACCCGCGGATGTACATAGAGCCGTCGCCCTGGTACTGCCTCGGCCTGAGCAACACCAAGCGCGAGGCCATCAACGACGTCGCCGACGTCCTCAACTCGGTGATCTCCGGCCGGGCCTCCGCCGCCGGCTTCCGCTTCGGCGACGTCCGCCCGACCTTCAACACCCACGAGCTCTGCTCGGGCGACGACTACCTGCACGACGTCCGGCTGCCGGTCTGGGAGTCCTACCACCCGACCAGCGCCGGCCACGCGAACGGCTACCTGCCGGTCCTGAACGCCAACGACTGACGGTCCACCACGGCGAGGGGCGGCTCCCCGCCCACCCGC
>NZ_SMKI01000589.1 GCF_004348415.1 Streptomyces hainanensis
TCACCCGCCGCCACGCCAACACATACCGCTCAAGATCCAACCCCACCCCCTCGAACTCCAGATACGCATGCGTCGACACATTCCCCAACTCGAACGCATCCGACCGACCCAACAAATAAGCCTGCTGGGTATCCGTCACCGGAAACGCGGCGAACCGCTCGCCCGCGGCGTCCACCACGACCGGCAGGGGTGCGGGCAGGTGGTCGTATTCGGACTGGGCGACTCGGTGTTGGTCGATGACGAGGGCGAGTCCGGCCACCGTGCGGGACTCGAAGACGTCGCGGAGGGCGATCTCGACCTGGAACTCGGTGCGGATCCGGGCGACGAGCCTGGTCGCCACGATGGACTGGCCACCGAGCTCGAAGAAGTTGTCGTGGATTCCGACCTGGGGGACGTCGAGCAGGTCCTTCCAGATGGCCGCCAGTCGGGACTCGGTGGGGGTGCGGGCGTCGACCGCCTCGTTCCCGGTCGCGTCGGCGAGGAGGGAGGGGGCGGGCAGGTTCCGCCGGTCCACCTTGCCGTTCGCGGTCAGGGGCAGGGCGTCGAGGAGGATGAAGGACGCCGGGATCAGGTGTTCCGGGAGCCTGTCGCGCAGCCACTCGCGTATCTCGGTCCCCTGCGGGACAGTCGTCTCCTGGTCGGCGATGTCGAGGGCGATGTGACGAGTGGCCGTGCGGTCGACGCGCCCGCCGAGCATGCCGTGGAGGAAGACATGACTGTCGCGGAGCCGGAAGAGCTCGGTGATGCGGCGGAAGTCCATGTCGCCGACGGGGCACAGCCCGATCTCGTTGTCCGCGGCCCAGGTCATGAGGAGCTGGCCCATGTAGCCGGACTCCATCAGGCACAGGTCCCGGGCGAGGTCTCCGTACATGGGCTCCACCGCGGCCGTCTCCCCGACGAAGAACAGGGAGAACGCGGACGCCTCGAAGAGGGCGTGGTTGTGTGCCGCGTGGATGTCCCGATCGACGGTGGCGTGTTCGTCGAGGAGGACCAGGGTGCCTTCGCGGGCGTTGTAGTAGTAGGCGCCGGCGGGCACGCCGTCCACGCCGCCGGGGGCGACATAGACGTAGGTCTGCACCGGGTACAGGCCGCCGCCGGAGGGATAGCGGTACTTCGGTAGGCCGTCCACCTCGATCTGGTACAGGCAGTTCAGGCAGTCGCTGAACTCCTGGAGTCCGACGGGCTGGTCGAGGAAGGTGCGGTCGCTGCGGCGGTGGAGATAGCGGTCGACGAGCGCGTCGTCGGTCGTGGGGGTGAGCAGCGGGACGCGGTCTCGGTCGGGCTCGCGGCGGATCCCGGGCTGGGTGAGTTTGAACTCGGCCCTCTCCAGCGGGTCCCGCAGCGCCACGCGACGCATGCGCGTGTCGGTGAAGTCGCCGGCCTGGGCGGCGGTGAGCCGTGCCGACCCGTGGTGGCTGGTGGTGAGGTAGGCGGTGAGGGCGTGGTAGCCGGGGCGGTCGGGGTGGGTGACGGGGACGACGACGGCGTTGGTGACCTCGGGGTGCGCGGCGAGCTGGGTCTCGATCTCGCCGAGTTCGATGCGCATACCGCGGATCTTGACCTGAAAGTCGGCGCGGCCCATGAACTCCAGCACGCCCTCCGGCCGCCAACGCCCCAGGTCACCGGTCCGATACAACCTCTCCCCGGTGACCGGATGGGTGACGAACGCCGCCGCCGTGCGCTCCTCGTCCCGCCAGTAACCCCGAGCCAGACCGACACCCGCGACATACATCTCACCGGTCACCCACTCCGGGCACGCCTCCAACCGCTCGTTCAACACGTGATAACGGGTGTTCGCGATCGGCCGCCCGTACGGAATGCTCGACCAGTCCGAATCGAGCTCGCCGACCCGGTACCAGATATTCCACAGCGTGGTCTCCGTCGGCCCACCCACCGACACCAACTCCGCCCCGGGCGCCACCACCGAAAGGCGAGACGGCACGGACATCGGAATCCAGTCCCCACCGAGAAACACCGTCCGCAGCGAGGAAAGCGCCCGGTCTTCGCTGCCGACGTGCTCCAGCAGCATCTCCATCATCGCCGGCACGGAATTCCACACCGTCACCCCATGCGCCGCGATCAGCTCAGCCCAATGCGCCGCGTCACGCACCCGACCCGCATCCGGCAACACCAACGTCCCACCCGCGCCCAACACCCCGAACACGTCGAACAACGACATGTCATGGTGCAACGCCGTCAACCCCAACGCCCGGTCAGTATCCGTGATCCGGAACTCGCGCATCGTCTCCTGAAGCGCGTTCACCAACCCACGATGGCCGATCATCACCCCCTTCGGCTGACCCGTCGAACCCGACGTGAACAACGCATACGCCAGATCATCCCCGCCCCGCACCGGCTCCGGAACGGCAGTGCCGTCGAGGTCGTCGGGAAGCGGCTGGTCCAGGCACAGACGCTCGATGCCCTCCGGCCAGGGAAGGGAAGTGTTCAGGTGTGACTGCGTCAACACCACCCTGACCTCGCCGCGCTCCAAGAGGCCGACCAACCGCTCCGCCGGCGCGCCCGGGTCGATCGGCAGATACGCCGCGCCCGAGAACAACACCCCGTAGGCCGCGACGACCTGCTCCCAGCCCTTGTCCATCACGATCCCGACGAGAGAGCCCGGCCGGACTCCCTGATCCCGCAACCACCACGCCACCTGGTTCGCCTCGTGACGCAGCTCCCGATACGTGACCGAACGACCGGAGGTCACCACCGCCACCTGATCGGGACGCCGACCCACCTGCTCCAGGAAGAAGTCCTGGGCCAGGGCCTTCTCGATCGGCCGCTCGGGACCGGCGCTCAGTGCGCGTCGTTCGGCCTGTTCCTGGGGAAGCAGGCGCAGGTCGGAGGCGGACCAGAGTCGGTCGTCGTCGGCGAGGTTCTGGAGCAGGGTGTGGTGGGCGGCGAACATGTCGCCGACCATCCCCTCGGGGAACAGCTCCTCCACCACGTCCCAGTTGAACAGCAGTGCTCCCTCCCGCTCCTCGACCTGGTAGTCCATCCACACCTGGGGCGTCTGCGAGATGGCGTGGACGGGGGTGAGCTCGCGTTCCAGGGCGGTGCGCTCGTCTCGCGAGAGGGCGAGGGTGCTGGTGAGGACGACGGGCATGAGGGCACGGTCCATGCCTCCCTGACGTCGCATCAGTTCACGCAGCACCCGCACGCCGCTGACGTACTGGTGGCTCAGGTCGTTCCACAACCGCTCCTGCAGCCGCCGCGCCCGCACCTCGAACGGCTCACGCTCCCGGTTGTCCACCTCCAACAGCGTGAACGACGCGAACTCCCCCATCACCTCGTTCACCTGCGGATGCAACGGCAGGCGGTTGATGCGGGGCACGTTCAGGGTGAGATGGGCGGTGCGGCTCCAGCTGGCGAGTGTCTCGGCGTAGGCGGCGAGCAACAGACCCGTGGGCGTGAGTCCGGACTGAGCGGCGCGGGTCTTCAACCGTGACCAGGTGCCGGCGTCCAACCGCGCCTCGTGCCGGACGAACCTCGGGAACACCACCGTCCCCGGATCCTTCACCATCGGCAGATCCGGCGCCGCCGGCAACTCCCCCAACCGCCCCCACCAATACTCCCGCGACCGCTCCCACAACTCCGTCCCCTCAATCGCCGCCTCGGCCAACACATAATCCCGAAACGACACCCCCAACACCGGCAACTCCACATCAGGATCCTCATAGAACCGCGACAACTCACGGAACAGAATCCGCCCACTCGCAAAATCGGAAATCAACGCGTCCACACTGATATGGACCCGCACCCGACCACCATCGAGCAACGACACAACCACCTCGAACAACGGCCACACATCCGCCGGCCGCACCTCATGCGACAACCGCTCCCGCACCCCCAGCAGACCAGCCTCAACCCCCGCCGCATCCACCCCCCGCAAATCCACCACCACCGGCTCGAACAACGGAACCTCAGCCAAAATCCGCTGCTCATTACGAACCGGATCCATCACCGCCCGCAACATCTCATGCCGATCAATCACCCGCCGCCACGCCAACACATACCGCTCAAGATCCAACCCCACCCCCTCGAACTCCAGATACGCATGCGTCGACACATTCCCCAACTCGAACGCATCCGACCGACCCAACAAATAAGCCTGCTG
>NZ_SMKI01000058.1 GCF_004348415.1 Streptomyces hainanensis
GGGGTGTGGGGGTCAGGCGGGCGCGGCCGCGCCGTCCGCCCAGGCGGCCAGCAGCGCGGGGTCCGCGTCCGCCAGGTCGCCGAGCGACAGCAGGGCACCGGCCGGCACCGTCCTGGTCAGCGTGGTGTGCGCGGCCAGATAGAACGGCGCGGCGTCCGCCGGCGCCTCGGCGGCCGGCAGCAGCACCGGCGCGACGCCCGGGATCTCGTGGTGGTGCCCGCCCATCTCCAGGATGGTGCCGGCGGGCAGCTCACGGGTGGCGCGACCGGCGAGCACCGCGTGCCTGGCGGGCGCGTCGGGGCCGGCGGCCCGGCCGTGCAGCACCGCGTCGAGGAGGGTGAGCGGGGTCTCGACGCCCATCAGGTGGTAGGGCAGGTAGAGGCAGGCGTAGCGGCCGTCCCGGCTGACCACGTGCCCCTTGGCGGCCAGCGTCCGCCAGGTCTCCGGGTCGTGGGTGCGGACCACGGCGAAGACGCCGCCGGCGAAGCTGGCCTCGCCCGGCAGCCGCAGGGCGCTGAAGACGTCGACCACGCCGGTGCGGCCGGTGACGCCGCCGTGCTCGGTGAGCGCGTAGACGTCCGCCAGCTCGGCCGGGCGGGCCACCGGGTAGTGCAGCTCCGGCACGTCGGGGACGAAGCCGGTGGCGGAGGCCACCACCGCCATTTCGCAGTAGTCGGCTGCGGCCGACCGCTTGAGGGTGGCGACGGCCTCGGCGCGGGCGGCCAGGGTCCGCCGCGGGTCGGCGCCGAGCGTGAGCAGCGCGCCGAGCTCCGGCGCGGGCACCGTGGTGTCGAGCTGGGTGACGGTGCCGGCGGCCGGGTCGTAGACCAGGTCGTACTCGCTGGACTTGCCGATCGCGACGAGGTCGAGGCCGAGGCGCCGGAGCCGGGCCACCCACTCGATGAGGTTGGCCGGCTGGTCGCCGGCCGCCGGCGTGAAGACGACGCCGTGCCGGTCGGCCAGCGCGGCCAGGGCGACGCCGGCCACCGAGTCGACCTCCTTGCTCACCATCGCCACGTGCCGGCCGTCCTCGACGGCGAGCCTGGCCGCCCGATGCCCGGCCGCCGGGTTGCCGGTGGCCTCCACCAGCACGTCGTACCCGGCCCCGGCCAGCAGCGCCGCGTCGGCGACCACGGCGGTCCGGCCGGCCGCCAGGGCGGCGCGCACCGCGGCCGCGTCGTCGGCGCGGACCAGCGAGTCCGCCGGGTAACCGAGCTCGGCGCAGAGGGCGAGGACGCCCGCCGGGTCGAGGTCGCACAGCACGGCGGGTCGGAGTCCTGGCAGCGCCCGCGTCTGGGCCAGCAGCGTGCGGGCGAAGCCACCGCCGGCGCCGGTGAGGGCGTAGGTGACGTACTGGACATCGTTCATGGGGCGGAACGTAACGCCAATTAACATCTGCGTCAACTGTAGTAACATAAATTCACACGCCTGATCCGAGGTGAGGAGTAACCACGTGACACACGACGCCGTCGGCCGGAACGGGCCCCGTTGGGGCGCGGTGGCGGACGACTTCACGGGCGCCACCGACCTCGCGGCGAGCTGGGTCGCCAGGGGCCTGCGCACGGCCGTCACCCTGGGCGTCCCGACCCCGGCCGAGCTGCCCGCGCTCGCCGACCTGGACGCCGTCGTCGTGGCGCTCAAGACCCGCACCGCGCCGCCGGCCGAGGCCGTGGCGCGGAGCCTCGCGGCGCTCGGTGTGCTGCGCCGGCTCGGCTGCGCGCGGTTCTACGACAAGTACTGTTCGACGTTCGACTCGACGCCGCGCGGCAACATTGGCCCGGTGGCCGACGCCCTGATGGCCGAGCTGGACACCGACCTCGCGGTCGTCGTCCCGTCCTTCCCGGCCAACGGTCGCACCGTCTACCGGGGGCACCTCTTCGTCGGCGACCGGCTGCTGAGCGAGAGCTCGATGCGGCACCACCCGCTGACCCCGATGACCGACTCCGACCTGGTCCGGGTGCTCACCCCGCAGACCGTCAACCGCGTGGTCCCGGTGCCACTGCCCACCGTACGACAGGGCCCGGCGGCCCTCGCCGGGGCGCTGCGCGCGGCGGCGGCCGGCGGCCGCTGCTACGCGGTCGTGGACGCGGTGGACGACGACGACCTGGCCGTCATCGCCGCCGCCACCGCCGACCACCCTCTGGTCACCGGCGGCTCCGGGCTGGCCCTCGGCCTGCCGGCCGCCGGCCCGCCCGCCACCGCAGCCATGCCCGTGGTGCCGGGCCGCCGCGCCGTGCTGGCCGGCAGCGCCTCGGCCGCGACCCGTGGCCAGATCGCCGCGGCCCGCGGCACTCTCGCCAGCCGGCGGCTCGACGTCTCGGCGCTGCGCGCCGATCCGGCCGGCGAGGTCGCCGGGATCGCTCGCTGGGCCGCCGACCGCTGGGCCGCGGCGCCCGACGAGCCGGTGCTGGTCTACGCGGTCGGCTCGCTCGACGACGTGGAGACCGCGCCGCCGCCCGGGCAGCGGCCGGCCGCCGAACTCGTCGAGGAGGCGCTGGCAGGCTGCGCCGTCGCCTTCGCCGCGGCGGGCGCCCGCCAGTTCCTGGTCGCCGGCGGCGAGACCTCCGGCAGCGTCGTCGGGGCACTCGGCGTGCGCCGCCTCGAACTCGGGCCGGCCCTGGCCCCCGGCGTCTCCTGGGCCCACGGCACCGCCGCGGGCCGGTCGGACGGCTACAACCTGGCGCTGAAGTCGGGGAACTTCGGCGCGCCCGACATCTTCACCACCTGCTGGAAGGCGCTCTCATGACGGCTGCGACCGAGGCCGCGGCGATCGGCGAACTGGTGGCGGCCGGGCGGGACCTGGTGGCCTCGGGGCTGAGCCCCGGCGCCTCGGGCAACCTCAGCGTCCGGATCGGCGACCGCGTCCACCTCACGCCCACCGGCGCCCGGCTCGGCGCGCTCGACCCGGACGACCTCGCCGTCCTCGCGCTCGACGGCACCCGGCTGTCCGGGCCACGCGCCTCCAAGGAGTTCCCGCTGCACCTGGCCTGCTACCACCGCGACCCCGCGGCGGCGGCCGTGGTCCACCTGCACAGCCCGCACGCCGCCGCGTACTCGTGCCTCCCCCCGTGGTCCGCCCGCAGCGCGGTGCCGCCGCTGACCCCGTACTTCGTGATGCGGGTCGGGCAGACCCCGCTCATCCCCTACGCCGCGCCGGGCGACCCGGCCCAGGCCGAGTCGCTGCGCACGCTCGACTTCCCGTTCCGCGCCGCGCTCCTCCAGAACCACGGCTCGATCACCACCGGCCCCACCCTGGCCGGGGCCGTCGACGCGGCGGTGGAGCTGGAGGAGGCCACCCGCCTGCTTCTTCTTTTGGGACCGACAGCCGCGCCCCGTCTCCTGACGCAGTCGGAGGCCACGACGCTCGCCGACCGCCACGGCGCCCCCTGGGCGGACCCCCGCCCCTGACGGGGCCTGGCCGGCCGGGCCCGGGCGAGTGCGGCGCGCTCCCCGCGGGGTGAACCCTGGCGGGCCGGGCCGGCGCTTGCGGCGGCCACGCCGCCGGTCGCCGCCGGGACGAGCGCAAAGCGCATCGCCGCGAAGCGCGAGACGGTTGGGGAGATGCGGTGAGCGACGACGCGCACGTGAATGGGAACACGAACACAAACGGGGTGCCGGCCCCTCGCGGGAACGCGGGTGAGGCCATCGCCCAGCGGCGTGGCATGTTCGGGGCACGGAACGGCGGGGACACCAGCGGCTACGGCGGTCTCGTACGGACCGTCCGGATGCCGGCCGGGAGTTCGCGGCCGTACGGCGGCTACTTCGACGAGGTCGCCGACGAGTTGGAAGGGGCCCTGGAAGAGCAGGGGCTCGCCCCGGAAAGCGCCATCGAGCGGACCGTGGTCGATCGGAACGAGCTCACCTTCCACATCGCCCGCGAGCACCTGAAGGTCGTGGCGCGGACGCTCCGCGACGACCCGGCGCTGCGGTTCGAGCTGTGCACCGGCGTGAGCGGCGTGCACAACCCGGAGGACACCGGGCGCGAGCTGCACGCCGTCTACCACCTGCGGTCGTTGACCCACGGCCGGCTGATCAGGCTGGAGGTCAGCGCGCCGGACGCCGACCCGCACGTCCCCTCGATCGTCGAGGTCTATCCCACCAACGACTGGCACGAGCGGGAGACCTACGACTTCTTCGGCCTGATCTTCGACGGCCACCCCGCGCTCACCCGGATCATGATGCCCGACGACTGGCAGGGCTTCCCGCAGCGCAAGGACTACCCGCTCGGCGGCATCCCCGTCGAGTACAAGGGCGCCCAGATCCCGGCACCCGACCAGCGGAGGTCGTACAGCTGATGTCTGCCACCGAGACTCCCCCCCACGCCACCCGGGCCGCCGAGGCCAGGGAGACCACCGAGGGCACCGTCTACACCGTCACCGGCGGCGACTGGGACGAGATCGCCCAGGCGGCCGTCGACCGGGCCGACGACGAGAAGATCATCGTCAACATGGGTCCCCAGCACCCGTCCACCCACGGGGTGTTGCGGCTGATCCTGGAGATCGACGGTGAGACCGTCACCGAGGCCAGGGCCGGCATCGGATACCTGCACACCGGGATCGAGAAGAACCTCGAGTACCGGACGTGGACGCAGGGCACCACGTTCGTGACGCGGATGGACTACCTGACGCCGTTCTTCAACGAGGCGGCCTACTGCCTCGGCGTCGAGAAGCTGCTCGGCATCACCGACGACGTGCCGGACCGGGCCAGCATCATCCGGGTGCTGCTGATGGAGATCAACCGACTCTCCTCGCACTTCGTGGCCATCGCCACCGGCGGCATGGAGCTCGGCGCCACCACGGTGATGATCTACGGCTTCCGGGACCGCGAGCACTGCCTCGACATCTTCGAGCTGATCACCGGTCTGCGGATGAACCACGCGTTCATCCGGCCCGGCGGCCTCGCCCAGGACCTGCCGCCCGGCGCCATCGACGCGCTGCGCGAGTTCGTCAAGAAGATGCGGAAGAACCTGCCGGAGTACGACAAGCTCTGCACCCACAACCCGGTCTTCCGCGGCCGGCTCAAGGACGTCGGCTACCTCGACCTCGCCGGCTGTCTGGCGCTCGGCGCCACCGGGCCGATCCTGCGCTCCGCGGGCCTGCCCCACGACCTGCGCAAGACCGACCCCTACTGCGGCTACGAGAACTACGACTTCGAGGTGCCGACCACCGACACCTGCGACTCCTTCGGCCGCTTCCTGCTGCGTCTCGAGGAGATGCGGCAGAGCCTGCGGATCGTCGAGCAGTGCATCGAGCGCCTGGAGCCGGGCCCGGTCATGGTCGCCGACAAGAAGATCGCCTGGCCCGCGCAGCTCGCGCTCGGCCCGGACGGCCTGGGCAACTCGCTCGACCACATCAAGAACATCATGGGCACCTCCATGGAGGCCCTGATCCACCACTTCAAGCTGGTCACCGAGGGCTTCCGGGTGCCGGCGGGACAGGTCTACACCGCCGTCGAGTCGCCCAAGGGCGAACTCGGCGTGCACATGGTCAGCGACGGTGGCACCCGGCCGTTCCGGGTCCACTTCCGCGACCCCTCGTTCACCAATCTCCAGAGCATGGCGGCGATGTGCGAGGGCGGCATGCTCGCCGACGTCATCGTCGCCGTCGCGTCCATCGACCCCGTGATGGGAGGCGTCGACCGATGACGGACGTGAACCTCGGGATGCCCCGGCTTCCCGCGCCCGCCTTCCCCGCGGACGTGCACGAGCGGCTCGCGGCGGACGCGGCGCAGGTGATCGCCCGCTACCCCGACAGCCGCTCCGCGCTCCTGCCGCTGCTGCACCTGATGCAGTCCGAGGAGGGCTACGTCACCCGCACCGGCATGCAGTTCTGCGCCGACCAACTCGGCCTCACCACCGCCGAGGTGACCGCGGTCGCCACCTTCTACTCCATGTACCGGCGCAAGCCGTCGGGCGACTACCAGGTGGGCGTCTGCACCAACACACTGTGCGCGGTGCTCGGCGGGGACGCGATCTTCGCCGCCCTCCAGGAGCACCTCGGCGTCGGCAACGGCGAGACCACCGGGGACGGCAAGGTCACCCTCGAACACATCGAGTGCAACGCCGCCTGCGACTTCGCGCCGGTGGTGATGGTCAACTGGGAGTTCTTCGACAACCAGACCATCGAGTCCGCCAAGCGCCTCGTCGACGAGCTGCGTGCCGGGAGCGAGGTGACCCCGACCCGGGGCGCCCCGCTCTGCGACTTCAAGCGGACCGCCCGCGTGCTGGCCGGCTTCCCCGACGAGCGCCCCGGCGCCGTCGCCGCCGGCGGCAGCGCGGGCCCCGCCTCCCTCGCCGGCCTCCGGCTCGCCCACGGCGACGCCGGCGCCGGCACCGTCGTGCCACCCCGCTCCGGCGAGCGCCCGGCCGCCGCGAGCCCGGAGCCGGCCGAGCCCGGCCAGCCGCCGGCGAGGCACCCCAGCTCGCACGACGCACCGCAGCCGAGTTCGGACTCCGACCCGCGGCACCCCGCCGGGCCGGTGACCGAGGAGGACGAGTGATGACCGTGACCGCCGAAGAGGTCAACGAGGCCGGCCCGGAGAAGATCCTCGCGCCGGTGCTCTCCGCCAACTGGGACACCCCGGAGTCCTGGACGCTCGACGGCTACCGCGCGGGCGGCGGCTACCGGGCGCTCGGCAAGGCCCTGGCCATGTCGCCCGACGACGTGATCGCCTACGTCAAGGACTCCGGCCTGCGCGGCCGTGGCGGCGCGGGCTTCCCCACCGGGATGAAGTGGCAGTTCATCCCGCAGGGCGACGGCAAGCCGCACTACCTCGTGGTCAACGCGGACGAGTCGGAGCCGGGCACCTGCAAGGACATCCCGCTGCTCTTCGCCAACCCGCACTCGTTGATCGAGGGCATCGTCATCGCCTGTCACGCCATCCGCTCCCACCACGCCTTCATCTATCTGCGCGGCGAGGTCGTCCCCGTGCTGCGGCGGCTGCAGTCCGCCGTGGCCGAGGCGTACGCCGCCGGCTACCTCGGCAAGGGCGCCCTCGGCGCGGGCGGCGACCTGGAGATCACCGTGCACGCCGGCGCCGGCGCGTACATCTGCGGCGAGGAGACCGCGCTGCTCGACTCCCTGGAGGGGCGCCGCGGCCAACCGAGGCTCCGGCCCCCCTTCCCCGCGATCGCCGGCCTCTACGCCTGCCCCACCGTGGTGAACAACGTCGAGTCCATCGCCTCGGTTCCCGCCATCATCGACCGGGGCAAGGAGTGGTTCCGCTCGATGGGCAGCGAGAAGTCGCCGGGCTTCACGCTCTACTCGCTCTCCGGGCACGTCGCCCGCCCCGGCCAGTACGAGGCCCCGCTCGGCATCACGCTCCGCGAACTCCTCGACCTGAGCGGCGGGATGCGGCCGGGACACCGGCTGAAGTTCTGGACCCCGGGCGGCTCGTCGACCCCGCTCCTCACCGACGAGCACCTGGACGTGCCGCTCGACTACGAGGGCGTCGGCGCCGTCGGCTCCATGCTCGGCACCAAGGCGCTCCAGTGCTTCGACGAGACCACCTGCGTGGTGCGGGCCGTCACCCGCTGGACCGAGTTCTACGCGCACGAGTCCTGCGGCAAGTGCACCCCGTGTCGCGAGGGCACCTACTGGCTGGTCCAGCTGATGCGCGACATCGAGGCCGGCAAGGGGCTGCTCAGCGACCTCGACAAGCTCAACGACATCGCCGACAACATCAACGGCAAGTCGTTCTGCGCCCTCGGCGACGGCGCGGCGAGCCCGATCTTCTCCTCGCTCAAGTACTTCCGCGCGGAGTACGAGCAGCACATCACGGGACGCGGCTGCCCCTTCGACCCGACGAAGTCCACCGCCTGGGCGGACGACGACACTTCGGCTCACCTGGAGGTGAACGCATGACGGCCACCGCCGACGAGCTGACGGACAAGGCGAAGGCTGCCGAGAACCTGGTCACGCTCACCATCGACGGCGTCGAGCTCTCGGTGCCCAAGGGCACGCTGGTGATCAGGGCCGCCGAGCAACTGGGCATCGAGATCCCGCGGTTCTGCGACCATCCGCTGCTCGACCCGGCCGGCGCCTGCCGGCAGTGCATCGTGGAGGTCGAGGGCCAGCGCAAGCCGATGGCGTCCTGCACCATCACCTGCACCGAGGGCATGGTGGTGCGCACCCACCTCACCTCGCCGGTCGCCGAGAAGGCGCAGCGCGGCGTGATGGAGCTGCTGCTCATCAACCACCCGCTGGACTGCCCGGTCTGCGACAAGGGCGGCGAGTGCCCGCTGCAGAACCAGGCGATGTCCACGGGCGACCCGGAGACCAGGTTCGACGGGGTCAAGCGCACCTTCGAGAAGCCGGTGCCGATCTCCGCGCAGGTGCTGCTCGACCGCGAGCGCTGCGTGCTGTGCGCCCGCTGCACCCGGTTCTCGCAGCAGGTCGCGGGCGACCCGATGATCGAGCTGTTGGAGCGCGGCGCGCTCCAACAGGTGGGCACCGGGCAGGGCGACCCGTTCGAGTCGTACTTCTCCGGCAACACCATCCAGATCTGCCCGGTCGGCGCGCTCACCTCCGCCGCCTACCGGTTCCGCTCCCGCCCCTTCGACCTGGTCTCCTCGCCCGGCGTCTGCGAGCACTGCTCCGGCGGCTGCGCGGTCCGCACCGACCACCGGCGCGGCAAGGTGATGCGGCGGATGGCGGAGAACGACCCCGAGGTCAACGAGGAGTGGATCTGCGACAAGGGCCGCTTCGCGTTCCGCTACGCGCAGCGTCCCGACCGGCTGACCGGCCCGCTGGTGCGGGACGCGGAGACCGGTGAACTCGCGCCGGCCAGCTGGCCCGAGGCGCTGCGGGTCGCGGCCGAGGGCCTGGCGGCCGCGCGGGCGCGGGGCGCGGCGGTGCTCACCGGCGGTCGGCTGACCGTCGAGGACGCCTACGCCTACGCCAAGTTCGCGCGGGTCGCGCTGGGCACCAACGACATCGACTTCCGGGCCCGCGCGCACAGCCAGGAGGAGGCCGCCTTCCTCGCCTCGCACGTGGCCGGGCACGGCGTCGACCTGGACGGCGAGGGCCCGGGCAACCGGGGTCTGGAGGCGGCGCCGGCGGTGCTGCTGGTCGGCTTCGAGTCCGAGGAGGAGGCGCCCGGCGTCTTCCTGCGGCTGCGGAAGGCGGCCCGCAAGCGCGGGCAGCGGGTGTTCGCCGTCGCCACCCACCTCACCAGGGGCCTGGCCAAGACCGACGGCACGCTGCTGCCGGCCGCGCCGGGCACCGAGCCGGAGTGGCTGGACGCGCTCGCCGCCGGGGCCGACAACCTCGGCGCGGAGGGCGGCGCGGCCGCCCGGGCGCTGCGCGAACCGGGCGCCCTGATCATCGTGGGCGAGCGGCTCGCCGCCGTGTCGGGCGGCTACACCGCCGCCGTTGCCGCGGCCGGCGCCACCGGCGCCGGCCTGGTGTGGATCCCGCGCCGCTCCGGCGAGCGCGGCGCCATCGAGGTGGGCGCGCTGCCCGGGCTGCTGCCCGGCGGCCGGCCCGAGTCCTCGTCCCGCGCCCGCCGCGAGGTGGCCGCGGCCTGGGGCCTCGACGCGCTGCCCGAGGGGGCCGGCCGGGACACCGCCGGAATCCTGGCGGCGGCGGCCGCCGGCGAGCTCGGCGCGCTGCTGGTCGGCGGCGTCGAGTTGGCCGACCTGCCCGACCCGGCCGCGGCCGGGGCGGCGCTGGACGCGGTGGCCCGCGACGGCTTCCTGGTCAGCCTGGAGCTGCGGCCCTCCGAGGTCACCGAGCGGGCCCACGTGGTGCTGCCGGTGGCCGCGGTGGTCGAGAAGGAGGGTTCGTTCCTCAACTGGGAGGGGCGGGTCCGGCCGTTCGCCGCCGCCGTCAAGCCCGACCAGATGACCCGCCGCCTGGTGCAGACCGACGCCCGGGCGCTCACCATGCTCGCCGACGCGATGGACGCTCCGATCGGCCTGCCCGACGTGCGGGCCGCCCGGGCCGAGTTGGACGCGCTGGCCGACTGGACCGGCGACCTGCCGCTCGGCCCGACCGCCCCGCCGGTCGAGCTGCCCAGCCCGGGCGCAGGCGAGGCGGTGCTCGCCGGCCACCGGCTGCTGCTCGACCAGGGCCGGCTCCAGGACGGCGACCCGGCGCTCGCCGCCACCCGGCACGCGGCCGTGGCCCGGCTCAACCCGGCCACCGCGCGCGAGGCCGGCCTCGCGGACGGCGCGCCGCTGACCGTGACGGGACCGGCGGGCTCCGTCGAGCTGCCGCTGGTCGTCACCGACGAGATGCCCGACCGGGTGGTGTGGCTGCCGCTCAACTCGGTGGGCGGCGGCGTCGCCGCCGACCTGGGCGCCACCCCGGGCGCGGTCGTCGCCATCGCCGCCGCCGCTCCCGTCGACGCAGACGCCGAGGAGGTGACCGCGTGACCGCCCTCGCGGAAGAGACCGATCTGTCCATGTTCGGGGACGACCCGTTCTGGCTGATCCTGATCAAGGCGGTGTTCTGCTTCGCGTTCCTGCTGGGGCTGGTGCTGATCAGCATCGTCATGGAACGCAAGGTCCTCGGCTGGATGCAGCTGCGCATCGGCCCCAACCGGCACGGCCCCTGGGGCATGCTCCAGTCGCTGGCCGACGGCATCAAGCTGATGCTCAAGGAGGACATCGTCGTCAAGGGCGCCGACAGGTTCGTCTACCTGCTGGCCCCGCTGCTGGCCGCCATCCCGGCGTTCATGGCGATCGCCGTGATCCCGTTCGGCCCCAAGGACGACCCGGTCAGCATCTTCGGCACCGAGACCGTCCTCCAGCTCACCGACCTCCCGGTCGCGCTGCTCTACGTGCTGGCCACCGGCGCCATCGCCGTCTACGGCACGGTGCTCGCCGGCTGGTCGTCCAACTCGACCTACCCGCTGCTCGGCGGCGTGCGGGCGACGGCGCAGATCATCTCCTACGAGGTCGCCATGGGCCTCAGCTTCGCCGCCGTCTTCCTCTACTCCGGGTCGATGTCCACCTCGGCCATCGTGGACGCCCAGGGCGACCGCTGGTTCATGGTCCTGCTGCCGGTGTCCTTCCTGATCTACATGGTGGCGATGGTCGGCGAGGCACACCGTCCGCCGTTCGACATGCCGGAGTCCGAGGGCGACCTGGTCGGCGGCTACCTCACCGAGTACTCGTCCATCAAGTTCGCGTTCTTCATGATGTCCGAGTACATCCACACGGTCGCGGTCTCCACCCTGATGGTCACCATCTTCCTCGGCGGCTGGCGCGCCCCGGTGCCGATCAGCCTCTGGGAGGGCGCCAACTCCGGTTGGTGGCCGATGCTCTGGTTCACGATCAAGGTCTGCGCCGTCATCTTCTTCTTCATGTGGATCCGGGCCACGCTGCCGCGCGTCCGCTACGACCAGTTCATGGTGCTGGGCTGGAAGGTGCTGATCCCGATCGCGCTGGTCTGGCTGATGCTGGTGGCCACCGTGCGGGCGATGCAGAACGAGGACTACGACTTCCGCGAGATCGTCCTCTGGGTCGGCAGCGGGGTGCTCGGCCTGCTGCTGCTCTCCTTCGTCGTCGACATCTTCCGCGACCGCGCGGACCAGCGGCACGAGGAGGAGGAAGCGGCCAGGGCCGAGGCGCCCTTCGACCCGATGGCCGGCGGCTTCCCGGTGCCGCCGCTGCCCGGGCAGACCCTGCCGCCGGTGCCGCGCCGGCCGTCCCGCGCCGAGAAGGTGCCGGCGGGCGTCAACGGCCACGGTGGGGTCAACGGCCACGACGGCACAGAAGGAAACGACAGCCACATCGGAAACGGAGGGGAGGACGGCGATGCCTGAGATCCACAATCCGCTGGGCGGCTTCGGCCTGACCTTCAGGGCCATGTTCAAGAAGCGGCTCACCGAACAGTATCCGGAGGAGAAGAAGCCGACCGCGCCTCGTTTCCACGGCCGGCACCAGCTCAACCGGCACCCCGACGGCCTGGAGAAGTGCATCGGCTGCGAGCTGTGCGCCTGGGCCTGTCCCGCCGACGCGATCTACGTGGAGGGCGCGGACAACACCGAGGAGGAGCGCTACTCCCCGGGCGAGCGCTACGGCCGCGTCTACCAGATCAACTACCTGCGCTGCATCCTGTGCGGGCTCTGCGTCGAGGCGTGCCCCACCCGGGCGCTCACCATGACCAACGAGTACGAGCTGGCCGACCGCACCCGCGCCTCCCTGATCTTCACCAAGGAGGAGCTGCTGGCCGGTCTCCAGGAGGACATGGTCGAGGCCCCGCACGCCATGTACCCCGGCACCGACGAGCAGTCGTACTACCGGGGCGAGGTCACCGGGGCCGCCCCCGGCACCGTCCGCCAGGTGCCGGGCGGGGCCGACGAGGACGACGACCCGATCACCGCGGCCGGCAAGCTGCCCGAGCCGGGAGTGTCGGCATGAGCACACTCGCCCCCCTCACCTCGCTCGCCGTCGAGACGTCCACCTCCACCGGCGAGGCCGTGCAGTTCTGGATCCTCGGCCCGCTGGCGCTGGCCGGCGCGCTCGGCACCGTGCTGCTGCGCCGAGCCGTGCACTCGGCGCTCTCGCTGGCCGGCACCATGGTGATCCTGGCCCTGTTCTACCTGGCCAACGGCGCCTACTTCCTCGGCATGGTGCAGATCGTCGTCTACACCGGCGCCGTGATGATGCTCTTCCTCTTCGTCCTGATGCTGGTCGGCGTGAGCGCCACGGACTCCCTCAAGGAGACGCTCACCGGCCAGCGTTGGCTGGCCGCCGGCTGCGGGCTCGGGCTCGGCGTCCTGCTGATGGCCGGCATCGGGCAGGCCGTCACCGGCTCGTTCACCGGCCTCGCCCAGGCCAACGCGGGCGGCAACGTCCAGGGCCTGGCCTCGCTGCTGTTCACCCGCTACGTGGTGGCCTTCGAGGTGACCGGCATCCTGCTGACCATCGCCGCGGTCGGCGCCACGCTGCTGACCCACCGCGAGCGCGTCGAGCGCAACAAGTCGCAGCGCGAGCAGTCCCAGGAGCGGGTGCGCGCGGGGCGGCACGTGCCGCCGCTGCCCGCCCCCGGCGTCTACGCCCGCCACAACGGCGTCGACCTGCCGGGCCTGCTGCCCGACGGCACCCCGTCCGAGCTGACCGTCAACGCCACGCTCCGCGCCCGCGGTCAGGTCCGCGAGGTGCACCGCGAGGCGGTGGACCGGGTGGCGGCCATCGAGCAGCGCACCGCCACCTACCACGGCCAGCCGACCCCGCCGAAGCCGAAGGCGGTCGACAGCGCCGACCAGGCCGACCGGTCGGCCGAAGACGACAACGAGCACGACGGCGAGCACGACGGCGAGCGGACGGAGGCGGCACGGTGAATCCCGAGAACTACCTGTTCCTCTCCGCCCTGCTCTTCACCGTCGGCGCGTGCGGCGTGCTGCTGCGGCGGAACGTGATCGTGCTGTTCATGTGCGTCGAGCTGATGCTGAACGCCGCCAACCTGGCGCTGGTCACCTTCTCCCGCATGCACGGCAACCTCGACGGTCAGATCATGGCCTTCTTCGTGATGGTGGTGGCCGCAGCCGAGGTCGTGGTGGGGCTGGCGATCATCGTCATGGTGTTCCGCTCCCGCCACTCGGCCTCGGTCGACGACGCCAGCCTGATGAAGCTGTAAGGGGAACGAACCAGTGGAGTCATTGATCGCACTGCTCATCGCGGCCCCGCTGCTGGGCGCCGCCCTGCTCCTGGTGGGCGGGCGGCGGCTGGACCGGGTGGGCCACTGGCTGGGCACCCTGCTCGCCGCGGTGTCGTTCGTCCTCGCCGTGGTGCTCTTCTTCGACCTGCTCGGCCGCGAGGCCGAGGACCGCACCCTGAGCCAGCACCTGTTCAGCTGGGTGCCGGTGGCCGACTTCCAGGCCGACGTGGCCTTCCAGCTCGACCAGCTGTCGATGACCTTCGTCCTGCTGATCACGGGCGTCGGCACGCTGATCCACCTGTACTCCGTCGGCTACATGGAGCACGACGAGCGGCGGCGCCGCTTCTTCGGCTACCTCAACCTGTTCCTGGCGGCCATGCTGCTGCTGGTGCTGGCCGACAACTATCTGCTGCTGTACGTCGGTTGGGAGGGCGTGGGCCTCGCCTCCTACCTGCTGATCGGCTTCTGGCAGCACAAGCCGAGCGCGGCCACCGCCGCCAAGAAGGCGTTCGTGGTCAACCGGGTCGGCGACGTCGGCCTCTCGATCGCGATCTTCCTGATGTTCACCACCTTCGGCAGCTTCGCCTTCGACACCGTCCTCCCCAACGCCACCGGGACCAGCGAGGCGACGCTCACCGGCATCGGCCTGATGCTGCTGCTCGCCGCCTGCGGCAAGTCCGCCCAGGTGCCGCTCCAGTCCTGGCTCGGCGACGCGATGGAGGGCCCGACCTCGGTCTCGGCCCTGATCCACGCGGCCACCATGGTGACCGCCGGCGTCTACCTGGTGACCCGCTCCGCCGACGTCTTCAACGCGGCGCCCAACGCGCAGACCGTGGTCATCACGGTCGGCGCGGTCACGCTGCTCTTCGGTGCGATCGTCGGTTGTGCCAAGGACGACATCAAGAAGGCCCTGGCCGGCTCCACCATGTCGCAGATCGGCTACATGATGCTGGCCGCCGGGCTCGGCCCGCTGGGCTACGCCTTCGCCATCATGCACCTGGTCACCCACGGCTTCTTCAAGGCCGGGCTCTTCCTCGGCGCCGGCTCGGTGATGCACGGCATGAACGACGAGGTCGACATGCGGCGCTACGGCGGACTGCGGAAGCACATGCCGATCACCTTCGCCACCTTCGGCCTCGCCTACCTGGCGATCATCGGCTTCCCCTATCTCTCCGGGTTCTTCTCCAAGGACGAGATCATCTACGCCGGGTTCTCCAAGGGCGGCGGTCAGGGCTGGCTGCTGGGCGGCGTGATGCTGCTCGGCGCGGCGCTCACCGCGTACTACATGACGCGCATCATGCTGCTGACGTTCTTCGGCGAGAAGCGCTGGCAGCCGGACGCCAACGGCCACGAGCCGCACCCGCACGAGTCGCCGCTGTCCATGACCGTCCCGATGATGGTGCTGGCCGTGGGCTCGGTGGCCGCCGGCTTCCTGTTCAACCTGGGCTCGTCGTTCGAGCACTGGCTGGAGCCCGTCACCGGCATCGCGCACGGCGACTCCCCGGTCAGCCACGGCATGGTGTCGATCGCCGCCACCGGCGTGATGGTGATCGGCGTGGCCGGCGCCTGGTTCCAGTACGGCCGGCGCCCGGTGCCCGTGGTGGCCCCGACCGGCAACCTGCTGACCCGGGCCGCCAGGCGGGACCTGCTCCAGGACGACTTCAACCACGCGGTGCTCGTCCAGCCGGGCAACTACCTCACCCGCGGCCTGGTCTACGTCGACCACAAGGGCGTCGACGGCGTGGTCAACGGCACGGCCGCCGCGTTCGGCGGTCTCTCCGGGCGGCTGCGGCGGGTGCAGAACGGGTTCGCCCGCTCCTACGCGGTCTCGATGTTCGGCGGCGTGGTCCTGCTGGTCGCCGCGACCCTGCTGATGAGGGCGGTCTGACATGTCATTTCCCCTGCTGACGGCCACGGCGTTGGCGCCGGCCATCGGCGCCGTGGCCACCGCGGCGGTGCCGGCCGCCCGGCGGACCGTCGCCAAGTGGCTGGCCCTCGGCTTCTCGCTGGTCACCCTCGGCTTCGCGCTCGCCGTGCTGCTGCGCTTCGACACCGGCGCCGGCGCGGACCGCTTCCAGCTCACCGAGTCCCACTGGTGGATCAGGGACTTCGGCATGCGGTACGAACTCGGCGTGGACGGCGTCGGCGTGGCGCTGATCGCGCTGACCGCGGTGCTGATCCCGTTCCTGATCGGCGCCGGCTGGAACGACGCCGACCCGGTCGAGGGCGAGGCCCCGGCGAACCGGCGCTGGCGCCCGACCCAGGGCTTCTTCGCGCTGATCCTGCTCGTCGAGGCGATGGTCATCATGTCCTTCGCCGCCACCGACGTCTTCCTCTTCTACGTGTTCTTCGAGGCCATGCTCATCCCGATGTACTTCCTCATCGGCGGCTTCGGGGACCGGGCCGGGAGCGGCGACGAGGAGGGGCAGGCGCGGCAGCGCACCTACGCGGCGGTCAAGTTCCTGCTCTACAACCTGGTCGGCGGCCTGGTCATGCTGGCCGCGGTGATCGGCCTGTTCGTGGCCACCGCGGACCAGCTGCCGGAGGGCACCTTCTCGCTGCGGGCCATCCTGGAGGCGCGCGCCTCGGGCGACCTGGAGTTCGCGCAGTCCACCGAGCGCTGGCTGTTCCTCGGCTTCTTCCTCGCGTTCGCCATCAAGGCGCCGCTGTGGCCGCTGCACACCTGGCTGCCCAACGCGATGGGCGAGTCGACGGCGCCGGTCGCCGTGCTGATCACCGCGGTGGTCGACAAGGTCGGCACCTTCGCGATGCTCCGCTTCTGCCTCGGCCTCTTCCCGGAGGCCAGCCACTGGGCGACCCCGGTGGTGCTGACGCTGGCCCTGGTCAGCATCGTCTACGGCGCGCTGCTCGCCATCGGCCAGCGGGACATGAAGCGGCTGATCGCCTACGCGTCGATCAGCCACTTCGGCTTCATCGTGCTCGGCATCTTCGCGATGACCAGCCAGGGCCAGGGCGGCGCCACGCTCTACATGATCAACCACGGCATCGCCACGGCCGCCCTGATGCTGGTGGCCGGCTTCCTGATCTCCCGGCGCGGCTCGCGGATCATCGCCGACTACGGCGGCGTGCAGAAGACGGCGCCGGTGCTGGCCGGCACCTTCCTGATCGGCGGCCTCGCGACGCTCTCGCTGCCCGGCACCGGCCCGTTCGTCAGCGAGTTCCTGGTGCTGGTCGGCACCTTCAGCCGCTACCAGGTGGCCGGCATCGTGGCCAGCTCGGGGATAGTGCTGGCGGCGCTGTACGTGCTGATCCTCTACCAGCGGACGATGACCGGACCGGTGAAGGCCGGCCTGGAGAAGCTGCCCGACCTGCGGGTACGCGAACTCGCCGTGGTGGCGCCGCTGATCGCCCTGGTGGTCTTCCTCGGCGTCTACCCGCGGCCGCTCACCGACATCGTCAACCCGGCCGTCGAGCACACCCTGTCCGACGTCGACCGGCAGGACCCGGCGCCGCAGGTGCCCGCCGAGGCGGACTCCGGACACGAGGCGGGGGCCGAACATGAGTAAGGCGATTACCTCAGGAGGGGTTGCATGAATCCCGGGGATCTGACCGCTCCCGACATCGAGTGGATCGCGCTCTCGCCGAGCCTGATCGTGTACGGGGCGGCCGTCGTCGGCATCCTGATCGAGGCGTTCGCGCCCCGCCGGGTCCGCTATCCGGCGGAGGTGGTGCTGGCCACGCTGGCGCTCGCCGCGTCGTTCGCCGCGGTGGTGGGCCTGGCGGCCGGCGACCGCGGCACCTCGAAGTCGCAGGTGGCCGGCATGGGTTCGCTCGCGGTGGACGGGCCCTCGCTCTTCCTCCAGGGCGTTATCGTGCTGGTCGGCCTCGTGTCGGTGTTCCTGTTCGCGGAGCGGCGGCTCGAACCCGCCGCGCACGGGGCGCGGGTCGACTCGTTCGCCGCGCAGCCGGCGGCGGTGCCGGGCGGCGCGGCCGAGCAGGAGGCGATCCGGGCCGGGCACACCACCACGGAGATCTTCCCGCTGCTGCTGTTCGCGGTGGGCGGCATGCTGCTCTTCCCGGCCGCCAACGACCTGTTGGTGCTCTTCATCGCGCTGGAGCTGCTGTCGCTGCCGCTCTACCTGCTGTGCGCGCTGGCCCGCCGCCGGCGGCTGCTGTCGCAGGAGGCGGCCGTCAAGTACTTCCTGCTCGGCGCCTTCGCCTCGGCGTTCCTGCTGTTCGGCATCGCGCTGCTCTACGGCTACGCGGGCACGGTGTCGTACTCCGGCATCCGCGACGTCGTCGCCGGCAACCCGGCCAGCCTGGACGCGGGGCTCGCCTCCACGATGGGCAACGACGCGCTGCTGCTGATCGGCGGCGCGATGGTGCTGATGGGGCTGCTGTTCAAGGTGGGCGCGGTGCCGTTCCACATGTGGACCCCGGACGTCTACCAGGGCGCGCCGACCCCGGTCACCGGCTTCATGGCGGCGGCCACCAAGGTGGCGGCGTTCGGCGCGATGCTGCGGCTGCTGTACGTGGTGCTGCCGGGCACGCGCTGGGACTGGCAGCCGGTGCTGTGGGGCGTGGCCATCGCCTCGATGGTGGCGGGCGCGGTGATCGCGATCACCCAGACCGACGTGAAGCGGCTGCTGGCGTACTCGTCGATCGCGCACGCCGGGTTCATCCTGGCCGGCGTGGTGGCGGTGTCGGAGGACGGCGTCTCGTCGGTGCTCTTCTACCTGGCGGCCTACTCCTTCGTCACGCTGGGCGCGTTCGCCGTGGTGACGCTGGTGCGGGACGCCGGGGGCGAGGCCACCCACCTGTCGCAGTGGGCGGGTCTCGGGCGGCGCTCGCCGCTGCTGGCCGGCGTCTTCGCGCTGTTCCTGCTGGCCTTCGCCGGCATCCCGCTGACCTCCGGGTTCGCGGGCAAGTTCGCGGTGTTCCGGGCGGCGGCCGACTCCGGTGCGATGGGCCTGGTGATCGTGGGTGTGCTCGCCTCCGCGGTGGCGGCGTTCTTCTACGTGCGGGTGATCGTGCTGATGTTCTTCAGCGAGCCGAAGGCCGACGGCCCCTCGGTGGTGATCCCGAGCCCGCTGACGATGTCGGTGGTCGCGTTGGCCGCGGTGGTGACGCTGGTGCTCGGCATCGCACCGCAGTACTTCCTCGACCTGGCCGGCCAGGCGGGCACGTTCGTGCGGTGAGCGTCGCGCTGACCTTGGCATGACAGGGCGAGGGCCCTGGAACCCCCTGTGGGGGGTTCCAGGGCCCTCGTCGTGCCATGCGCCCGGGTGGGTCAGCCGGCGTTGTACTCCTGGATGATGCGGCCAAGCTCCGTCTGCTCCTCGGCGCTGAAGCCGCCGGTCGACAGGTTCCGCATGATGACGGTCTCGCCCGACGACCAGGTCAGGGTGAGGTTCTCGCCGTCGAACTCCGTGACGGAGGCCGACATGTCGCTCCACGAGCCGCCGTAACTGTCGCAGGAGCTCAGCGAGAACGTGCCGTCGGCGTAGGTGCCGTAGCACTTGTCCGTGTTGTTCGGGTCGAAGCTGGAGTAGAAGAGGACCTCGCCGCTGGCGGCGTCGATCTCGAAGTTCTGGGTGTCGGCGGTGGCGCTCTCGTACCAGTCGCCGTCCAACTCCTCGATGGCCGGGCCGGTGGTGACCTCGCCGCCCGAGCCGCCGGTGTCGCCGCCCGTGTCGCCGCCGGTGTCCCCGGTCTCCTCGCCACCGGTGTCGCCGGTTTCCTCGCCCCCCGTGGTGCTGCCCGGGTCCTCCGTCTGCTCGGAGCCGCCCGAGTTCCCACCAAGGCTGCCGAAGCTGCCCTCGCCGTCATCGTCGTTGCACCCCGTGAGGGCGAGCGCCGTGGCCGCGGCGACGACGGGAAGTGCGAGCCTGATTGCCTTACGCATGGATACCCCTAGTGCAGTGTCACTCAATGCAAGCAGGTTATATGCCAGCAGCGGTGGGTAGGTCGTTGTGTTACACGCCTGAGGCAATCCACGCCGTACTGATACCTCTGTGGCGATTGGCGGTAGATCGCGCCCAAGCGGAAGGCCCGGGTCCCCCCGTGGGACCCGGGCCTCGCTGCCTCCGTGACGGTCGTTCGGCCTGGATCAGCCGCCGAGCTCCGCCTCCAGGTCCTCGAGCTCGGCCAGGCTGTCCTCGAGCTCGCTGAGGTCCATGTCCTCGAGGTCGCCCAGGTCACCCAGGTCGCCGAGGTCACCCATCATGTTGGTGTACTCCTGCGCGGTGCCGGAGGCCCAGGTGACGGTCATGGTGCCGTCGGCCAGCTCCACCGTCGCCTCGCGGTCGGCCCACTCCTCGTTGCCGAACACGGTGCACTCGGCGAGCGTGATGGTGCCGTCGGCGTAGCTGCCGCTGCAGATGTCACCCTCGTCGAGGGTGTCCTCGGTGAAGTCGACGCCACCGGCCGTGAAGGTGATGACGGCGTCCTCCGGCTCGACGCCGGTCATCCAGATGCCCTCGACCTCTTCGACCGTGGGACCCGTGCTGATCTCGCCGCCGCCGGAGCCGATCGGCTCCTCTTCGCCCTCGCCACCGCCGGTGGTCTCGCTGGCGCCGTTGTCGCCGGCGCCGTTGTCGTTCGACTCCTCGTCCTCGCCACAGGCGGTGAGCGCCAGAGCCATGACAGCGGCGGCGGCGGGCAGAGCGAGCCGTATTGACTTACGCATGATTTCCCCTCGTGCGTACAACTGTTGTACTCGGTGTCGGAAGATTATCCGTTCGTCGGGCCGGGTAGTTGTCAGTGTTACGCGCTCATGGCAATCGGTGCCGTACTGATACGTACGTGAAAACCGTGTGCCTCCGGTGCCCTTGGGGAGATCGGGGCCCGGGGGAGCGGCACGGTACATGGCGGTACGTCCTGGCGGTGATCGACTTCCGACCGGCTACGCTGCGGGGGGTATCGGACCGGAAGACAGGGGAGTCACTCGTGACCGTCGTTGGACCCCTCGGGGGGAGCGTGCGGGACCCGGCCCTGGAAGCCGAACTCCAGGCGGGGTTGACGGCCGTCGAGGCGGGGCTGATCGAGGCCACCAAGAGCGACGTCCCCTTCATAACGGAGACGGCACAGCACCTGATGCGGGCCGGTGGCAAGCGTTTCCGGCCGCTCCTGCTGCTGCTCGCGGCCCGGTTCGGCGACCCGGACGCGCCCGGTGTGGTGCCGGCGGCCGTGGTGGTGGAGCTGACCCACCTGGCCACCCTCTACCACGACGACATCATGGACGAGGCCGAGGTGCGGCGCGGGGTGGCGAGTGCCAACGCCCGCTGGAGCAACTCGGTGGCGGTGCTCACCGGCGACTTCCTCTTCTCCCGGGCCTCCTCCATAGTGGCCGACCTGGGCCCCGAGGCCGTGCGGATCCAGGCCGAGGCGTTCGAGCGCCTGGTGACCGGGCAGATCCAGGAGACGGCGGGGCCGCTGCCCGGCGAGGACCCGATCTCCCACCACCTGGAGGTGATCGCGGGCAAGACCGGCTCGCTGATCGCCGTCGCGGGCCGGATGGGCGGCATGATGGCCGGCGCCTCCGAGGCCGTGGTGAACACCCTGGCCCAGTACGGCGAACGGATCGGGGTGGCGTTCCAACTCGCCGACGACGTACTGGACATCGCCAGCGACGGCACCGAGTCGGGCAAGACGCCGGGCACCGACCTGCGGGAGGGCGTCCCCACCCTGCCGGTGCTCAGGCTGCGGGAGATGGCCAGGGAGGGCGGCTCGGCCGCCGACCGCGAGCTGTGCGAGCTGCTGGACGGCGACCTCACGGACGACGCCAGGCACGCCGAGGCGCTCGCCGGGCTGCGGGCCCACCCGGCCCTGGAGCGGGCCAGGGAGGACGCGCTGTCGTTCGCCGAGCAGGCGCGCCGGACGCTCGACCCGCTGCCGGACGGGCCGGCCAGGGCGGCGCTCACCGAGCTCTGCGACGCGGTGGCCGACCGCACGACGTAACCGCCTCCTCCCCCTCCTCCTCTCCCTCTGCTCCCGCTCGCCTTCCTCCTCCCCCTCGCCCGGCCGATCCGTTCCCCCCGGCCGGGACCCGGGTAGAACCCCTACGGGATCGGGCCGCGTTCACCTTCGTTCGGTCATCCTCTGGTAGTAGGCGAATGACTCCCGTCGGTGGATGCCTGAATGGCCCCAGCCTGTTGCAATTGATGGTGCCGGGTGGGAAGTGCCGACTGGAGGGGCATCTGATGGCAATGCACAGGAGCGTTCGTCGGGCCGCCGTGCCGACCGTGGTGGTGGCGGGGGTGGCCGCGATCGGGGCCGGCGTCTGGCCCGCGATCGCCAGCGACGGCGGCCCCGAGTTGCCGGACGTGACCGCCGAGGAGTTGGTCGTCAGGGTCGTCCAGTCGGACACGGAGCAGCTCTCGGGCACGGTCCGGGTCGAGGCCGATCTGGGCCTGCCGGATCTCGGCCCCGCGCTGGACGGCGTGTTGGACGGGGCCCTGGGCGGGTCGGCCGGCGCGCTCGCCGGGCTGGCCATGGGCGACGGCACGCTGCGGGTCGCGATGGACGGCCCCGAGCGGCAGCGGGTGGCCCTGGTCGACGGCTCGGACGAGTTCGCGCTCATCCACAACGGGGACGACCTCTGGGCCTACGACAGCGCCGGTGACACGGTGCTGCACGCCACGGCGCCGGCCGAGACGGGCGCGGAGTCGGCCCCCGGCGAGGCGCCGTTCGGCGACCTCACGCCGCAGCAGGCGGCCGAGCGGCTGCTGGCCGCGGCCGGGGAGCACGCGGAGATCACCGTGGACGGCACGGCCCGGGTGGCCGGCCGCAGCGCCTACCAGGTGACGGCGGAGCCGACGGACGAGGCGGCGAGCGGGATCTCCCAGGCCCGGATCTCGGTGGACAGCGAGACGGGCGTGCCGCTGGCCGTCTCCGTGCAGAGCGAGCGCGGCTCGTTCGACGTCGCGTTCTCCCGGATCGACTACGGTCAGCCGGCCGGCTCCGTCTTCGACTTCACGCCGCCGAGCGGCGCCGAGGTCGTGGAGATCGACCCCGAGTCCGGGCTGAGCGGCCTGATATCCGGCTTCGGCCCGGAGTGGGGCGCGGATCTGCCCTGGCAGGACGGCGAGTTCGAGCTGCCGGAGGCGTTCTCCCGGTAGTCGGGAGGTCTCACGCGTACCGGTCGAGGAGGGCGGCCAGGTAGTCCTCGAGACGGTGAGCCAGCAGGGCCGGCGTGAGGTCGGTCCGGCCGAGCTCCCGCCAGGGGCCGGCCACCTTCTCGGCGTCCGGCGCGAAGGCCAGGGCGTCCAGCAACCGCCAGTAGAGGTGGTCGCGCGGCTCCGCGGTCACCTCGCCGCCGGCGGCCGTGTAGCGGTCGGCGAAGCGGAGCCCGGCGTCCGGGCCGTGGAGCAGGGCGAGCGCGGAGGCGCAGTGCGCCACGTCGAGGTCGGTGGGGCCCCAGGAGGTCTCCACCCAGTCGACGGCGCCGGTGATCTCGTCGTCGGTGAAGAGCACGTTGCCGGGGTGGAAGTCGCGGTGCAGGAAGCGGCCGGCGAAGGGCGGGGGCTCGCGCCGGATGGTGTCCACCGCCTGTCGCCACAGCTGCGGTCGGGCGGTGTCCGGGGGGACGGCGACGCGGTCGGGGGCCGTCCACGCCTGGTAGG